>JAVVEY010000103.1:0-9447 GCA_032250675.1 Longimicrobiales bacterium | reverse complement strand
CCGAATCTGCGGAAAGGGACCCGGGGCTCCCGCCGGTTCATGGTGCGTCTGGGGCTTCGGAATCTGGTGTACCCCGCGTACTATGCCATCGCCCAACGATGAACCGCCGGTTGCGGGAACTCCTCCGGGAGGCGGGCGTCGAGGGTCCGATCCGCTCGGACGAGATCGTGATGCTGCACAACAATGCTCCGGTGCCGACCGGCCTCATCGATTCGCCCTGGGCCCGGTGGCCATGGGGATTCAACTTCATCGTGCTGCACCGCGGTCGCGCACGATGGTTCTGCAAGTGCCGTGCTGCGTCGGACCCGGGCCTGCGCAGGGAGGCTGACGTGGCGGAGCGGCTGGGGTCTGTCCGTACGGCCTCGATCCGGGTGCCTGCGGTCCGATATGTCACCTCGGGTCGCTTCGCGCTGCAGGTCGCAGAATTCCTGGATGGCGTTCCCCTTGACCGGAGGATATCGGGGCGTGATCCGCGGAAGCTGCGCGCACGCGTCGATCTGGTGCTCAGTGGGCTCGCCGAGCTCCTGACCGGATACCTGCGGGACCTCTCTTCACCGGGCGGAGAGGTTGTGGTCGAGGACGACGCGGCTCCGACGCTCCAGAGTGTGATCACGAGGCTGGCGCTCGATACCGATTCCCGGGACGCGCTGAAGGACGCCCTCTCCCGAGCGGGGAGGGTCCGTGCCACCCCTCAGCACAGTGACCTCTGGACGAGCAATGTTCTGGAGGTCCACGGGGTCCCGTGGGTGATCGACTTCGAGACCTTCGGGGATGTCCGGGTGCCCCTCTACGACGATCTCACCCTCGTCAGTTCCACCCTGGACCAGTGGTTGGGGGAGGACCCCGGGGTCCCGCACTCCCTCTTCCGGGAGGGACCGGTGGTCCGGGACTTCATCGATCTGCTTGCTGCCCGAGCCGCGAAGGCCGGGCTCGACCCGGGCCAGCTCGACGGAATCCTCGTATTCCAGCTTGTGCGTCGATCGTTCGATGTCGCGGGAGCTCCAGGGCGGACCGACGCGGGACGGCACGACGAGGCGGTCCGTTCGGTGGCGAAACGCCTCGCGACCGGCCGGACCGGCCTGCTGGTCCCGTCGTGACGGGCCGTCCGATCGCCTCCGGATCGATGTGCTGGACCGTTTCGGCGATCACCAGGGCGGGGGATCCGGACCGACGAGACGGGCGTCGAGCGTGCACGATGGCACGCCGTGGCGAGGCCCGGTGTGGTCAGTCGTGCGTATACCCGTACGTCTCGAGGTGGCCTGCGAGGACTGCTTCGAGTGCCGCCTGCTGGCCAGGCGTGAGGTCTTTCCGGTATTTGTCGTTGGTGTTCGTCATGTCGAACTTCCCGAGTCTGCGCTCGAAGCTGTCGGTCGCGGGAAGATCACAGAATTCGGAGACCGTGCGCATCGTGGGAATGGGCGCAGCACAGAGGTCCTCGTACCTGATCTCGAGGAGGCGCTCGGGGTCCAGCTTCCGCTTCGCCTCTTCCGCGGCGTCCATCAGGAGCTTCCACTGGATCGCAGCGAGGACGACGAACGATTCGTCGTACGTCTCCCACTCCTGCCGGTACTCGGGGGGCATCGGGCCCCAGCGCCATCCGGCCGGCCCCTGCCAGCCCCGCCAGAAATCCACATTCATCAGCGAGTTCGCGACGGCTCGCCCATCGCGCAGGACATGGATGAATACCGCGTCCTCGAACGCCTGTGACAGAAACCCCGTACGAGGCCATCCGGTGATCTTGATCAGCAGGCGGTCCCGCTTCTGTGTGGTGAGGGTGTCGGTTGCCTTCAGGATTCTTCGCTTCGTCCGGTGACTCAGGTCGTCCGCCCCGAGATCGCGGCACGGTTCGGAGAATCCATTCGAGTAATGCTCCCAGAAACGGTAGTGTTCACCGAGGGGGAACCTCCGCCGCACGATTCGCTCGAGCCCGGGGACATCGAGTGCCTGCATGACCAGGCGGTTGAGGCCAGGTCTCTCCGGGTACTCCGCACAGACCGAGGAAAGCCAGGCAAGATTCGGGTGCTCGGCGAGCATCTGGTGGAAGATGGTGGTACCACTTCTCCCGATGCCGAAGATGATGATCGGACGTCTGGACGGCATGGAGTGACCGGTGAGGGACGGTTCGGGATACCCGGGCACCTCGTTCGACGCCGCTCCACAGCCCCGGGCACATCGGATAGCGGCGGGGCGACACCTCTCTGGCGGAGCGAGCATCGACTGAGGGAGAATATAGACTCCAGAGAACGCCTGCGGATGTCAAATCGGAGATGTACCCGGACCTGTGCGGGCACTCGGCGATCCGGCTCCGGAGCTGGGACGGGCCCCGTGGGGGATCCGATGGTCGCCGGAGGGAACCGGTGACGGGGGGCAGCACCGCCGGGACCATCCCGGGCGACGCCGGCTCCAGACTCTTCGCCATGAAGAGCTTCGGGAAGCACACCCTGGTCTATGGACTGGGCATCCTGCTCAGCAAGGCCGTGTCCTTCATCATGCTCCCGATCTATACCCGGTACCTGACCCCGGCGGACTACGGGATCATGGAGCTGATCGAGATGACGCTGGATATCATCGCGATCGCCGCAGGCGCCAAGATCGCCATCGGCATCTTCCGCTACTACCACAAGGCGGAGACCCAGGAGGAGAAGGACCACGTCGTCTCGACCGCGCTGATCATCCTGGCCCTGAGTTATGCGACGGTGGCGATCGGGACGATTCTTGCCGCCCCCTACCTCTCGAATCTGGTCTTCGGCACCGCCGAGCACACACCTCTGATCCGGCTCGCCGGGGCCTCGCTCGGTTTCTCGAGTCTGATCGTGGCTCCGCTGGCCTATATCCGCGTCCGGAAACGGTCCACCCTCTTCGTGATCGCCAACCTGGCGAAGCTGATCATCGCGCTCTCGATGAACCTCGTCCTGGTCGTCTGGGCCGAGATGGGAGTAAAGGGGGTCTTCATCAGCTCGCTGACCGCGAATGCGATCGTGGGATTCTGGTTGGGATCGTATCTGGTGCGGCAGGTGGGGCTGCACTTCTCGTCCCACGCCACCGCGAGCCTGCTGCGCTACGGCGTGCCCCTCATCCTGACCCAGGTCGCTACCTTCGTCGCCACCTTCGGGGACCGCTACTTCCTCCAGGCGCAGGCGGGAGAGGCCGAGGTCGGGATCTACAGCCTGGCCTACAAATTCGGCTTCCTCCTCCTGGTGGTGGGATGGGTTCCGATCTCCTCGGTCTGGGAGCCGGCTCGGTTCGAGATGGCCGATCGCGACGATCGCGACGTCATCTATGCGCGCGCCTTCGTGCTGACCAATGTGTCGCTGATCTCGATCGCCCTGGGGCTGGCCCTCTTCGGTGGGGACGTGATCCGGATCATGTCCGACGCCTCCTTTCATTCGGCCGGGGTGCTGATCCCGATGATCGTGGTCGCCTACATCTTCCAGGCGTGGACCGACTTCCACGACGTGGGGATCCACATGCGCGAGAAGACGGAGGTCATCACCCTGGTGAACTGGATCTGCGCCGGGGTCGCGGTGGGAGGGTACCTCCTGCTGATCCCGCGCTACGGGACGATGGGGGCGGCGGTGGCGACGGTGATCGCCTTTGCGGTACGGTTCGGACTGATCTACCTGGCGTCCTGGAAGCTCTGGCCGGTCGCCTACCAGTGGCGGCCGGTGGTGACACTCGTGCTGCTGGCCGGCGCGGTGTTCGCGGCGGGTCTGGCGATTCCGGCCGACCTCGATCCGCTGGTGGCGATCCTGCTGCGTGGCGGGCTCTACACCCTCTTCGTGACGAGCGTCTGGTTCACCGGGGTGATCCGTCCCGGAGAGAAGGAGGCGGGGCTCGCCCTGGTTCGGGGGGGCGCACGAAGCATCGCGCAGCTGCTTCCCGGGCGCGCGACGCCATGACCGGGCTCCCGGATGAACCCGCGCCCGGGGAGAGAGTATCCATTCAGGGTGCCGGAGGCGCGCCCTCCGCCCGCCCGCCCGCGCCGCCCGCCCCCACGCCGAGAGATCGATGAATGTCTCCGAGCAGCTCCTCCAGATCCTCCACACCGAAGGGGTCCGCCACATCTTCGGCGTCGCCGGCGACGCCCTGAACCCCCTGGTCACCGCCCTCGGTCAGCAGGAGGGCGAACCCGAGGACCAGGTGAAGTGGGTCAAGATGAAGCACGAAGGGAACGCCAGCTTCGCCGCCTTCGCGCAGGGCGAGCTGGGCGAGAACATCGGCGTCTGCGCCAGCACCGTCGGGCCCGGGGCGCTGCACCTGGTCAACGGCCTCTACAACGCTCGCAAGGAGCGCTCGCCCGTCCTGGCCATCACCGGGCAGGTGCCGGTGGAGCACATCGGGACCGACTATCACCAGGAGGTCGACCTCACCCGCGTCTTCGAGGACGTCTGCGCCTACCAGGCGGTCATCCGCTCCCCCGAGGAGGCCCCCCGGGTCATCCTGCGGGCGCTCCGGATCGCGCTCTCCGAGCGGGCGGTCTGCCGGGTGGAGCTCCCGGCCGACATCGCCGAGATGAAGGCCGCCAACGAGGACTTCGTCCACTCCGTCTTCCGCTCGCGCTCGCATCTGGAGCCTCCGCGGGAGGCGATCGAGAAGGCGGTCGAGCTGATCGACGGAGTCGAGAAGGTGGGGATCCTGGCCGGAGCCGGATGCCGCGGCGCCCGCGACGAGGTGCTGGCGCTGGCCGAGCATCTCCGGGCTCCGATCACCCACACCGTGCGCGCCGCCGACATCTTCGACCACGACGCGCCGAACGTCGTCGGCCTCACCGGGCTCATCGGCAACCCCTCCGGCTACACCGCCGTCATGGAGTGCGACCTCCTCCTGATGCTCGGCACCGACTTCCCCTACACCCGGTTCCTCCCCTACGACACGCCGGTCATCCAGGTCGACACCCGCGCCGCGAACATCGGCAATCGGGTCCCCGTGACCCTCGGGATTCACGGCGATGCCGGGCGGGTGGCCCGCGAGCTGACCGGAGCCTGCCGGGCCCGCACCGAAGGGAGCTTCGCCGAGGAGCTCAACGCCGAGTTCCTGGAGTGGAAGCGCAAGCAGTGCGAGAGCTCGGACGGGGAGCGCGACTTCAAGGTCATGCACCCGCAGATCGTGGCGCGGACCGTCTCCGACGTGGCCTCGGACGACGCGATCTTCGTCATCGACACCGGGACTTCGGCCATCTGGTCCACCAACTTCATGAACTTCCGCGACGGGCGCCGTGTGATCGGCTCCTTCAACCACGGCTCGATGGCGGTCGGGCTCCCCGCGGCGATCGGGGCGCAACTCCAGTATCCCGACCGCGAGGTCTGGGCGCTCGTCGGGGACGGCGCCTTCAACATGTCGCTCCACGACCTCTCGACCGCCGCCGAGTACGAGCTCCCGATCCGGATCATCGTGATGAACAACGCCGAGCTCGGCTTCGTCAAGATCGAGATGGAGGAGGCCGGGCTCGCCCCGAACTACGACGCGCTCGCCAACGACAACATCGACTTCTGTGCCTACGCCCGTCTCTGTGGCGGGGAGGGAGTCTCGGTGACCGAGGTCTCCGGGATTCGCCCCGCGATCGAGCAGGCAAAGGCCGCGCCCGGCCCTTTCGTGGTCGACGCCCATGTGACCGGCGGCGAGCTCTCCCTCCCGCCGAGGATCGAGCCTCGTCAGGCCCGAAACTTCGCCACCTCCAAGCTCCGCGAGATCGCCGGGGCGCTGAAGGGGGATCGGCGGCAGTGGGAGAACATCAAGCGCGAGCTCGACGCCTGGATCGATCTCCAGCGGAAGTGACGAGGCCGTCGCGCGATCGGCAGATCCGGATCCACTCCATCCACGACTCCATCCACACGGGAGACCCCCCATGACCGACGCCCCGACCTCCGACGCTCCCGCCGACTACTCCGATCTGCGCGCGCTCCTCGTCAACTGCACCCTCAAGCGCTCGCCGACCCCCTCGCACACCGATCTCCTCCTGCAGGTCCCGGCCCAGATCATGCGGAAGGAGGGGGTCGAGGTCGACGAGGCACGCGCCGTCGACTTCGAGCTCGCCCCCGGGGTGCAGCCCGACATGACCGAGGAGGGGTTCGAGCGGGACGACTGGCCCGGGCTCTGGAAGCGGGTGGATGCCGCCGACATCCTCATCCTCGGCTCCCCCATCTGGCTCGGGGAGCGCTCGAGCGTCTGCACCCGGGTCATCGAACGCCTCTACGCCATGAGCGGCCAGCTGAACGAGCGCGGCCAGTACATCTACTACGGGAAGGTCGGCGGGTGCATCGTCACCGGGAATGAGGACGGCATCAAGCACGTCGCCGCCGGGGTCCTCTACGCCCTGCAGCACCTCGGCTACACCATCCCCCCGCAGGCCGACGCCGGGTGGATCGGCGAGGCCGGGCCCGGGGCCAGCTACGGCGACGAGGCCGAGGACGGATCGCGGGTCGGGATGGAGAACGAGTTCACGCAGCGCAACGCCACCTTCATGACGTGGAACCTCCTCCACCTCGCCCGGATGTACCGCGACGCCGGCGGGCTCCCCGCGCACGGCAACCAGCGGAGCGCCTGGAGCGAGGGGGAGCGCTTCGGCTATGAAAACCCGGAGTACCGCTGAATCGGAGGGCTCGGGCTCCGCAGCGAGCTCGGCGGGGGCGGGCGGGTCGGCACGCAGGCGGCTCACCCTCCTCGCGGTGGGCGTGGCGATCGGCCTGGCCCTCTGGTACCTCGTCATCCCCTATCCGTGGACGCTCCAGACCCGGAACCCCGAACGGACCGCCCTCATGGAGCAGCGCATTCGCGAGGCCCGCGACGCGGGCGAGTCGCTCGAGCTCCAACAGGATTGGCGGCCGCTCGAGGCGATCTCCTCGAACCTCGTCCGGGCCGTCGTGGTCGCCGAGGACTACCGCTTCCGCGAGCACCGGGGCATCGACTGGGTCTCGCTGGCCGAGGAGGTAGAGTGGACCGGGGATGACGCCTTCTCGTGGCGGAGCGCCTCGGATCTGCGGGCCCTCGCGGGGGCCGTCGGCTACGCGTGGTCCAACCGGGCCGACATCCGGGGGCGGAGCACCCTCACGCAGCAGCTCGCCAAGAATCTCTACTTCGGCACGGATCGGAGCGTGCTGCGCAAGGCGATGGAGGTGGTCGTCGCGCGGCGTCTCGAGCGGAGAGTGGAGAAGGACCGGATCCTCGAGCTCTACCTCAACATCGCCGAGTGGGGCCCCGGGATCTTCGGGGCGGAAGCGGCTGCGCGCGCCTACTTCGGGCGATCCGCGTCGTCGCTCACCCTCGACCAGGCCGCGGCTCTCGCCGGGACGCTGCCGCACCCGCTGACGTCGAATCCGGCACGGGCGCCGAGCCGGATGCTGCGGAGGAAGGCGTCGATCCTGGAGCGTCTCGCTCCGCCCCGCCCCGATACCGCCAGGGTGACGCGGGACACGCTGGAGGCGGACCCGGGCGCGTAGCGGTGCGGGGCGGGGCGACCTCCTCGCGGTGGAAGGAGTGTGGTGTCTCCGAAGTCTGGTCCCGAATAGCAGCAGAACTTCGGAGACACCACATCAGGGGGTCATTCTGACCAGTGACGCAGCACCCGGCCGGGGGCTCGTTCCGTCCCACCCGTTGCGCGTGTCTCGTGGATCATACAATATGATTTCATGAGAATCAGGACGACGGTTACGGAGGTGCTCCGGAACTTCTCGGACTACCTGAATCGGGTCGCGTACCGCGGGGAGCGGTTCGTGCTCACACGCGGTGGCAAAGAGGTGGCCGAGCTGGCGCCGACGATACCGGCCGGCAGTCGCCTGGCCGACCTCCCCGAGACCCTCCGGTCGCTTCCGCGCCTGGGTCCGGACGACGCGGACCTCTTCGCGGACGACCTGGATCGGATCCGGGCGGAGATGAACCAGGACCCCCCCGGGGACGCATGGGAGTCCTGATCGACACCTCGGTGCTCGTCGCACACGAGCGGGGGCACCTCGACCTGGATCGGATCGCTGACGAGCAGCTCCGTGATCGCGCCGACGACCCCTTCTTCATCTCGGTGATCACGGTCAGCGAACTGCTCCACGGAGCCCATCGGGCGCGGGACCGGGTACGACGCGCCCGGCGGACCGCATTCGTCGAAGGGGTTATCGAGGTCTTCCCCACGCTGCAGATCGACCTCATGACCGCACGGACCCACGCCGACCTGGGCGCCGACCTCGCGGCCAACGGTACGCCGGTAGGGACGCACGATCTCTGGATCGCGGCCTCCGCGGTCGCCCGAGGCCTCAGCCTGGTCACGCTCAATCTGCGGGAGTTCGAGCGGGTGCCCGGACTCGAGGTGGAGGTGTGGAGTTGAGGGTCTGGACAGGGTGTTGAAGGAGGGGGATAACTCGGCTCGTCCCCCCTTTCCAACACCGTTCCAGCGGTCACTTCACCTCGCGAACCTTCACGTCGAGGTGAACTCCCGCGCGATCTCCCCCCGGTCAGGAGCGCGCGCGGATTTCTCCCCCTTGATTCCGGCGTGGGAGAGGTGTAGACTCGGGCGTTAATGATCTTGAGAGTCGTTCTCAACTAATCCGGAATCGTTCCGAAGAGCCCGATGCGCCGCCCCCTCCTCCTGACCGGCCTCGTCCTCGCACCGGTCGCCCTCGTCCTCGCGCTCGCGGGCTTCGTCTCCGACGACGCCTGGGTCGAGCGGATCGGCTACCGGATGGGCACCTCGCTCGGGATCCGGCTGAACGCTCCGACGCGTGAGGCGGGACTCGAGGCGATCGAGGCGGCCTTCGAGCGCGTGGCCCGGCTCGAAGGAGTGCTCAGCACCTGGCGAGACGATACCGACCTCGCGCGACTCAACCGGATCCCGGTGGGCCACGCGGTCCGGCTCGCGCCGGAGCTTCGCGGGATCCTGACCGAAGCGCTCGGGTGGAGCGGGCGGACGGAGGGGGCCTTCGACCCTCGCGTCGGTGCGCTCGTCGACGCGTGGGACCTGCGCGGCGAAGGGCGCGTGCCGGAGCTCCGGGGGCTCGAGCGCGCCGTCAAAGCGAGCGGCCCGGACGCCTTCCAACTCGACGGTGACCGCGCGATCCGTCTGCGCGAGGGCGCCTGGATCGACGCCGGCTCCTTCGGGAAGGGCGCCGCGCTCCGGGACGCCCACCGCGCCCTCGTCGAGCTCGGCGTCACCGACGCGCTCCTCGACTTCGGCGGCCAGATCCTCGCGATGGGCGCCGGGGGCGCGGGGGCCGACGGGTGGACGGTTCCGGTCGCGCACCCGAGTCGGAGGGACGAGACGGCCGCGACGCTCCGCCTGCGCGACCGCTCGGCGGCGACGAGCGGCTCGTCGGAGCGCTTCGTGACAGTCGACGGTGTGCGCTACGGGCACCTCCTCGATCCGCGGAGCGGCCGTCCCGTCGAGGCGTGGGGGAGTGTGACGGTGATCGCGTCCGATCCCTTCGTGGCCGACGTCCTCTCGACCGCGCTCTTCGTGGTCGGCCC
>JAVVEY010000227.1:0-1667 GCA_032250675.1 Longimicrobiales bacterium | reverse complement strand
GACGTTAGGGGTCGGGGGGAGGGAGGGGCAAGGCGGCGGAGTGCCCCCAGGCGTGCTTCACACCACCACCAGCATTTTCCTCGAAGGGAGCTGCGCGTCTGAGAGCCGTCGGCGGGAAGGTTTTCGCGGGAACGTTCCCGCGGGAACGTCTCTGCAGGGACGCCGGGAGCGTGGCTGCCCCGGCCTCGCCATGTACACTCAGGGTGGGGAGATCAGGGTCGGCGAGGCGAGGAGTCCGCCACCCGTGGATGGCACACAACGGATGGAGGTGTCGATATGAACGACGACGGGTTCGGTTTCGTGGTCTACCTGGTCTTCGGAATCGCGGTGTTGAAGATCGTGCGCCTCATGTACCACCATTTTCGCGGGAACGAATTCGAAGGTCTGGAATTCAGTTGGCGGCGAGTCCTCAGTCTCGGCCTGGCGGCGCTGGGGATGTTGATCATCATGATCGGTCGCAACCCGTGAAACACCGGATCGGCAGGAAAGCGATTCAGGGCACAACCCTGATGGGGCACTGAGCGCTCCACCTGCCGCCCCCCCACCCGTCGGGCGGGCGGGAGACATCCCCCCACCCGCCCGCGGGAATCCGGTCTGAGGAGACCGGTCACGGAAGTGCGGTCAGCGGAGCGGAACCGCCACGCCGGCGCGAATCGTGAAGGTGCGGTTCTTGACGTCGTCGTTCGTCGAGTCGTCGATGTCTCTGAGGCCGTAGTTGTAGAAGGCGTCGAGGACGAGGTCGATCCCCGCGCCGACCCCGTAGTCGAGCCCGGCGCCCGCCATCAGACCGAAGTCGGTGGTGTTGGTGTCGAAGCCGACGTCCTTGCAGTCGACATCGGAGATTCCTCCCCCCGAGAGCTCACAGTCGAGCTCGAAGCTGAGCGCGCCTCCGCCGTACACATGGAACCCGATATTCCCCGGAGTCGGGAAGCCGTAGCGCAGCAGCACGGGGAACTCGAGGTAGTCGAGGCTGATCTCGCCCTGATCCGAGCCGCCATCCGCCTCGGCCCCCTTCTCGGAGTAGCTCGCCTCGAGGTGCAGACCGAGCCTGCCCGAGAGCGGGAAGAGGATCGAGGCGCCGATATTGGCCCCCGTCTCGGTGCTGGCGTTGGCGTCGGCACCGAGGTCCGAGATGTTCAGACCGCCGTGAAAGCCGATCACCCGCTGCGCGGAGGCGGGAGCCGCCATGGCGAGGAGGAGGGCCAGAGATGAAACGAAGAGCTTCTTCATGCAGGGTATCTCCATGGAATAATCATGAAACAGATCCGGGCTGGCAGTCGATACGCCACCGGCCCCGCGTCCAGACCCTCAACTCTCACTGAAAGTTTCATGCCGAAGGCCCCGGGAGGCGCGTCAGCCGGGGATCCTCCCTCACGATCGCTCCCCGATCCGGGTGGGGTCGGAGTCATCGGGAGAGCCGCCTCGAGGATGCGCCGCACCTCTTCGTCGTCGTATCTGCGGTCGTCGCTCATCTCGTGCTCGTGGAGGATCGTGAATCCGGGGGAGGGTCGGCCGCGCCGCATCGGGTACGTCGGCCGACGGTGAAGGATTCATCGCGCCACCGGCGGGAGCCCGACGATCCGCGCCCCTTCCGCCAGGACGGACATTGCGCGTTCACGCCTCTCGCGACAACCTCCATCGTCATGTGCTCATCCCACCCCACCCCC
>JAVVEY010000008.1:0-45650 GCA_032250675.1 Longimicrobiales bacterium | reverse complement strand
GGCTGAGGAGCTGAAAGGTCCGCTCGCTCGCGCGGAAGTCGGGCAGGTGAATCCCGACGTCGGCGTTCACCACGCCGACCAGGGTGACGCCCGGAAAGTCGAGCCCCTTCGCGATCATCTGGGTGCCCAGGAGGATGTCGACCTCTCCGCGCTCGACCCGCCCCAGGATCTCGTGGTGCGCCCACTTGCCCGAGGTGGTGTCGACATCCATCCGGGCGATGCGCGCGTCCGGGAAGGTGTCGGCGACCACGCGCTCCACCTGCTCCGTCCCGAGCCCGCGGTAGCCGAGGTCGTCCGAACCGCACCGTTCGCACGTCCGGGGTACCGCCTCCTCATGCCGGCAGTGATGGCACACCAGCCGCCCCCGCACGCGGTGCCAGGTGAGCGAGATCGAGCAGTCCACGCACCGCTTCACATCGCCGCACTCGCGGCACTGCACGAAGCTCGAGTAGCCCCGGCGATTGAGCAGGAGGATCGTCTGTTCGTTCCGCTCGAGCCGCGCCCGCACCGCCTCGACGAGGCGCGGCGCGAAGATCGGGCCCGCCTCGGAACGCGTGCCCTCGCCGCCCCCCTCCTTCCACACCTTCTTGAGGTCCACGAGCTCGACGGGCGGCATCGGTCGGTTGGCCACGCGGCGCGGGAGCGAGATGCGCTGGTACTTGCCCCCCTCGGCGTTCGTCCAGCTCTCGAGCGAGGGGGTGGCCGACCCGAGCACGCAGACCGCCCCTTCGGCGGCCGCGCGCACGATGGCGAGGTCGCGCGCGTGGTAGCGCGGCGCCTCGGACTGCTTGTACGAGGCGTCGTGCTCCTCGTCGACCACGATCGCGCCGAGGTTGCGGACCGGCGCGAAGAGCGCGCTGCGCGCCCCCACCGCGATCACGCGCTCGCCTCTCCGCAGCTGCCGCCAGGCGTCGTAGCGCTCGCCATCCGAGAGCGCGGAGTGGAGGACGGCCACCCGGTCGCCGAAGCGCCCGCGGAAGCGGGTGACGGTCTGCGGCGTAAGCGAGATCTCGGGCACGAGCACGATCGCGCCCTGACCGCGCGCGAGCACGCGGTCGAGGAGCTCGATGTAGACGCGCGTCTTCCCCGATCCGGTCACGCCGTGCAGGAGGATCGGGCTCGGCGCTTCCTCCCCCAGGGCGCCCTCGATCCACGCCACCGCTTCAGCCTGATCGGGGGTGAGCGGAGGCGGCTCGACCCCGGAGGCGGTGATCCCCGCGAAGGGGTCCCGCTCCACCTCGCGGTCCTCGACGCGCGCCACCCCCTTCTCCTCCAACCCGCTGATCACCGAGCGCGAGAAGCCTGCCTCGCCGGTGAGCCGCGCGAGCTCGTCGGAGCCGCCCGCCGCCTCGAGCACCTCGTACGCCTCGCGCTGGCGCTGCGCGCGGCCGAAGACCTCCTCGCGCAGCTCGAGGGTCGGGAGATCGCGGACGAGTTCCACCACGCGGCGCGTCTTCACCGGCGGGGGCTTCGGCGGGAGCACCTCGTGCGAGAGGAGCCCGGCCTCCTTGAGGAGGCGCACCTGCGGCCAGATCGAGCCGATTCCGAGCGCGCCCTGGAGGGTGGTCACCTTGATCGGCGCGTCGCGCGCGGCGAGCGCCTCGGCCACGCGGCGGGCGCGGGCGGGCAGGCCGTCGAGGACCGCGTCCGGGATCGGCGCGGCGAGCGCCACGAGGTCGCGCGATACATCGACGAGCACCGAGGGGTGGATCGCCGAGAGCACCACGCCGATCGGCGCCACGTAGTAGTCGGCCATCCAGCGCGCGAGCCGGAGGATCTCGGGGGTCGCGCTCGGCTCGTCGTCGAGCACGTCGAGCACCGGGCGCAGCGTGCGCCCCTCGGGGGCCGAACGCCCGCCGTGCTCGACGACCCACCCGATCCGCTCGCGGCGGCGGAAGGGCACGAGCACCCGCGCGCCCACCGGGGGCGGCGCCGACCCGCGGGCGACCGCGTAGGTGAAGGTCGTGTACATCGGGAGGGGGAGCGCGACCTCGACGGTCACGGGCGCGGGGGTCGCGCCCCGCCGCGGGCTCACCTCCTGCCCGCTCATCTCTCGTTCGCTCTCACCTCGTCCGCTCACACATCGCCCGCTCACACATCGAAGGTAAAGAGGTCCCGCTGGATCTCCCCCGGAGTCACCTCGGGACCCTCCGTCCCAAAGTGGACATTGACCTCCGACCGTACGCCGAAGTCGCCCGGGAGATAGATCCCGGGCTCGATGCTGAATCCGACCCCCGGCACCAGGATTCGGTCGTCGCGCGTCTCGAGGTCGTCGAGGTTGGGCCCGCTCCCGTGGAGCTTGCGATCCATCGAGTGGCCGGTGCGGTGGATGAAGTGCTCGCCGTGGCCCGCCGACGCGATGTGCGCCCGGCACGCCGCATCCACCTCATAGCCGTGCACCTCCTCGCCGGCCGCCGCCCGCGCTTCGAGGAGCGCGACCCCCACGTCGCGCGCGTCGCGCACGATCTCCCAGACGCGCCGCACGCGCTCCGGCGGGGTGGGGCCCATCCACCCCATCCACGTCTGGTCGGCGAAGACCGCCTCCTCGTGCGGGCGACCCCAGAGATCCACGAGGAGTACCTGCCCCGCCCCGATCGTCTCGCCCTCGCCGTCGGGCGCGTAGTGCGGGTCCGCCGCCCCCGCGTCGACCGCCACGTGCGTGTCGGCCTCGACGCGCACGCCTCCGCGCTCCATCGCCGCCACGATCCACCGGGTGAGCGAGCCCTCGGTGTGCGGGGAGCCCTCGCCGATGCCGCGGGCGGCCTCGACGAAGGAGGCCCGCGCGACCTCGGCGATCGTCTCCGCGGTGGCGCGGTGCTCGGCGAGCTGCGCCTCGTTCCACACCGAGAAGAAGAGCGAGATCAGGTCGCCCGACGAGACCGGGTCGACGCCCACCTTGCGGAGGAGCTCGAGCGTGCCGGCGGGCACGAGGTCGACGGTCGGCACCGCGGCTCCGGGCGAAAACTCGACGGCGTAGCGCCCCCGACCCGACACCAGCTCACCGAGCTGCGCCTCCATCTCCTGCCACCCGGCGTAGCTGCGCCGCTCCCACGGCCAGTGCCGCCACGCCGCCGACTCGATGGCGTGCACGAGCGCGACCGGCTCGCCCCGCGCCGGCACGACCACGTACGACCGCCGCGTCGTCCATCCCGTGCCGAGGAGCGCCGCCGAGATCCAGTTCTGGCCCCGGAACTCGTAGAGCATCCAGCCGTCGAGGTCGCGCTCGCGGAGCGCCGCCTGGACCTGGTCCACGCCGGAACGGGTGGTGAGAAGGGCGGGAGGAGTCATGGGGAATCGGGGGTCAGGGGGTATCGTCGAAGAGGGTGAGTTCGTGATCGGAGGGGTCCCGCGTGGAGACTGCGGACGTCGCACTTTCCTCGTCGGCGGGCGTCGCACTTTCCTCCTCCGAGGGCGTCGAGGGCGTGAGCGTCACATCCTCTCCGCGGACGCCCTTGAGGAGATCGAACCCGAGGACACGCTCGCGGGTGAGGAGTCGGTGCACTTCGCGTTCACGCGCCACGACGGTACGCACTCCCGCCCATCCCCACCGACGCCACGCGCGCCGCAGGATCCCCAACTTCTCGGGGATCGAGAAGATTTCGGCAAAGTCGGGAAAGGGCTTGACTGCGTTCCCGCGGAAGGCGGTCTCCGCGTCGGACCAGTCCTCGACGAGGATCTCCTCCACACCGTGCGCGCGGAGGAGACGCTTCCATTCGACGAGCATCTGGGGGCGCACCCCGAGGTGCTCCGAGAGCACGGTACGGCGATCCTCGTCGACCGGAGCCTTCCACACCGGTTGCACGAGCACGACCGCGCCCCCGGTACGCGTCACGCGAACGATCTCGCGCACGGCGTCGGCGGCGGTGGCGTGTGCCGTCATCCCGATCTCGCCGATCGTCACATCGAAGATCTCATCGCGGTACGGGAGGTGATCGGCGTCACCCTGCTGCACCTGGGCGAGGGTCGCAAGCTCGCGATCGCGGAGCCGGTCGGTGCCCTCCGCGACGAGACGGGGATCGTGTTCGACCCCCGACCCGCGCACGCCGTACTCCCGCACGAAGTGCTCGAGTGTCACTCCCTTGCCGCACCCCACCACGAGGACCTCGTCTCCCTCGCCCATATCGGTGAGGAGCGCGATCTGACGTGCCAGCGCCACACCCCCCGGCGGATAGATCAGGCGGGGGCTGAGGCGGACGAGATCGAGCATCGAGGGGACGTCGTCTTCACCCCCTTCGCGTCGCGCGGAAGCCATCGGACGGGAGCTCAGAAGAAGGTCGCCTCTTCCTCGGCGTCGAGCTCGCGAAGCGCCTCACGCAGTCGCGCCTCCTCGGCATCGGAGATCGGAGTATCGGTGTCCGCGGCATCGTCCGGCCCGGCCGCGCCCGCCGGGCGGGCGTTGCCGCGCAGGCGCTGCAGGATCCAGAGTGTGGCGAAGAAGAGCATCGCGGCGCCGAAGAAGGGCATCGCCCACGCCACGAAGCCGCTCGCGGTGCGTGGGGGGACGGCGCGGTACTCCTCCCCGTGCCGTGCGACGACCCACTCGACGATGCGGTCGGCTTTCCACCCCTGCTCGGCGAGGTCGGCGATCGAATCGCGCAGCGCCGCACCCCCGGGCGAGGGACACACCTCGAGCATCTGACCCGGGCAGTAGGGAGACTTGATCATCCCGATCGCCTTGGTCGCGGCGGGCGGCACCGCCCACGGCTCGCCGTCCCCGCGGGGCACTTCGCGCTGAGACTGGGCGTGCAGCGATCCGGCGAGGAGCGCGAGCGTGCAGACGGCGGCGGCGACGCCTCCGATCCGGTTTGCGAGTCTGGTCATGAAACAGCTCCCGAAGGATTTGGGTGACTCAACGCTCAGGCGGTGGGCGCGGGAAGGGTCGGATCGGCCACATCGACCCCCGCCAGCGCCCGGAGCACCGCGACGGTGGCGAAGCCGGTCGTGCGCGGATCGTACCCGCCCTCGAGGAGCGCCACGATGCGCCCCCCGCAGACCCGCTCCACCGCCTCCATCAGAATACGGGTGGCGGCATGATAATCGGAAGGCTCGAGTTCGAATCCGCCGAGCGGATCGGTCGCGAGCCCGTCGAATCCGCACGACACGAGTACGAGATCGGGCGTGAACCGGTCGAGCGCGTCCCGCAGCGCAGCACGGAGCTCGGCTGCGAAGGTCGCCCCGTCGGTGCCCGCGCGCAGCGGCCGATTGAGGGTCGTCCCCGCCCCCGGCCCCGCGCCCGTCTCGTCCGCCGCCCCCGTGCCCGGAAAGAGCGGCCACTCGTGTAGCGAAAGATAAAAGAGATCGGGGTCGCGCCAGAAGATCTCCTGCGTGCCGTTCCCGTGGTGCACGTCCCAGTCGACGATCAGGACGCGCTCCGCCTGGCCTTCGTCGAGCACGCGCCGCGCCAGCACCGCGATCGTGTTGACCGGGCAGAAGCCCATCGCGACTTCGGCCGTGCAGTGGTGGCCCGGGGGTCGGGTGGCGACGAAGGCGTTGCGGAAGCGCCCGCTCAGGACGCCGTCGACGGCGGCGATGCCCGCCCCCAGCGACCCCAGGATCGCCTCCAGACTCGCCGCCGAAACCGGCGTCTCGGGCCCGAATTCCACCGGTCGGCCCTCGGCCGCGGCCCGCGCCACCGCGCGATCGAGCGCCGCAACGTGCGCGTCGGAATGCACCCGCACCAACTCCGATCGATCGGCCGGCTCGGCCATCACCTGCTCCGCGCGACCGTGCAGCGCGAACATGTCCCGCCCCACCGAGGAGGCGAGCGCGCGCAGGCGACCCTGATGCTCGGGGTGCCCCCACCCGGTGTCGTGCAGCGACGCCGCGGGGTGCAGGATGAACGCCGTGGGAGTGGTCACGGGCGGAGCGCGGAGCGGAGGGGGAGCGACGCCGCGGGCCGTCACGACCCGGCGGCCGCCGACGACGCGGCCCGCGCCATCTCGACGCGGTCCTGGAGCGCCTTCACCGTATGCGTCCGGTTGCGGAGCGCGATCAGCGCATCGCACGCCGCGCTCGTCGCCGACATCGTGGTGAGGTAGGGGATATTGTACTGGATGGCGGCGCGACGCATCGCGTAGTCGTCGTACTGCGACTGCTTGCCGAGCGGCGTGTTCACAAGGAGAGCGACGTCGCCGCTCACCATATGGTCGACGATATCGGGACGACCTTCGCCCACCTTGAAGACGCGCTCGCTCGGAATTCCCAGACGGCTCAGGTAGTGATGCGTCCCCTTCGTCGCCTTCACATCGAAGCCGAGGTCGATGAAGCGCCGGAGGATCGGCGTGATGGTCTCCTTGTCCTTCTCATTCACGGTGACGATCAGTGTGCCGGGCTCGACGGGGAGTACATTGCCCGCCGAGATCTGCGCCTTCGCGAAGGCCATCCCGAAGGAGTCGTCGAACCCCATCACCTCGCCCGTCGAGCGCATCTCGGGACCGAGGATGATATCCACCTCGAAGCGACTGAAGGGGAAGGCCGCCTCCTTGGCGGCGACCCCCCCCGGCTGCGGGCAGGCGGGGACGTCGAGCTCCGCGATCGACTCGCCCGCCATGACGCGCGCGGCGAGCCTCGCGAGCTGCACCCCCGTCGCCTTCGAGACGAAGGGGACGGTGCGGGAGGCGCGTGGGTTCACCTCCAGGGTGTAGACGACGTCGTCGCGGATCGCGTACTGCACATTCATGAGTCCGCGCACCCCGAGTTCGATCGCGAACTTCCGCGTGGTCTCGCGGATCTCCTCGATCACGGCGCCGCTGAGGAGGTAGGGAGGGATCACGCAGGCGGAGTCCCCGGAGTGCACGCCGGCGTCCTCGATGTGCTGCATGATCCCGCCGATCGTCACATCGGTGCCGTCGGCGAGCGCGTCCACATCCGCCTCGAAGGCGTCCTCGAGGAAGGAGTCGATGAGCACGGGATGGTCGGGGCTCGCCTTCACGGCGCGGCCGAAGTAGTCGCGCAGCGAGTCCTCGTCATAGACGATCTCCATGGCGCGCCCGCCGAGCACGTACGAGGGGCGCACGAGGATCGGGTAGCCGATCCGGCCGGCGATCTCCACCGCCTGCGCGACCGAGGTCGCGGTGCCATTCTCGGGAACCCGCGCCCCGATCTTCCGGCAGACCTCCTCGAAGCGCTCGCGATCCTCGGCGCGGTCGATCGCGTCGACGCTCGTCCCGAGGATCGGGGTGCCGAGCTCCTCGAGTGCGCGGGCGAGGTTGAGCGGGGTCTGCCCCCCCAGCTGGACGATGACCCCCTTCGGCCGCTCGAGCTCGACGATCTCGATCACATCCTCGAGGGTGAGCGGCTCGAAATAGAGCTTGTCGCTGACGTCGAAGTCGGTGGAGACCGTCTCGGGATTCGAGTTGATCATGATCGTCTCGAAGCCCGCCTCGCGGAGCGCGAGGACCGCCTGCACGCAGCAGTAGTCGAACTCGACCCCCTGCCCGATGCGGTTCGGCCCCGAGCCGAGCACGATGATCTTCTCGCGCTCCGAGGGCACCGACTCCGACTCGTCCTCGTACGACGAATAGAAGTAGGGGGTCGCGGCGGGGAACTCCCCGGCGCAGGTGTCGACCACATTGTACGTGGGTCGGATGCCGAGCTCCCACCGCCGTTCGCGCACATCGGACTCGCTCTCGGCGCGGAGCCGGGCGAGCTGCGTGTCGCTGAAGCCGTCGCGCTTCATGCGCCGGAGGAGCGCGGGCGTGACCTCGTCCCCGGCGCGGTACGCGGTCTCCGCCTCGGTGATCTGACGGAGCTGATCGAGGAACCAGGGGTCGATCCGCGTGGCCTCGTGGATCTCTTCGTCGGTGAGCCCCGCCTCGATCGCGCGCTTGAGCTGGAAGGGCCGGTCGGCGGTCGGACGGCGGAGCGCCGCGAGGATCGCGTCGGGCTCGATCGATGTGAGGCCGTCGTCGTCGAGGGTGGCCCCCGTCTCCCATCCGGCACGGCCGATCTCCAGCCCGCGCAGACCCTTCTGCCACGCGGATCGGAAGGTCCGTCCGATCGCCATCGTCTCCCCCACCGCCTTCATCTGCACTCCGAGCACCGGGTTCACCTCGGGAAACTTCTCGAAGGCGAAGCGCGGGAACTTCACGACGACGTAGTCGAGCACCGGTTCGAAGGAGGCCGGAGTCGTCTTCGTGATGTCGTTCGGGAGCTCGTCGAGATGGTAGCCGACGGCGAGTTTGGCACCGACGCGCGCGATCGGAAACCCGGTCGCCTTCGAGGCGAGCGCCGAGGAGCGCGAGGTGCGCGGGTTCATCTCGACGATGAGCATCTCGCCATCCTCGGGGTTCACCGCAAACTGGATATTGCACCCCCCCGCCTCCACCCCGATCTCGCGCACGATCGCGACCGAGGCGTCGCGCATCTTCTGGAATTCGACGTCCGAGAGCGTCTGTGCGGGGGCCACGGTGATCGAGTCCCCGGTGTGAACCCCCATCGGGTCGAAGTTCTCGACCGAGCAGACGATGATCACATTGTCGGCGCCGTCGCGGACCACCTCGAACTCGTACTCCTTCCACCCGAGCACGCTGCGGTCGACGAGCACCTCTCCGATCGGTGACGCGTTGATCCCGCGCCGGACCGCCTTCTCGAACTCATCCCGGTTGTACGCGATCCCGCCCCCGGTACCTCCCAGGGTGTAGGAGGGTCGGATGATCGAGGGAAACCCGGTCTCCTTCACGATCTCGATCGCCTCTTCGAGTGAACGCGCAAATCCACCGGTGGTCACCTCGAGGCCGATTCGGCGCATCGCCTCGGCGAACTCCTCTCGGTCCTCGGCCATCGCGATCGACTCGGGCTTGGCGCCGATGAGCTCGACGCCGTGCTTCGCGAGGACACCACTCTCGTGCAGATCCATCGCGATGTTGAGCGCCGTCTGGCCGCCCATCGTCGGAAGGATCGCGTCGGGCTTCTCGGCCTCGATGACACGCTCGACCCACTCGGGGGTGAGGGGCTCGATGTAGGTGCGATCGGCGAGGTCGGGATCGGTCATGATCGTCGCCGGATTCGAATTGACGAGAATCACCCGGTATCCCTCTTCCTTGAGGGCGCGGACCGCCTGGGTGCCGGAATAATCGAACTCGCAGGCCTGCCCGATGATGATCGGGCCGGACCCCAGGATCAGGATGCTTTTGAGGTCGTCGCGACGCGGCACGGTGGAGAGCGTGGGGAGGAGCGGACCCGGATCAGTCGGACTTCTCCGACTCCTTGCGAGCGGCCGTGGCGACGGCGGTGGCGAAGCCGCCCCATACGAAGCCGCAGATGACGAGGAGCGTGATCCATGTGGCAGCGGTCATCGTCCCCTCCGGGGGCTCGGGTCCTGCAGGAAGTCCCGTCCCGGCCGGGTGGGGCCGAAACGGGACTCACGGTCTGCGGAAGCTCGTGAAATCAGGGGTGTGGGGCAAGCGGCGCGGGGCGCGCGGGAGGCGCGCGTCGCGCTCATCGTTCGATCCTTACCCCGATCCCCGCCGGGCTCAGCACCGCGCCATCGGTGCCCGCCACATCGAGTACGCGTGCTTCGAGGACGGCGTCGGTGCTCTCGACATCGATCGCGAGTCGGATCGGCTGACCTCCCGGCTCGAAGACGACGACGCGCCAGGTCGGCACCGTCGCGGCCCCCACCGCGATCGCGGCGACCCGGTCAGAGCTGAGTCCCCGCAGCGCCGTGATCCCCACCCCCTGGACTTCGAGCTGCACCGCGCCGAGTGGGGTGGAGGCGTCGACCGCGAGGGTGAAGGTGCCCGGGCCGGGGGGGGTGTCTCCGCACCCCTGCACGACGAGGGCGAGAAGGCCGGCGACCCCGACCCACCGACGCCACACCCTTCGCCCCGACACGCCACCCGTCATCGCGCACCCCCCGGGTCGTGCGTCGCGGGGAGCACGAGGGTGCGAAGCACCCCCCCGACACGCGCCTGCGCCACCCCCACCGTCGACCCCTCCGTCGTCCCGGGGCGCTGCAGGAAGAGCACGGCGTCGCCGAGATCGTAGCGTCCGTTGCGGTTGCCCTCGCGGTCGAGCCAGAGTTTCTCCGCCGACGTCGGTGACGCGGAACTCAGGATGATCGGTCCGGCAAGGACCTCGATGGGGAGCACCGGCGCGCCGACCTCGAAGGCGAGGTCCGCCTCGGCGGTGAGCCCTCGGGTGTCGCGGACCCGGACGCGCACGTCGAAGCGCCCCGTCTCCAGAGCGAATCCGAAGATGATCCCTCCGGGATCGAGCTCGATCCCCTCGGGAAACGCGCCCGACACGACGTCCCACTCGGGCGTGCCCTCCGCGCCGCGCACCTCGAGGGTGAGGGCGGTGTGTTTCCCCGCAACCAGAGGGGTCGGGGCGGGGGGCGCGGATTCGACCTCGAAGTCCTGGCTGAATCGTGCCTCGAGGGCGAAGGGCCCGTCGACGGTCAGCTGCGTGGGGTTCGGAAGGCCTGCGAGCGCCCCTCCCCACTCCTCGAAGGCGAACCCGGTGAAGGGGGCCGCCGAGAACTCCACCCCCGAACCGGCGGGAAACCAGAAATCGGGCGAGGAGGGGGCAGCGACGACGACCCCCGGGGGGACCCCGGAGATCGGACCGACGAGCTCCGCCGAAACCTCGTACTCGACGGTGCCGTACTCGGCGGTGAAGGCGAGGTCCGTCAACCCGATCTCGACATCCCGCGCCTTTTCGGCCGGGCCATCGCTCCATCTCGTGAATCCCTGACGCACGCCGGGGCCGAGCGCGATTCCGCCACTCGCGATCACCTCGACCACCTCGAAGGGGGCGAACTCCTCCTGGAAGCCACTCGGCACGTCGACGCCATCCACACGGAAGAGGCTCGATCCCATCGCATTCGCCGCGGTGAGGGTGAGGGTCGTCGACGCCGTCGTCACGGCTGCACTCACCTCCCCGGATCCGAGCGCGATCCCGGTCAGCGTGAGAAGGGAGGGATCTCCCACTCCGGTGCGCGCCGAGGGGACCGTGCCGGCGTGGAAGGCGGTCGCCTTCGAGAGCCCCGGGAAGGGATCCCCGCTGTCACCGCGATTCCCGCGATCCCTCTGGCCGAGGTTGTTCAGCCCGTCGGCCTGACGGATCCACACCCCGAGCGCCGAGGGATCGACATTGATCCGGTTCGTGGAAATCCGGTCTTCGACGACCTCCTCGTCGATCTGCCAGACGAGGAGTCCCTCGCTCCGCACCGAGCCGTCGAACCCCCTCCGACCGCGGAACTCGAGGAGGTAGTACGTCGGCGTGCCCGGAACCCGGTAGCGGTAGATCGTGCCCCCCTCCACCGGACTCCGGAAGGCCACGATGCCGTGATCCAGGTCGGGGCCGAGGTCCACGATCGTCGCCCATCCGAGCTGCTCGCGCGTCCACGCCCCCGGCATGCACGGACGCGACGGCGTGTTGTTGTCGCATCCCCAATTACCGGACCCCATCAGCCCCCAGTTGCCGATCCCCGCGTGCCCCGAGTTGCTCGTGTCGTAGAGGTCGGGGAGGCCGAAGCCGTGCCCGAGTTCATGGGTGAAGACCCCGATCTCGTTGATGTCGGTGTCGGCGCAGTTCCGCACCGGCTGGATCGTGTAGTCGTTGACGCGGATGAAGCCCCCCTCCGCGGAGGGGGTCCGCGTCGTGTACGGCAGCCCGGTGGCGGAGCGGAGATTCGAGCGGTGCGACCAGATCCGGTTGGCCTGGCCGACCCCTCCGCACTCGGCACCCCGGGTGGGGTGGATCACCCCGAGCACGTCCACGAAGCCGTCGTCGTCGCCCGAGTTCGGGATCCCGTCGGGCCCGTCGTTGTCGTACACCCCCCAGTCGACCGAACCGTCGTCGTGCTGAACGAGCACCTCGACGATGAAGTCCCCGACGCGCGATGCGCCTCCGATCCCGCTCTCCCCCGCAGTCACCTCCAGACGCGTGAGCGTCGAGGCGGTCCACGGGAGTGTCTCACCGAGGAGCGTCACCCGCCCATTCGAGGCCTCTGCCCAGTACTCGCTGATCGTGCCCGTGGGATTGGGGCCGTCGAAGAAGTGACTCTGGACCTGATCGCGCGACTCCGCGGGCACCTCGCCCTCGGGGAAGTACGCGAGGAGCACCGGGAAGCGGAAGTTCCCGCGCACATCTCCGTCGAACTGCCCGAAGATCCCCGCAAATCCATCCGGGATCCCACCCCCCCCTCCACCCGCGGCGCGCGCCTCGCCGAAGCCGCGCCCCGCGAAGTCGAACGCCCCCGGGTCGGATGCGACGGTCTCGTGGAAGGAGGCGGGGGGCGTCGTGCCGTACCGCTCGCCCAGGTGCACCACGTCGCGCGAGATCGCTCCCTGCGCCGCCACCCCCGCCGGAGCGAAGGCGAGCGCCGCCGTCAGCCCCATCGCGCGCCACCACGTCATCGGCCGACGTCCTCCCCGCGGATGCGGAGGTCGACCGCCACCGCGCGCATCCCGTCGATCACATTCTGGATGTGCTCCGAGCGTTCGAGTCCGACGAGTTCAACGCCGTGCGCGACGTCATCGCGATTCACCCCGGCCGCGAAGGCCTTGTCCTTGAGCTTCTTCGTGACCGACTTCGGCTTGAGGTCGTCGATCCCGGTGGGGCGCACGAGGCAGCAGGCGTAGACGAGCCCGGCGAGCTCATCGCACGCGTAGAGGACGCGGTCGAGACGGCTCTCGGGCTCGACGCCGGTGAAGTCGGAACGGTGGGCGAGGATCGCGTGCAGCACCTCGTCGGGATAGCCGAGTTCACGCAGCCGTTCGACCGCGGTCAGCGGGTGGTTCTCCGGATCCTTCTCCCAGTCGAGGTCGTGCAGGAGCCCGGCGAGCCCCCAGAGCGCCTCGTCGGCCCCCTCGAGGCGGGCGTAGTGACGCACCGCCGCCTCGACGGCGCGCATGTGCGTGCGGAGGCCTTCGTTTTCCACCCACTCCTCGAGGAGTGCGAGCGCGTCATCTCGGTCAGGCATCGGCAGGTCGGTCGAGCGATCGGAACGGCGTATCCGTGCCGTCCTTCTACGGTGCGTCGTGCAGCCGCGTGGGGCAAGGACGCCGTGGGATCCCGGATCAGACCCTGCTGGACGGACAGAGGTCGCTCACCACACACCGCTCACACGCGGGACGCCGGGCGACGCACACCTGACGGCCGTGCCAGATGAGGAGGTGCGCGAGCATCGTCCACCGCTCCCTCGGAAAGATCTTCATCAGGTCGCGCTCGATCTTCGCCACATTCTTCTCGGCCTTTCGCTTCGTGCCGGTGAAGCCGAGGAGGTTCGAGAGGCGTCGGATGTGCGTGTCGACGACGACGCCCTCGTTGATCTCGAAGGCGTTGCCGAGGATCACATTGGCGGTCTTGCGTCCGACCCCCGGCATCGCGGAGAGCGCGTCGAGCGTGCGCGGCATCTCGCCGCCGTGCCGCTCCACGAGTTCGCGCGCGAAGCCGATGATATTCCTCGCCTTGTTCCGGAAGAATCCGGTGGAGCGGATGATCGCCTCGACCTCCTCCTGCTCCGCCCCGGCGAGCGCCTCGGCGCGGGGATAGCGGTCGAAGAGCTCGGGCGTGACGAGATTCACGCGCTCGTCGGTCGTCTGCGCCGAGAGGATCGTCGCGACGGCGAGCTCGAAGGGGGTCGAGTGGGTCAGCGCGCAGTGCGCGTCGGGGTAGGCTTCGAGGAGCCGGTCGTAGACTTCGGCGGCGCGGGCGGAGCGGGCGGCGAGCGATTCTCGGGGCATGGCGGCGGACCGGGAGGGTTCGGGTCGGGGTATGAGGTCGGGTCAGGGTACGAGAATGAGGCGTTCATGGTCGAGAACCGAAGGGGCGGGTCGCGCCTCGGCGGTCGCGGGACCTCCCTCGACGAGAGCGCCCTCCGCACGCGCCAGGCGCTCGAGGCGCGAGACGAGCTTGAGCACTTCCCCCACATTGCGCACTTCGTACAACCCTTCGAGTTCCGCGCCGGGCATCGCCGCGGTGAAGTCCTCCTCCTCCCCCTCACGCGCCCGGATCGTGGCCCACCCCGGCAGATCGGCGAGGGGAGCGGGCGGCACGGGGAGCACCTCGAAGCCCGGCGCGCCATCGAGCAGATTCATCACCCCGAGCACGTGAACGCTCTCCCCGGTGACGGTGCGGAAGAATCCGTCGAGCGAGGTGGGCGACGCCTCGGGGTCGGAGCGCACCCAGAAGAGGTGCTGCGGCAGTTGCCAGTAGAGCGCTTCGGGACCGGCGACGCCGGAATCGGCCTCCGCGGACCGCGGCTCGATCGCCGCCTCGATGCACCACCGCGCCGCCGACGTCGTGACGAGCCGGTGCGGGGCACCGTCCCGGTGGAGGTGCCAGGCGTGAAAGAGGAGGATCGCGTGGGTGTGCGTGGTGCCGGCGTCGGCGTCGGGGCGGCGCAGCGCCTCGACGGCGCCGCCCACCGACTCGAGCATCGCAAAGGCGCCCGGATCCTCGAGACCGACGCCCCGCGTGCGGGCCTCGGCGGCGATCGCGTCGGCGTGACGGTCGAGGAAGTCGGCGTCGGGGAGGAGTCGCTCGAAGGGTGTGCGGCGGAGGTATTCGTCGTGGATCGGCATCTGCGCGTGGGCGTAGCGGGGTGAGGATCGTCGAAGAGTACCTCGCACCCGGGCAAGCGTGCCGGACGCCGCACCTCGCCACGCGCGCCCCCATCCGTCATCTTCGCGGGTCGGCGGGACTCGCACCCGCCCCTTCGCTTCATCCTCGATTCTCACGCAGTCCATCCCCATCCGTCCCATCCGCATGAGTCATCCCAGACCCGACCGGGCCCGTATCGAGACGTGGAACCGGATCCTCGAACCCTACCGTGGTCCCGACACGCGGCGCAGCGTGCGCCAGCTCGTGGGGACCGCCGCGGCATTCGTCGCGCTCTGGTACGTCGCATACCGCAGCCTCGAAGTCGGATACTGGCTGACGCTGCTCCTCGCCTTCCCCACGGCGGGCTTCCTCATGCGCCTCTTCCTGATCCAGCACGACTGCGGGCACGGATCGTTCTTCCGCTCGCGACGGGCGCGCGACTGGGTCGGTCGGGGGATCGGCGTCCTCCTCCTCACGCCCTACGACTACTGGAAGCGTACACACGCCCATCACCACGCGCACTCCGGCAATCTCGACTTCCGGGGATTCGGTGACGTCGACACCTTCACCGTCGCCGAATACCTCTCGTGGCCCCGTCGGCGGCGGCTGGCGTACCGACTCTACCGACACCCCCTCGTCCTCTTCGTCCTCGGACCGATCTGGCAGTTCCTGATCAAGCATCGATACCCGGTCGACATTCCGCGCGACTGGAAGGTCGCGTGGCGAAGTGTGTGGTGGACGAATGCGGCGCTCATCGTCGTGACGCTCGCGCTCGTCAGCACGATCGGGGTACGCGCCTTCCTGCTCGTGCACACGCCGGTCTTCCTGATCGCGACCGCTGCGGGTGTCTGGATGTTCTACGTCCAGCACCAGTTCGAGAACACCTACTGGGATCATCACGAGGAGTGGGACTACTACGACGCCTCTCTCCACGGAGCGTCGTATCTCGTGCTCCCCGCGCCGCTCAACTGGCTGACCGCGAGCATCGGCGTGCACCACGTGCACCACATGAGCCCGCGCATCCCCAATTACCGCCTCAAGGAGGCGCACGACGAGAACCCCGAGTTCCACGTGGCGACCGAGGTACGGATCCGCGACAGCTTCGACCTCGTGCGACGCGCGCTCTGGGACGAGGAGGAGCGCCGCCTGGTGACCTTCCGCGAGGTGCGGCGGAAGCAGCGGGTGGCGGGGTAGGACGGAAACGGGCGCCTCCGCGCGTGCCTCAGGGGGTCGCCCCCTCCACCTCCGCCACACTCTCCACCACGCGCGGGCGGACCGGTCCGAAGAGGCGCCGGGCGCTCTCGAACCACGAACTCCGGCGCACGAGCACCACCTCGACGCGCGCGTCAGCGAGCGGCATTCCCACCACCCGGACGAAGTGCACGTCGCCGAGCTCGGTCGGCGCGGGGATCGTGTACCACCGCCCCTGGATCGCGAAGTCGATCCCGTCGCGAAGCGCGAGGTCGGCGGAGGAGAGGGTGATCTCGACGAAGACGAGATCCTCCGCCACATACGTATCCGGCGCCACCTCCTCCCCCTGGCGGTAGTAGAAGGGATCCCAATCCCCGCCATTCGCGCGTCGGAAGTCGTGCTCCAGGACGGCATCGACGTCGCCGAGCGCGTCTTCGCCCGCGAGCGCCTCGAGGTGGTGCTTCACCTCGTGCTCCACCGTCTCGTGGATCTCGGCGATCCAGTCGAAGGTCTCATCGTCCCCGGCGAGCTTCCGGAACGATCCCCAGTAGAGCCGGATCGTCGAACGCACGGTGTCGGCGCTCTCGAAGTCGGAGGGATACACCTCGGTGTCGCAGTGCCCGAGCGTCCAGATGTCGGGGATGTGCGGGTGCGCCTCGGCGCCGCGCTCGACCACGAGCCCGTCCACCCCGCTCCGATACTCGGCCGGAATCGCCTCGAAGGCCTCGTGCGCCGCGCGCTCGAACTCCTCGAAGCTCATCGAGCGCCCTGTCACGGCGCGTGAAACTCCTCGTCGGGTCCGACGTGATCCGCGGCACGCGCCGTGGGACGTCCGACGTCGTGCGCGTCGAGGCGCCGGACGATCCACCCATTGGCGGCGATGAGCAGCGTGAGGCCGATCGCCCACTGGATGAGGACCGACCCGACGTTGTACGAGCTGAAGAGCGTCCAGGTGGCCCGGAAGTCCTCCCCCCGTGCCCCCCAGAGCCACCACCCGAGGAGCACCACCGCCTGCACCACCACCAGGCGGATCGCCCAGTCCCACCACGCGCCGATGTGGATATCGGAGAACTGGTGGTTGATGAAGGTCTCACGCCACTTCGTGACGCCGTACTTCAGCACCGCGATCGCGAAGAAGAGCCCCGACATCATCAGCCCCACGCCCCAGACCCAGTCCTGATTCAGGAAGACCGAGTTGTTGAGGGCGGAGGGAGCGCCGAAGGCGAGCCCGGCGATCCCCACGAGCGCGATCGCCTTGCCCCGGCCGACCCCGAGGTCGATCAGGATTCGCGCCGCGAGTTCGACCATCGACACGAGGCTCGACCACGCCGCGAAGGCGAGCGCGAGGAAGAAGAGTCCCATGAGGAACTGCCCGGCCGGGATCTGGGCGAAGAGCTGCGGCATCCAGATGAAGGTGAGCCCCTCATTGCCCGCCCCCACGATCTCGCCGGCCGCGGCCGGCATCACCGAGAAGATCGTGCAGAGCACGGCGATCCCCGCGAGGAGCGACATCGAGTTGTTGCCGAAGCCGATGACGAAGGCGTTCAGCGCGGTGTCCTCGCGCTTGCGCATGTAGACCGCGTAGGTGAGCACCAGCCCCCACCCCGCCCCGGTGTCCCAGGCGTTCTGCGTGAGCGCCTGGATCCAGATGTTGACGTCGCCCAGCGCGCTCCAGTCGGGCGTGAAGAGGAAGGCGAGGCCCTCGGAGGCGCCCGGGAGGGTGAGCGCGCGAATCGCGAGGATGATCATGATGATGACGAGGCTCGGAATCAGCACCCGCGCCGCCGTCTCGATCCCCTTGACCCCCCACGCCACCACGAAGACCGCGAGCCCCATCGCGATCGCGTGCGTCACGAGCGCCTCGGGCGTGCCCTGGAACCCGGTCCAGAAGGCGTCCGGCGCGACCCCCTCGGCCGCCGGGATCTCGCCGGTGAGCGTCGCCCAGAAGAAGCGCAGCGTCCACCCCATCACCACCGAGTAGTAGAACATGATCGCGGTGGCGACGAGCGCGACCCACGCCCCCATCCAGGCGAACTTCGGCCCCAGCGTCTTCATGAAGGCCCCGATCGTGCCGCGCCGCGTCCCCTTCCCCATCCCGAACTCGAGGATGAGGAGCGGGATCGACCAGATCAGGAGGAAGACGGCCCACGCCACGAGGAAGCTGCCCCCGCCGTTGGAGGCGGCGATCCGCGGGAAGCGCCAGATATTGCCCGTCCCCACCGCCATGCCGAGCATGGCGAGGAGCATGCCCCAGCGCGACGTGAATACGGTGGAGCGCGTCTCGGAGCTCTGGCTCATCGGGTTCTCCTCGGAGGGAGGTGGGGGTGCCGCGGAGTGCGGGGACCGCGACGCGATTTCATCCGAGCTGCTCGCGCACCCACGCGACGACCTGATCGGCCGCGATGCGGACCTGCTCGAGGGTGTCGCGATCACGGATCGTCACCGTCTCGTCCTCATTCGTCTGGCCGTCGAGGGTGATGCACCAGGGGGTGCCCGCCTCATCCTGCCGGCGGTAGCGTCGTCCGATCGAGCCCGCCATGTCAAGAAAGGTGGGGACCGCGGCAGCCCGCAGATCGGCCGCCAGACGCTCGGCCCGCTCGGGCAGACCCTCCTTGCGCACGAGCGGGAAGACCGCCGCCTTGACCGGGGCGAGCTTCGGGTGCAGCCCGAGGACGACGCGCTCCTCCCCCTCCACCGTCTCCTCGCGCCAGGCGTCGGCCAGGAGGACGAGGAGCGTGCGATCCACCCCCATCGAGGTCTCGATCACGTACGGGATGTAGCGATCATTCGTCGTCGGGTCGATGTACTCCATGCGCTTGCCGGAGTACTCCTGGTGGCGCGAGAGGTCGAAGTCGGTCCGGTTGTGGACCCCCTCCACCTCCTTCCAGCCGAAGGGAAATTCGTACTCGATATCGACCGCGGACTTGGCGTAGTGGGCGAGTTCGTCCTCGCCGTGCGCATGGAATCGCAGCCTCGACTCGGTGAGTCCGAGTTCGAGGTGGAAGGCCATGCGATCCTCCTTCCACCGTTCGAACCACTCCTCGTCATCCCCCGGTTTGACGAAGAACTGCATCTCGGCCTGTTCGAATTCACGCGTCCGGAAGATGAAATTTCCCGGCGTGATCTCGTTGCGGAACGCCTTGCCGATCTGCGCGATCCCGAAGGGCACCCGCTGCCGCGCGGAGGTCACGACATTCTGGAAGTTGACGAAGATCCCCTGCGCCGTCTCCGGGCGCAGATAGACGACACTCGCGTCCTCCTCGACGGGCCCCATGAAGGTCTTGAACATGAGATTGAATTGTCGAGCCTCGCCGAAGGCGTCCTTCGTCCCACACACCGGGCACTGGCCGTCGGCCACCTCGGGGAGGTCGGCCCGGAAGCGCCGCCTGCAGTTCGAGCAGTCGATCAGCGGATCGGTGAAGCCCTCGACGTGCCCTGAAGCCTCCCAGGTGCGCGGATGCATGAGGATCGCGGCGTCGAGTCCCTCCACGTCGTCGCGCGTCCGCACCATGCGGCGCCACCACGCCTCCTTCAGATTCTGCTTGAGCTCGACGCCGAGCGGACCGTAGTCCCACACCGACCCCGTGCCGCCGTAGATCTCGGATGACTGAAAGATGTATCCGCGCCGCTTGCAGAGCGACACGAGCGTGTCCATGAGGTCGGAGGCCATCGAGAATCGCAGGTGGGGGGAGTGAGCGCGGAGGATCGCGCCCGCAGCCCTGCAAGCTACGCGACCCCGACGTCGGCCTCAACGCCGCCCCATCTGGAACCACGCCCGGGTACCCGGTTATCCTTCACCATCGGGGCAGGTCGCCCCGTTGGCATTTCACCGGACGGTCCCATGCTGAGCTTCACCGACCGCGCGCGCGAGATGGTGCGCACCTTCATCGACCAGAGTGGCGGAGAGCTGGCGCACCTGCGCATCGCGCATCACGGCACTCCTGACACTCCGACCTTCGAACTCACCCTGGTGAGCAGCGACGAACGTGACCCCGCGGACCGGGAGGTCGATATCGACGGACTCGCGATTCTCGTCCCGGAGCGCTCCGTGGGAGCGCTCGAGGGCGCCACGGTGGATTTCGTCGAGCGCGTCAACGAGAGCGGCTTCGAGGTACGCCCGGCCGCCTCTACCCGGACGCGCACCTCGCCCGAGCGCCCCACACCCTCCGGCCCGATCGCCGAACGGGTCCTCACCGTGCTCGATGAACAGGTGAACCCCGCGATCGCCTCTCACGGAGGGGCGATCGAACTCTACGACGTGCAGGATACCGAGATCTTCCTCGAGATGAGTGGCGGGTGCCAGGGGTGCGCGATGTCGCGCATGACGCTGCGCCAGGGTGTCGAGCGCATGCTGCGTCAGGCGATCCCCGAGATCACCGGCGTGCATGACATCACCGACCACGCCTCCGGGGTGAATCCGTACTTCGAGGCGTGACGCCGAGATCGATCGATGCAGATCGGGGCGAGCTCCGCCCCGATCTCGGGCGTCGGCCGTCCGGGGTGGGTCGGGGTCAGCGGATTCCGGTCGTCACGAGCTTCTTCTCCAGCACCGCAACCATCGGCTCCGTCTCCACCTGCTGGAGGTAGCCAAAGGCGTCGAGCGCGGCGGTGATCGCTCCGACACGCTCCCACATCTCCTCGCCGAGCGCCGGGGTGGCGGGCACCGCCTCGAGCACGGGATCACGTGATCCCCCTCCCGCCGCCGGCTCATGCCGGATCGCCGCTTCGTTGGCGACGAGGAAGTCGTGCAGCGCCAGAGAGGCGTCGATCACCTGGCGGAATTCGTCATAGACGATCTGACGATCGGTCGCTGCAGCGCTCCACCCGGCGCGCGCGCGCTCGAGGAGGAGAGTCGCATCCTCGGGGGCGAGCGAATCCGCGGCCACCTCCTCCTCGAAGGCCGCAGGCCACACCCGGTCGGCCTCTCTCCCGATCGCGGCGAGGTGCGCCGCCATCGCATTCCAGTAGTCCGCTACGCCTCCGAAGTTGCTCGCATTCGCGAGGTAGTCCCCGGAGAGCCACGCCGCACCGGGCCCCGCGGGAAGGGCGAGCCGTTCGGGGAGCGAGTCCATCGACTCCACCAGCCGTCGGGAGGCCCGTTCCGCGAGTTGCCGGAAGTGCGGGTGCAATTCGGCCGGGAGTTCCGGGAGCACGATGCGTCCCCTCTGTGATCCTCCTCCCTCCCACGCGCCGACGACAAACCATCCACCCGCCCCGAGAGCGGCGAGGAGCACGAAGGCGCCGATGAGGCGGCCCGCGCGCCCCGAACCCCTCGGGGTGATCTTCCGTCGCGGCGGGGCGCTCCGGGCCCGGATCTGCCGATCATAGGGATCGTCGCGATCCTCCGAGGCGCCTGCGGTCGCCGAGCCTTCGGGAGGCTCCCCCTCTTCGGAGCGGAATGACGCGCCGGATCCCTCGGGGTGGGCCTCGTCCCCCTCCGTCGCTCCCGCCGTGCCCGTCATCCACGAGGGGGGCGCATCCGGATCGAAGCCGGTCATCGCGGAGGACTCGATCACGAGGTCGTCCTCGACCGCCGACGAGGGGCCTCCCTCCTCGGTCGGACCCTCATCGGTCGGGCCCTCATCTCCGGACGCCATCCCGGGTTCCACTCCCTCGAAGGCCATCCCGAAGTCCGGCCCCTCGAAGTCCGGCGCCCCATCGGTCCGCTCCGGCTCCGCGGCCTCGTCCACCGCTTCCGGACCCTCGAGGAGATCCGCCTCCCCGGGGAGCGGCACCGCGCCGTCGAGTTCGGCGGCTACATTCCACCGGGGTTGACCCTCTCCGGTCTCTTCCGCCTCCTCCACCGGCTCGCTCTTCACCGGCTCGCTCTCCAGCGGCTCGCTCTCCAGCGGCTCGCTCTCCACCGGCTCGCTCTCCAGCGGCTCGCTCCCGGAAATCGGCGGGAGTTCGGGGAGATCCTCGAGTGAGGCGGCGAGGGTGAGTTCACCCCCCCCGACATTGAATTCGAAGTCGTCCCCCTCGTCCGTGCTCACCTCCTCCGCTTCGGCGTCCTCGATCGCGGGAAGATCGATGACGACTTCGTCCGCGGCGGGATCTTCGGCGACGACTTCGTCCGCGGCGGGATCCTCGGCGACGACTTCGTCCGCGGCGGGATCCTCGGCGACGACTTCGTCCGCGACGGGATCCTCGGTGATCGTCGACGGAGGCTCCGGGGGCATGGGCGGCGGGATGACGAATCCTTCGAGGCGCGGTTCTCCCACCTCCCGCTTGAGCGTACGGTAGATCTCATGCTCGGCGGCAGGCGCCCACCGGTCCTGCGACGCGTCGTAGAAACGGGTGGTGTCGGTGACCGCCCCGAGTTCGATGCGGAGCCGGAGCGCGTCGGCGCCGGGGATCGGAACTTCCTTTCCCTGTGAATCGATATAGGCAAAGCGCATACGACGAAGTCAAATCAGCGGAGTTCAAGTCGGGTTCCGAAGCTACATCGAACCGCCCACCCCCGGCCAGACACGCCCCGCGGGCAGGCCGGCACCGAGGCATGCGGGCGCCATCTCATCGTGTGGCCTCAGCGCACCTGCGTGCCGGCGCTCGCCAACCCCACGAGGTCCCCGAAGGGCGAGTTGTCACCGTTGGCCGAGTTGCCCGCCACATTCCAGACGACATCGGTCGGTGTACCGGGGGCGGTCCACTCGACCGTCCACCGCGACTCCACACGCGACTCCCCCTCGGTACCGAGCGCGGTCTGGTGTGCGAAGGACACCTCGCCGGCCGGCGTGTCACCGATCGTGATGCGCACCCGATCGTCGACTGCACGCAGCCGCCCCGCCTGGCGCCCATCGGGGCGACGGGCCGCGAGCTGAAAGCCGGCCACGACGGTGCCCTCGGCGCGCACCACCACACCGATACGGTGCACGCTCTCCGGTTCGACACGCACCGGCACCCCGACGAGGAGCACGCGCATCCCTTCCGGATCGAGTCCGTACTCGGCATGGCACACCTGGCAGGTGGGCTCGCCGAATCCTCCCGTATGCGCGGGAGGAGGCGCATCGGGGTGGGTCCCCGATGGTGAAGGGCCCGCCATCGCGACCACGATGGCGAGCCCCCCCAGCGCCCCCATGACGCCGATCGAGGGCGAAACGATCATCACTCCTGCATCACGACGCGGCGCAGGGGCGGAAGGATCGCGCGCCCGATCGTATTCGTGTCCGCTCCGAACCAGATGACATTCTCGTCGCGGTCGTAATACATGTGGCGAACGGTGCCTCCACCACTCGGAACGTCGGTGGCCGAGATGAACTCTTCGGTCCGCGCGTCGAACCCGACGAATCGGTTCGGCTGGACCCCCGTCTCGACGAACCAGATGCGGTCATCGGCGTCGATCGCCATGCCGTAAGGGCGCGATGCGTCGCCGCTCGGGTTGTCCCACTCGGTGAACTCTCCCGTCTCCGGGTCGAGCCGACCGAGCTTGCCCGCTGCGTAGTCACCGTACCAGATACGGTCTTCGGAGTCGACGACGAGTCGCCTCGGACGTGCCTCGGGCCGGGGGATCTCGAACGTCGTCATCTCCATCGACCCGGGATCGACGGTCGCGATCATATTGGTGTTGAAGAGCGCGATCCAGGGATGACCTCGGGAGTCCACCTTGATCCCGTAAGGGCGTGAACTCCCCGGTTGCCCGCCCCGTCCCGCCACCTCCGGCGCGTGGGCCAGACGCACCTCGCCCGAGGTGGGTTCGAAGTGCCCGACGAAGTTGCCCCCCTGCACGGAGAAGAAGATCCCGCCCGCTCCGTCGAATTCGAGGGTATGGGGATCGCGGGCCGCGGGATCCGGCATCGGAAAGAGCTCGATCTCTTCCGTGTCGGGGTCGATGCGGCCGATGTGGGCGGCCCGGTTCCCCGCATACCAGACGATCCCCTCGCCATCGACGACGAGATTGTGCGGCCCGGCGCCCTCGGCCATATCGATCTTCTCGAAGTGGCCCGTAGTGGGATCGAGGACCCCCGCGTAGTCGGAACGCTGGCCCACGAACCAGACACGGCCATCGGGGGCCACATACGGGTCACGCGGACGCGAGTCCTCCCAGGGGACCTCCCACTCGCGGATCTGCACGAGGTCGTCCACATGCTGGGCGGTCGCGGGCGAGGAGACACCCCCGACGCCGAGCGCAATGGCGGGGAGGAGGAGTGGGATCGCAATTCGGTGGCGCATCGGCATCCCTCCGTCCAGGAAGATGGATTCAATCCGGACACCGGCACTCATCGACGCCGGCGGCGTGCACTCGTAACGACACATCCGGAGGGATCGCCGTTGAGATCCGACCCGGACACCCGCCACGCCGCGCCGGAGTCGTTCACCCCGCTCCTCCCCCCGGAGTCTCTCCTTCCCCCGTCCCTCCGGCGTCCCCCTCGATGAGCGCCTCGAGCGCGGCTCCGGTCAGGTCCCGGGTCTGGGCCGGATCTTTACCGGTCACCTCCTGCAAGGCGAAGAGGAGGGTGTCGAGGCGCGCATTCAACTCTGCCCGGGTCGCCTCGTCGAGTGGGGCCGCCTCGAGCTCGGGTGCGACGGATACCGCCCCCTCCCGCACCCCCGCATAGGCGATGCGGTCCGATGCCTCGCGGAGGAAGTCGTCGAAGGCGATCGCCTCGCGGCTCAGGCGCTCCATCGCGAGATAGACCGTGTCTCGACGCGCGCGGTCCGCACGAAACTCCTCGAGTCCTCGGACGAGGCGGATCGAGAGGACGGGACCGGTGATCCCGCGCTCCTGAAGGCGTGCGACGAAGCCGGAACGGAAGAGGTCTTCCTCCGCGGTGCGCAGCGAGTCCACGAAGGCACCGTACCGGATCCAGAACTCCCGGACTTCCGGGGCCGACGGAGGGTCGGCGAGGTACATTCCGGTGAGCCATGCCTCGGGCGGCCCGTCGATCCGCAGACGCCCGCGGATCCGCTCCATCCCGACGCGCATGTCGGAGAAGGCGGCCCGCGCCGACTCGCGGACGCGGAGCGCTCCTTCAGCGGGCTCGGATGGGTTGCTGTAGCCCCCGAGGGTGAGCGGCTCGACGACCGACGGATCCGGCGCGGGGATCGTCCACGCATCCGCAATCCCCCACCCTCCGACGAGGAGGAGGACTCCCATGAGTACGCCCCGGCGCAGCCGTGCACGACGCGCACGCGGATCGGGGGGGCAAGGTGGCGGAGGCGGGCGCGGCGGCCGAAGCTGGGACCACCGCGGCACATCGAGTTCCCGGATCGAGCCGGGGGACGGCGCGGGGAGCGCCACCTCGGGCGCCGCCGGCCCGGACGCGGTGGCAGCCTCCGATTCCGGGGTCGCCAGGGCATCGGCCTTCTCGCTGCGCCGGACCGCCCCCAGCCCCTCCACACCCGCCGACGGGTCGAGGTCACGCTCGAGCCTGCGCTCGCGCTCCAGCGCCTCGTGAAATGCCTCGACATCATCGTGCTCGACCGCATCCGAGACGACAGAGTCGAGCGCGAGCGAGAGATCGTCGTCGTCGAGATCCCCAGCCTGCTCCCCTTCCTCCGCCTCGAGCACCAGGCGAAAGATCGCATGCGTGTGGGCCGGAGCCCACGACGACCCCTCGGTGTCGTGGAGGAGCGTATCCGCATTCACCTCCCCGCGAGCGACCGCACGGCGCAACTCTTCGGTGGATTCGATCCGGGCCTCTCGCCCGGATGGGGTCAGGTACAGGAACCGATGCGACACGTCGCGTTCTCCTCCGGGTCGGCAGGTTCGTTGGGGCCGTCATGAGAGAACGGGCCCGGTGCACTCTGGCTGAGGTGTGCGCGGCAGGCGAGTCGCCTCTCCTCTCCGGTCACCGTCGAAGGCGCCGGCAGCGAACCGCCCGGATCGCACGGCGCACTCCGACATCGAGAGTGGCTCCCGCGCGCTCCCACGTCAACGCTCTCACCCGAATCCGGACTCACGCAAGGGTTCGGTCGGGGGTCGTGGCACCGATCGATTCAGGCTTCCACGCTTGACCCATCTCGGTGGGACCCCCTATGTATCACGCTTTCACTCTCCTTTTCACTCTCCTTCGATTTCAAGCCTGGAGCGCGCATGAGCGTCAATTCGGGGAAGCGCATCCGCGTCGTTCTTCTCTGGATCCAGATTCTGGACAAGCTGGATCCCTTCTACAAGGCTCACGGTGAGTTCTTCTTCACCTCCCGTGTAACCTCGGGTGCCACCACCACGGTGTGTCGCCTCCCCGAGAAGGGCCACTGGGAAATCTCGGACCACCCGCGCTTCAACAAGGTCGACAAGATCGACAAGATCATCTTCGAAGGCGAGCCGGGCGACACCCTCACCGTCGAGTTCGAGGGCGAGGAGATCGATACCTTCTCCGAGAACGACCACCTCGATCCGTACACGCGCGTCTTCGAAGGCGACCCCGGCAGATGGGTGGCTCGGTACGCCCCGGGAGACGAAGGATCCGACGATCCGGAAAACATGACCAACTGGCGCATCGGGTACGAGATCCAGCTCATCGACTGAGTCCCGGCGCCATGTGGTATCAGGTCCCCGTCCGATCCAACTGACTCGACGGGGACCTTTTTTCCCTCTTCCGAGCTTCTATCTGCAGCACCCCGCACCCTCATCCAGCACGCCCCGGGAGACACCTGACGATGCCCGACGCACCGCGCCCCTCGACCGACGAGCGCCGCTGGCTCAAGGCACTCGAGGTGGACGAGCTCCCGGACGGGCGGGTCAAGCCCGTGACCTGCGAGCACTTCACCGTCTGCATGACACGTGTCGGGGACGAGTACGGTGCGCTCGACAACCGGTGTCCGCACCAGGGCGGACCGCTCGGAGAGGGATCGATCGAGAAGGGACTCCTGCGTTGTCCGTGGCACGGGTGGGACTACGATCCCCTCACGGGAAAGACTCCCGGCTTCGATGACGGCGTGGAGAGCTTCCCGATCGAGGTGCGCGACGATGGGGTGTATGTCGGCTTTCCGGTCGACCGGGAGCGCATCCGGACGGTATGTGACGTCTTCGTCGAAACCCTCCTGGAGTGGGAGGTCCGGTGGGCCTTCGGGATGGTCGGGCACTCGAACCTCGGGCTCGCCGATGCGCTTCGCCGGCAGGAAGAGGCGGGCCGCCTCACCTACATCGGGATCCGACACGAGGGCGCGGCCGCCTTCGCCGTCTCGGCGTATGGCAAACTCACCGGGCGCGCGGCCGCCTGCTTCTCGATCGCGGGGCCCGGCGCCACGAACCTCCTCACCGGACTCTGGGACGCGAATGTCGATCGAGCGCCCGCACTCGCGCTGACGGGTCAGGTCGATGTGCAGGTGCTCGGACGCGGCGCCTTTCAGGAGATCGACCTCGAAGCCGCCTACGGCCAGGTCGCGCAGTGGTCGGAATCGCTCCTGCACTCGAGCGACCCCGCCGAACTCGCCACCCTCGCGTGCAAGAGCGCCATCCTCAACCGGGGGGTCTCTCACGTCATCTTCCCCGATGAGGTACAGGCGCTTCCGGCGGAGGGGCACGAGCCCTCCGGCCCCGACGGTCGTGTCGCGGCGCCCGGGATCGCGCCACCCGCCGAGGTGCTCGACGAAGCCGTCGCGCGACTCCGCACCGCCGAACGGCCCGTCATCATCGTCGGGCACGGCGCGCGCTACGAGATGGACGAGGTGATCGCCCTCGCCGAGCGCCTCGGGTGCCCGGTGCTCACCACCTTCAAGGGGAAAGGGCAGATCGCCGACACGCACCCCCTCGGATGCGGCGTTCTCGGCCGCAGCGGGACCCCGGTGGCGAGCCACTTCATGAATGAGTCGGACCTCCTCCTCGTCTTCGGGGCCTCCTTCTCGAATCACACCGGGATCACGCCGAAGAAGCCCACGATCCAGGTCGACTTCGAGCGCACCGCGCTCGGGCGAACCTTCCCCGTGGACATCCCCCTCTGGGGCGAGATCGGAGTGACCGCCCGTGCTCTGCAGCACGCTCTCCACTCCGACGATCTCGCCGCCGTCGACCAGCGCGAGGAGGTCGGGCAGAGATGGTCGATCTGGCGAGAGGAGAAGGCCCGTCGCAGGGAGGAGGACCGGGGTCGGGGAATCAACGCCGCCTCGGTCTTCGACACCCTCTCGCGTCTCGCCCCCGACGACGCGATCGTCTGCGTGGATGTCGGCAACAACGCCTACTCCCTCGGGCGCTACTTCGAGACGTGCGGCCAGAGCTTCCTCATGTCGGGCTACCTCGGCTCGATCGGCTTCGCGCTCCCGGCCGCGCTCGGCGCGTGGGCCGCCACGCAGGAAGACGACGCGCGCTTTGCGGGACGCAAGGTGATCTCGGTCTCGGGCGACGGCGGCTTCGGACAGTACATGGCCGAGTTCACGACCGCCGTGAAGTACGGGATGTCGATCACCCACGTCCTCCTCAACGACTCCGAGCTCGCCAAGATCTCGAAGGAACAGCGCTCGGGATTCTGGGAGGTCTGGCAGACGTCGCTCGTCAACCCGAGCTTCGCGGCGTATGCCGAATCCGCCGGAGGCCTCGGGATCGAGGTCCGCGATCCCGCCGACCTCGACACCGCGATCGACCGTGCACTCGCTCACGAAGGTCCCTCACTCGTCGAGATTTTCACCGACGCACTCCTGGTATGAGCATTGAAGTGATGACGCCGCGCTGGACGAAGGTCGCCGCCTGGTCCGAGCTCCCCGACCGGGAGCCGACCTACGCCCTCGTCGAGGGGGTCGACCTCGTCGTGATCCGTCACGATGACGAGGTCTCCGCGCTCTACGGACGGTGCCTGCACCGCGGCGCGCTCCTCTCCGACGGACATATCGACGGCCAGAACCTGATCTGTGGCCTCCACGGGTGGGACTACCGCTACGACACCGGTGTTTCCGAGTACGCGAATGATGAAGCGCTGGCGCGTTTCCCCGCTCGGGTCGACGCCGGAGAAAACGCCGTCCTCGTCGATGCCGCGGAGGTCGCCCGGTGGGCGGAAGCCCACCCGCAGCCGTGGGATCGCGACAGCTACCTCGGCCTCTATCAGGACATCCACGGGACCGAGGTCGAGCCGCACAACCCTTCCATCCAGCGCCTGGCACGCGAGGGCCTCTCCACCGTGGGGCACCACGGGCCGATCTCGGCGATGGGTGTACCCCTCACCGAGCTCCCGCGCTGGGACGACCTCCAGATCCTCACCGCCCAGCTCGCACGAACACCTCTCGCGGACGACGCCGAGGTCGACACGCGCACCGTCATCGGTCCGAGGGCCGAGCGTCCGCTCGAGCTGGCGATCCCGCTCTTCGTCAGTGACATGAGCTTCGGGGCGATCTCCGAAGAGGCGAAGGTCGCGCTGGCGATCGGCGCGGAGGGAGCGGGGACCGGGATCTGTTCGGGAGAGGGCGGGATGCTCCCGGAGGAACGCGAGGCCAACCATCGGTACTTCTATGAGTACGCGAGCGGGAAGTTCGGCTGGTCGCTCGAGAAGGCGGCAAGGTCGAGCGCCTTCCACTTCAAGGCCGGGCAGGGTGCCAAGACCGGAGTCGGCGGACACCTCCCCGGACGCAAGGTCACCGAACGCATCGCGGAGGTTCGCGGACTCCAGGCGGGGGAGGATGCCATCAGTCCCGGTCGCTTCCCCGACCTCCGCACTCCGGACGACTTTCGAAGCTTCGCCACGGAGGTCCGTGAGGCCTCCGGCGGCATTCCGATCGGATTCAAGATGAGCGCACAACACATCGAGAAGGACCTCGACTTCGCCTTCGAGGCCGGAGCCGACTACATCATCCTCGACGGTCGCGGTGGAGCAACCGGAGCCGCTCCCGATGTCCTCAAGCAGAATATCTCGGTGCCTGCCCTCGCTGCACTCTCCCGGGCGCGGCGTCACATCGACGCCTCGATGCAGAGCGATGTGTCACTGATCGTCACGGGAGGGCTCCGCACCGAATCCGACTTCGTGAAGGCGCTCGCACTCGGTGCCGACGCGATCGCCGTGGCGAATGCCGCGCTGCAGGCGATCGGGTGCCTGGCGATGCGGGCCTGCCATACCAACAACTGCCCGGTCGGGATCGCCACGCAGAAGAAGGATCTGCGTTCCCGGCTGATCGTGGAGGCCTCCGCCGAACGGCTCACGCGCTGGTTCGTGGCGACCACCGAGCTCATGAAGGTGCTCGCGCGCGCGTGCGGTCATCGATCGCTCGCCGACTTCGGTGCCGATGACCTCACGACGTGGAAACGCGAGATCGCCGATCTGACGGGGGTGCGCTTCGCCGGGGTGGCAGGCCGATGAGCATCCGCGCGCTCGGCTCGATCCCACTCGACCGCCTCGCGGAGACGCGTCTCCGGACCCACCACGCCCTCCAGGCGCTCACCTCCTTCGCCCAGGCGGCCGTCGACCCGCTCGATGACGACCAGCACCGCAACTTCGACTGGGATATCGGCGCGCGGGGGTTCCGCACGCGCCCCGCGACGGCCGATCCGGAGTTGAGTGTCGTGTTCGACGTGCCCCGCTTCGCGGTCCGGGTGGAACGCAGCGACGCCGTCCTCAACGTCATCGAAGCGCACACCTTCGGCGGTGACGTCCTCCGTGAGCGCCTCGCTGACGCCGTGCGTTCGGCGCTCCCCGAGGGCAGCATCGGCCGCTTCGAGCGCCCCGAGTTCGACCTCCCCGATCACGCCGTGAGCGACGGAACGACACCCTTCCAACCCGACGGCGACGCGCTCGAGGAACTCGCGCGCTGGTTCACGCACGCCGACCTCGCTCTTCTGCGCCTGACCGACGAGATCGACCTCGCGAGCGACGAGGTCCGCTGCTGGCCACATCACTTCGACCTCGGCACCCTCTTCCAGGCGGTGGAAGGGTCCGACGGGGGGACGGTCGGGCTCGGATTCAGCCCGGGCGATCCCGGGATCGAGCACCCCTACTGGTATGTGCGGAGCTATCCCGACACCACATCGGATGAACACGGCGCGCTCCCCGATCTCCCGCACGGTCGATGGAAACTCGAGGGGTGGACCGGGGCGGTGCTCGAAGCCGACGAAGTGATCGCGGCGGGCGATGCGGGCGCGCAGGCCGACGCGAGTGACGCATTCCTGCGCGCCACCGTTCGGGCCTTCCTCGAACGTCTGGAAGGCTGAGGCCTTCCGCCCCGCTTCATCTCACGCGCGCGACTCGCGGTTTACGGACGCTTCGCGGAGGGCGAGCTCTTCGTCGATGATCGCGCCCAGAAAGCTCCAGTAGCGCTCGAGGTAATCCACACCGTCGGGTCCCGTGAGCTGCCACGGGTTCATGAGGGTGTGACGGAGGATGTAGAGGTGGTCGGCGTCGCGGCGCGTGTCCTCCGGCGCGTGCACGAAGGTCGACGGATCGAGCCCGAGTTCGTCGAGGATCCGATCGGCCTGTGAACCGGGAAGATTGTCCTTCGTCATCGAGGTGTAGGAGGCGATGAACTCGGTCACCTGCACCGGCCTCTCGGGATCGACACGCATGCGGCGGAAGACGGCCCGGGTGAATCGGTTCATCTCGGCCACCGAGGTGTTTCCCTCCGGGTTCAACGCCAGGCAGATGAGGTTCGAGTCGGGCTCGAAGGGGGTACGGACCCTCACCCGCCCCTTCCACCGTTCCCCGTAGTCACGGACGGAGTCCCAGAAGGTCTCGCACGCCCGGATCGTGAGGCGGAGAATCCGCCCGAGCCCCTCGTGATCGAGGGGGAGCACATTGTGCGTCACCCATACGGCCGCCGCCGCGGATCCCGGTTTGGAGCCTTCGAGGATGTACTGTCCGAGGTTGCGGAGCTTCTCGCGCGTGCCGGGTTCCTCCTCTCCATCGATGTCGAAGACATAGGCGGCGTCCTGCACGATGAAATCGGCTACCCCGCGATTGCGAGTGACGAAGGCTCCCGCGGGGTACGGGATGAAGCCGAGCTTGTGCGGATCGACGGTCACCGAGTCGACGAGGGGTACCGCGTTGAAGGCGCGGTACACGACGTCACCGGGGAAGTAGGTGTAGCCCCGCGACATATCCGCCTGTGTGCGCCATCCGCCGTCCGCGCTGCGGAAGACGGAGGCGAGGTAGCCCCCCCAGGCACCATCCACATGGATACCGAAGTCGAGCCCCTCGGTGCGCCGACGGTCGCGCTCCGCGACGATCTCGTGGATCGGATCGACCGTGCCGAACTCGGTCGTGCCGAGCATCCCCACCACCGCGAGCACGGTCACGCGCTCCTCGTGCAGCGTGTCGAGGTGACGGCGCAGGTCGTCGACATCCATCCGCATGTGGTCGTCGATCGCGACCTTCACCATCTGGCCCGTTCCGAGTCCGAGCACCTTCATCCCCTTCGCCCATGAGTAGTGCGCGGCCGAAGAGACGAGAACACGCGGCGGCTGGATCTGATGCTCGAGAAAGAACCCCGCCGTTCCGAGCGTCTCGATCCGGCGCTCCCGCACCGCGTCCGCGAAGCGGTGGAATCGGGATCCGAGGCGTTCGCGCGCGCGCACGCCGACTTCGCGTCGAAGCGCGATCGTCTCGGCGATCGAGAGGTTGAGGAGCTCCCATGCATCGTAAGCGGCGAGCGGCTGCGCAGCAGGACCCACGGGCCCGGTGTCGCACGAGATCTCCGCGCACCCCGCCTGCAGGGCGAGGGGATAGAACTTGAGCGATCGGAAGTTCCAGAGCGCCTCGTAGTTCGCGACCGTCCCGCCACTCGTCAGGTGTCCCCACGCACAGACCTCGGAGGCTTCGTCCGTCGAGAAGCCGAACATCCGCGCGAGCTGTTCTCCGACCTCGAGTTCCATCTCGAGGGTGACGGGTGCCGCCTCCTCCGAGACGTTGTTCGGGTTGTAGAGCGTGGTGAGAAGCTTGGCGACGAGCCCCGGGAGGAGGAGGTCGCCCGTCATGTGCCCCACATACCGGGGGTGGAAGACGGGGACCGCCCGTTTGAGGCGCGCGCTCAGGCGGTGCAGTTCGGCATGGATGCGCGCCTGCGCGGCCAGGAAGTCGGGACGATGACGGGCATCGGCCGAGATCCGGAACCCGTCCTCCGGATGGAAATTGCGCCGCCAGTAGGCGTGATCACGCAGGAACTCCACGACGAGCTCCTCGAGGAGCTGAGCATTCTCCGCCGCGGGTCCGAGAAACCAGGGCTGTATGAAATCGAGATCGTCGGCGGCCAGGAGTCAGTCTCCCTCGGGGAGGTACCCACGGCGCGCGTGCGACGAGCCCACCGCGATCCCGGTGCCCACCCCGATCCCCACACCGGTTCCGATCAAGACACCGGCACCGAGTCCGACGAGGGGCAGCACGGGAACGACGGCGGCGGTCACGATCCCCGTCACCGCGCCCCCCATCAACCCCCACGTCGCGCCATTCTCCACCCAGCTTGTGAAGCGGAGGCGGCGACGCACGAAGTTCCGGGTCGTCTGGTGTCCCCAGATGCCGGCGAGGCCGGCGGCAAGGAGTTCAAGCATGGTCTGGTCGGTTGAGGTTCAGGCGGGTGAGCGCGACGCAGGATGGCACCGTGCGTCGTGCCCCCAATTGTAATCTACGCGTCACGCACCGGTGGCGTTTCGTCGCGACGTGATCTCCGGCTCGTGGTGCAGCACACGATCGCGGAGGCCGCGCATCCTCCGCCCTGACGCCGGCACACCCGGGACGATCCGGAACGGAACCCTCCGCGCTCGATGCGGAATCGAGGGCGCCCCGGCAGCCGATTCAAAAGTGAACGACGTTCACAAAGGGTTTCTCTCTCTTCATTTCCATGTGAACTTTCGCACCACCCCGGTGTTTTCCGGATGGCGTTAACGTCCTTCACACTGACCTTCACCTTGCGGATGCGCGTGCGTTTCACAGTCGCACACTCTCGCGGCCTGGCCGGACTCGTGCTCTCGACGCTCGCGGGGTGCTCGATGCCCCCTGCCCCCGAGACCGTGGCGCCGGTGGATTCCCTCCCGGCCGCATACCCCTTCGCCGCGGAGGAAGGGCTCCCCGGAGAATCGCTCGCCGCCGACTCCACCTGGGCGATCGCGTGGTGGGAGAGCTTCGAGGATCCGGCGCTGAACCGGCTCATGGATGCGGCGCTCGATCGGAACTTCGACCTCGCCGAGGCCGTCGCTCGCGTCGAGGAGGCGCGCGCGCGCCTGGGGATCGCCACCGCGGACCTCCTGCCCCAGCTCACCGGTACGCTGGACGCGACACGGAGCTCGACGCCGAACAACTCCGGGTTCGGGCGTCAGATCGAGTCGATCCTGGGAGGGACGCTGGGCGACTCCACCGGGGTCGATTCGATCCCGTCGCCGCCGTTGTCGACCGGACCCGACCGTTTCACCAACACGAACTACACGGCCTCGGTCGCGCTCTCGTACGAAGTCGACATCTGGGGTCGCATCCGCCGGGATCGCGCCGCCGCGCTCAACGACCTCCTCGCCTCCGAGGAAGACCTTCGTGCCGTGCGCCTCGGGGTGCTGGCCGAGACGATCCGCGCCTGGTTCGAGGTCCTCGATCTCACCCAGCGCGAAGTGATCACGCGCGAGATCGTGGATGTGCTCGAAGAGCGTGTGGATCTGGCGGAGTCCCGGTATGCGCAGGGGCTCACGACCTCCTTCGAACTCTACGATATCCGCCAGGATCTGACGGCGACGGCAACCGGACTCCCGCAGATCACCGCGCAACTCGCCGAAGCGCGCCGCGCACTCGCCCTCCTCACCGGTCGATTCCAGGGGGACCTTCACGCCCTCCTCGAGGATGCGGTGATGATGCGCGAAGAGATCGACGCGCCCGCGATCCCCGTCGGTATCCCCGCCGACGTCCTCGCGCAGCGACCCGATGTACGCGCCGAGCGGCGTCGTCTCGAAGCGACGCGACTGCGCGTCGGCGCGCGACGGGCCGATCTCCTCCCGTCAATCACGCTGACCGGATCGGTCGGACTGCAGTCCTCGGAGGCGAGCAACATCTTCGACCTCACGCAGTGGTTCAACAACCTCGCCGCCGGGCTCACCGCCCCCCTCTTCCAGGGAGGACGCCTCCGGGCGAACATCGCCGTCGCCGAGGCGCAATATCACGCAGCCGTGGCTTCGTACGGTCGGGCCGTCCTCACCGCGGTCGGCGAGGTGGAAGCAGCGCTCCGACAGTATCGGGCGCAACAGGACCGCGTCGACTTCGTCGTGGAGGAGCGACTCGAAGCGGATGCCGGCCTCGCCGTACAGTCGGATCGCTTCGCCGCCGGAGTCGGGGGCTACACCGACTACCTCGACGCCCTTCGCAACCAGCTCTCCGTCCGATCGACCGCTGCGGAAGCCCGACGCGATCTCGCCCTCGCCCGACTCGCGGTGCACCGCGCGGTCGGCGGCACCTGGGTGCCTTCCGAATCTTCGAACTCGACCGAGCGATGACCCCGAAGCTCCGCAACTTCGCCCTCTCCGCCGGCATCGTGGGAGGGGCGGTCGCGCTCGCAACGGTGGCGATCCTCCTCCGCCCCGAGCCTCCGCGGACCGAGATCCCGCCCGTCGTCCCGACCGTCACCACCGCGCCGGTCCAGGCATGGCCGGGCCCGCTCGTCGTCGAGGGCTCGGGCACGGTGCGCCCGAGTGCCGAGATCGAGGTGGTCCCGCAGGTCACGGGACGCGTGGTGGAGGTGAGCCCGGACTTCGTGAGCGGAGGACGCGTGCGTGCCGGGCAGCTCCTCGTGAAGATCGAGGCGGCGGACTACCTGAACCAGGTCGCGCAGGCGCGCGCGCAGGTCGCCCAGGACGAGGTCGCGCTCCTCGAGGCCGAGGAGGAATCCCGCATCGCGGCCGACGAGTTTCGTCGATTCCAGGCGCGCAACGGCACCTCGGGCGAACCGAGCCCCCTCGTTCTGCGCCGGCCGCAGCTCGACGCCGCGCGCGCCACGGTGGACCGCTCCCTCGCGGCCCTCGCCGACGCCGAGCTCGGGCTCTCGCGAACCGAGATCGTCGCTCCCTTCGACGGCGCGGTCCGGAGCGAGTCGGTCGATCTCGGGGCGATCGCCAGGGTGGGAGAAGCTCTCGGGACACTCTACGCATCCGATCTGGTCGAGGTCGTCGTTTCGCTCTCCGACCACGACGCCACGCTCCTCACGGGACTCTGGACGCTCAGCGCGGGATCGGCGACCCGGCGCCTCCCGGCGCGTGTCTTCACCGAGATCGGCGGTGGCACCTGGATGTGGGAGGGATACGTCGATCGAGCCGAGGCCGCGCTCGACGAGCAGACCCGCACGATCGACGTCATCGTCCGCGTGCCCGACCCCTTCACCCCCGGGCGCCCGCCGGACTCGGCGCAGACCTCCGACGAGGGTCCTCCCCTCCTGGTGGGTCAATTCGCCCGGGTCGAGATGGAGGGCCGCAAAGGCAACCACCATCTCATCCCGCGCGCCGCTCTGAGAGTCGACAACGAAGTCTGGGTCGTCGAAGGTGGACGCATCCGCATCGTGCCGATCGAGGTCGTCCAGGCGCGCGGCAACGACGTCTTCGTGCGAGGTGAACTCGCCGACGGCCTCCCCGTCATCGTCTCGGGCATCACCGTCGCCACCGAGGGGATGCGGGTGGAACTCGGAAGCGAGATGCGATGAGCGACGAACGCGGCCTCGAAGCTCCTCCACGCAATGAAGCGGAGCGGCGTGCCGACGCCTCGTCCGGCCCGGTCGCGTACATGGCGCGTCACGGAGTCGCCGCCAACCTCCTCCTCGTCTTCCTCTTCGTGGCCGGCTTCGTCGCATTCAGTCAGCTCGTTCAGGAGGTCTTCCCCGAGTTCAGCCTCGACACGATCCAGATCACCGTCCCCTACCCCGGAGCGAACCCCGACGAAGTCGAGGAGGCGATCGTCCGCAAGATCGAGGAGGCGATCGAGGCGGTCGAGGGGATCGACGAGATCAACGCCGTTGCGGCGGAAGGCCTCGCCTCGGTCACCGTCGAACTCGAGCTCGGCACCGACATCCAGAAGGCGCTCGACGACATCAAGACGGAGGTCGATCAGATCCAGACCTTTCCCGTGGATGCCGACCGCCCGGAGGTGCGCGAGCTCACCAACCGACAGAGTGTGATCCGCCTCGCCGTATCCGGGAATGCGAGTGAGCGTACGCTGAAGGAGATCGCATACGCGACCGAGGACGCTCTCGCGATCCTCCCCGAAGTCTCCTTCGTGACGACCTCCGGCATCCGTCCCTACGAGATCTCGATCGAGGTCCCCCGGGACCGCCTGCGGGCGCTCGGGCTCACCCTTCCCGACATCGCCGAGATCGTCCGCCGCGGCTCTCTCGACCTCTCGGCCGGGAGTATCGACACCTCCTCCGAGGAGGTCAGGATTCGGACCCTCGGGCAGAATTACACGCAGCAGGAGTTCGAGGAGATCGTCGTGATCGCACGTCCCGGCGGCACGGTGGTACGCCTCGGAGAGATCGCCACCGTCATCGACGGCTTCGAGGACACCGACCTCGTCACCCGCTACAACGGGAGTCCCGCGGCCTTCGTGGAGGTGTTCCGAACCTCGGACGAACGCGTCCTCGAGATCGTCGACGCGGTCGAGACGGCGCTCGACACGCGGATTCGTCCCACGCTCCCCGAAGGGGTCGAGATCGCCGTCTGGGAAAACACCGCGATCAGTCTCGAGGGGCGGATGCGTCTCCTGATCAAGAACGCGATCATCGGGCTCATCCTCGTACTCACCGCGCTCACCCTCTTCCTCAATATCCGCCTCGCCTTCTGGACCGCGGTCGGGATCGGGGTCGCCTTCGTGGGCACCTTCGCGATCATGTTCCTCCTGGGGATCTCGATCAACACCATCTCCCTCTTCGGGTTCATCCTCGCGATCGGGATCGTGGTGGACGACGCGATCGTCGTGGGCGAGAACATCTTCGCGGAGCGTGAGGCGGGGGTCGCACCCCAGCGCGCCGCCGTGAAAGGGGCGCTGCGGATCCGCGGGCCAGTCATCTTCGCAGTGCTCACGACGATCGTGGCCTTCACCCCACTCCTCCTCGTCCCCGGCACATTCGGGAAGATCCTCAAGGCGATCCCCCTCATCGTCATCGCCGTCCTCTTCCTCTCGCTGATCGAATCGCTCTTCATCCTCCCGAACCACCTCTCGCACCTCCCCCCACCCGAAGAGAGAGCCCGGCACCCCGCCGCACAATTTCTCGAGCGTGTACAGGAGCGCGTGGATCGTGGACTCAGGCGCTTCATCGAGGGACCGCTCGACCGCGGTCTCCACTTTGCGGTGCGCGCACCGAGCGTGGTGATCGCGGGCGGGCTCGCGCTGATCGTGCTCGCCGTCGCGATGGTGCCCGCCGGGATCCTGCGCGTGCAGTTCTTCCCGGAGGTGGAAGGCGACGTCGTGACGGCGTCGCTCGAGATGGACGAAGGCACCCCCGCTGCCCGCACCACCGAGGTGACTGAACGGATCGAGGCCGCCGGGCACCGCGTGGCCCAGCGCCTCGAGGAGGAGCGATCCGACGCCCTCCCGCCTCTCGTCGAAGGGGTCTTCTTCTCCGTCGGGAGTCCGCCGGCCGATAACGGCCCGGGCGCGTCCACCGGTGTCACCACTGCGCAGGCGAACCTCGCCACCGTCGAGTTCAAGCTTCTGGAGGCGGAACGGCGGGACATCTCGGCGCTCCGTTTCGAGGAGATGTGGCGCGAGGAGACCGGGCGCGTGCTCGGGGCGCGTTCGCTCACCTTCACCTCGAGCGCCCTCGGGGGGGATCCCGATATCCAGGTCGAGCTCTCTCACCCGGACCCCGAACTCCTGAGTCTCCTCAGCCACGAGGTGATCTCGGAGCTCGAGCGCTTCGATGGCGTCTTCGATATCCGGTCCGATGAATCCCAGGGTCTTCGCGAGATTCAGTTGAGCCTGAAACCGGCGGCGCGCACCCTCGGACTCACACTCGACGATATCGCTCGTCAGGTCCGTGCCGCCTTCTTCGGCGATGAGGCGCTCCGCGTGCAGCGGGGGACCGAGGATATCCGGGTGTATGTCCGGCTCCCGGAGCACGAGCGCGACGCGATCGCCGATGTGGAGGAGTACCGCATCCGGACCCCCGACGGCGGGCAGATCCCGATCGGGCAGGTCGCCACGCTGACGCTCGGGACCTCGCCGACGGCGATCCGGCGTCGGGACGGCCGGCGCGTGGTAACGGTCACGGCGCGCGTCAACAACGCCGTCACCAGTGCCGACGAGGTGAACCGCGCGCTCGAGACGGGTGTCCTCGCTACCCTCCTCGAGCGTGATTCCAATCTCCTCTCGCAGTTCGGCGGGAGCACGCAGGACCAGACCGAGGCGTCGGGCGCGATCTCGATGGGACTCGTCCTCGCCCTCGTGGTGATCTACGCGCTCCTCGCCATCCCCTTCGGATCGTACGTACAACCCCTCGTCATCATGTCGGCGGTGCCCTTCGGGGTCGTCGGGGCGCTCATCGGCCACCTCCTCCTCGACATCCCCGTCGGGCTCCTCTCCCTCTTCGGGATCATCGGGCTCTCCGGCGTCGTGGTGAACGACTCCCTCGTGATGATCGACTTCGTCAACGAGAACCGGCGCAACGGGCTCGGGATCCACGAATCGGTGATCGACGCCGCCAAGTCACGCTTCCGCCCGATCATGCTGACCTCCCTCACGACCTTCCTGGGGGTCGCGCCGATCACCTTCGAGCGGAGCCTCCAGGCGCAGTTTCTGATCCCGATGGCAGCCTCCCTCGCCTTCGGGATCGTCTTCGCCACCGCCGTGCTCATGCTCGTGGTGCCGGCGCTCTCCACCCTCCAGCTCCAGGGCCAGGAGTGGCTCCTCGATCGGCGCCGCGCACGCCGGGTGATCTCCGAGCCGGTCGGGGCGGGCGACTGAGGCTCCGCGGTCGCCGCCGCAGAGGCCCCGCGGTCGCCGCCGCGGACGCCGGAGAAACCGGGGTGGTTCAATCCGAGATGCGCGGAAGCGTTGCCCGGAAGTGTAAAACACCACCTATTTTCCACTTCGCCTCTCGTCGAAGCAGCCTCGAAGTGGAATCCGAGGCGATATTCCACTTGAATGGTGAGACAGACGTCGTATAGATGGAAAAAGGGTGGGATATTCCATCTCGGGTTCGAAGATGAGCGGACCGGGCGCCGCAGACGCCGCAGACGCAGCGGGCGACGACGTTGACACGACGGCCATGAAGGGCAGCGCCAACCTCACGCAGGCCTCCGCCGATCGTGCCTCCGAAGTTCTCACCTTACTTCAGCCACCCTCGCCTCGGGCACCATCTGCGCGTTGCGTTCCACGCGGACGGGCAGCGGGCTCGCCCCTGCTGACAGTGCGCCCACCAAGACCCCGCGAGACCGCCCGGTACCTCGCGGCACATCACGCCACATCAGGCCGGTAGAGTCCGAGTCCACGCGGCATCTCGCGAATCGGGCCTCCCATCGCGTCATCCCCCCGAGATCGCGCCCAGCACGCGGAACACCTCGCGCCCCGCGAGCACCTCGGGCGCAACCGGGGTGTCGGGGGGTTCGTGCGAGATATCACGGCCGCAGCTGAAGTACCGGACGTAGGCGCGCCGCGCGCCGGTGCGGGGGTCGCGGATCGTGCCGCGCAGCGGGGGGTGGAGCGCCTCGAACGCCTCGAGGACGTCGGCCACGACCGGCTCGGGCGGCACGCGGACGACGACCTCCCCCTCCACCTCGGCGAGCACGCGCAACTGGACCGGGAGCGCCACCGTCACCTCGACGGCGTCGCGGTCGTCGGGATCGTGGCCGCCGGCGCCGCGGTGCTCGGGCGCGGCGTTCACGGCTCGACCTGCACCTCGACCGAGAGGATCCGGGGGAGGTGTTCAGCCACCGCCATCCAGCGATCGCCCTCGCTGGCCGAGGCGTAGAGCGAGCCCCCGGTGGTGCCGAAGTAGAGTCCGCACGGATCGAGGGTGTCGACGCTCATCGCGTCGCGCAGGATGTTCTGATGGAAGTTCTCCTGCGGGAGCCCCTCGGTGAGCGCCTCCCACGACTCCCCGCCCGCGCGGCTCCGGTAGACGCGCAGCTTCCCTTCCGGGGGATAGTGCTCGGCGTCGCTCTTGAGAGGTGGGTGCCGGGATCACCCTCGTACGCGAAATCGTTGCCAACCGTCTCCCAGGTGGAACCCCCGTCGTCCGAACGATGCACGACCTGACCGTGCCAGTCGGTCCAGACCGACGCCCAGATGCGGTCGGGGTTCGCGGGTGAACCCTTGGCATGCATGACGTTCCACCCGCCGAAGTGCGGGCCGTCGAGGGTCCACACGCTTCGCTCCCCATCCGATCGCGCGACGAAGAGACCCTTTGCCGTCCCCACCAGCAGGCGTACAGCACTCACGCTCCACCTTCTTCCGAAATCCTCTGTCATCCCAGCAAGACTCGTTCCACCCTGCGACGCGGGGCCGGATGCGGTCAAGGACTTCGAGGGTCACTCAGCCGATCAGCCGCTGCCCCGCGGTCCCCAGGATCGACATCAGCATCCCCGCACCGAGCGCCCACCCCACGCTGTCGATCTCGAGCGCGTCGCTGAGCTTGTCGGTCACGATCAGGAGGATCGCGTTGACGATCCAGCGGGTGACGAAGGCGAGCACCAGCGCGAGCCCGAGGGTGCCGATGGCGAGCACCGTCCAGAGCAGCCACCCGATCGCCCAACTGAGCAGCCCGAAGATCGCTGCCACGCCGAAGGCGCTCCCGAAGCTCCGGAGATGGACGCCGGGGAGGATCGCCGCGGTGACCCATACGGCGACGGAGAGGACGAGCCAGTCGATCAGCAGACCCATGGTGCGTGCTCCTGAGTTGGATGGGATGCGTCGGGGGACGCTCTATCCCTCGACTACGGAAGACGGCCCCGGAGGTTTCGTCCCCCGGGGCCGTCGCCCGTCAGCCGCCCGCGAACCCGCTCTCGGGAACCTCGAACTCGACCCCGGATTCGGCGAGCGCCTCGCTGAGCGCGCGCGCACGCTCGAGGATCGCCTCGCCCTCGGCGAGCGCCGCGGTGAGTCGGCCGCGCGCGTCGTGGTAGCGCACCATCAGGGCGTCGCTCGGCGGAGCCCAGAAGGCGGAGATCTCGCTGGCCACGCCGGAGGCCGCCGCGAGCGCGTCGTCGGGGTTTCCACCGCCTCCCCCACCGAAGAAGCGGCGGAATCGGTTGCGTCGCTGCAGCGGCACACCGAGCAAGGCGCGCATCCCTTCGAGATCGTCGCGGAACGTCTCGAAGTCGTCCTCCACACGCCCCGGCACGTCGGCATCGTCGATCGCCTCCTCCACCGCATCGAGGGCGTGATGGATCCGCGTCAGGCGTCCCGCGACATCGGTGCCCCGGCGCCGCAACTCGTGAAGATCGGTGAGGATCCGGTCATACGCGACGCGCGCCGTCCCGCGGAGCGGCACCTCGGGGTCAGGGTGAATCGTGATCGGCTTCGAGTCCACCACCCGGCCGTCCGCCACGAGGTCGACGCGGTAGCTCCCCGGCGTGACGTACGGCCCGTCCTCGCCGGGAGTGTTCATCCCGGCGCACACGTCTCGCGAACGGAACCCCGCCTCGGGCTGAGGCGAGGGGATCCCTTCGATCTCGGCGTCCTCTCCCCCGCCTCCGAAGCCTCCGAAGCCGCCACCCGGCCCCGCGGGACCATCCTCATCCTCCGGAAGATCGGCGGGCGGAATCGGCTCGACACGCTGGTCCCAGCAGAGGGTGTGGATTCCGGGGGCGCGCCGATCCTCGGGTGCCTCGACCGTGCGGAGAAGCCGGCCGGCCGCGTCGTGAATGCGGAGCGCCAAGTCGTCCACCTCCTCCAGCAGATGGAGATGGACGACGGCGTCGGTGGGCGGGTTCTCCCCGACGAAGTAGTGGTGGCCCCAGAACTCGTCGTTGCGGTCGTCGAGCGACTTCCACTGGAGCGCGTCGGGGATCGTGAAGAGCTTGGCGGGCCCACCCGCCGCCATCGTCTCGCGATATTCCTGGAGCGGCTCGAGGTGATCGAGCACGAAGATCGCGCGACCGTGCGTCGCCACGAGCATCGCGTTGTCGCGCTCGTGCAGCGTGATCTCGTCGACGCGTACCGTGGGGAGGTTCGCGCGGAGGCGCCGCCAGTTCGCGCCGCGGTCGAGCGTCACGAAGATCCCCGTCTCGGTGCCGACGTAGAGGACGTCCGGGTTCCGATGGTCCTCGGTGAGCGTCCGCACATTCTGGCCCTCGAGCCCCCGCGTGACCGGCCGGAAGCTCTGCCCGAAGTCCTCGCTCACCCACACGTACGGATTGAAATCATTGGCCAGGTGGCCGTCGACCGTCACGTAGACGCGGCCGTCGGCGAACTTCGACGGCACGACCTCGGAGACCCAGGAGAGGGCCGGAATGCCGGGGATATTCGGCGTGACGTTCTCCCACGTCGCGCCGGCGTCCCTCGAGACGTGCACCAGCCCGTCGTCACTCCCGGTCCAGTAGAGCCCCGGGCGCGCGGGCGACTCCGCCAGCGAGACGATCGTCGGCCAGTTCGAGATGCCGTCGTTGCGCGAGATCCGCACCTCGCGGTTCTCGACGCCCATCGTCTCGATCTCGTCGCGGTCGGTGCCCGTCGTCAGATCACCACTGAGCGCGACCCACGAGTCCCCCTTGTCGGTGGTGCGGAAGACCTTCTGCGCGGCGGCCAGGAGGACACCCGGGTCGTGCGGCGAGCGGATGAAGGGGGTGTCCCAGTGCCAACGGTAGTCGGGCTCGTCCTCGGCGGCGTTCACCACATTCGTAGGGGTCGGGCGGATCCCCTTCGATTCACCCGTCACGATGTCGCGCCGCACGAGGTTCCCATTCTGCGATTCGGCGTAGACGACGCGCGGCTCGTTGAGGTCGGGCATCGCCACGAAGCCGTCTCCTCCCCGCACCTGGAACCAGTCGTAATTCATGATGCCGGCGCGGAAACGCGACGCGCTCGGCCCGCACCAGCTGTAGTTGTCCTGCATCCCGCCACAGATGTTGAAGGGGCGCTCCAGGTCGTAGTTGACGTGGTAGAAGAGCCCCGCCGGCAGGTTCTCGAGGAAGCGCCAGGTGCGACTCCCGTCCCACGAGACCGCGACCCCGCCGTCGTTGCCGATCAGGACGTGGTCGGGGGTGTTGGGGTCCACCCAGACGGCGTGGACGTCGTCGTGGATCGCTCGCGCGGCGTCGGTCTCGAAGGTGACGCCGCCGTCGAGCGAGAGGTGAAGCCCCACACCCCCCATCCACACCTTGTCGGGGTCGACGGGGTCGATGCGCAGCTCGCTGAAGTACATCGGACGCGGATTGGTGCCCGACTGCCGGGTCCACGTCGCGCCGCCGTCGTCGGAGCGGTACAGCCCCTGCACGCCCTCCTCCTCGTCATCCTCCGGATCCGGCCCCTCGACCAGCGCATAGACGATCTGATCGTCGAGCGAGAAGACGTCGACCGAGATACGGCCGAGGTCGCCGTCGGGGAATCCGCCCCCTTCGAGCCGGCTCCAGGTGACGCCGGCGTCGGTCGACTTCCAGAGCCCGCTTCCCGGGCCTCCCCCATTCATGCAGCAGGCGTTGCGCCGGCGCTGGTACGTTCCGGCGAAGACGACGTCGGGGTTGGTGGCCGCGAAGACGATCGAGTTGGCGCCGGTGTCTTCGTCCACGTGCAGAACGCGCTCCCACGTGCGTCCGCCATCGATCGTGCGGTAGACCCCGCGCTCGCCACCCGGCCCGGAGAGCGGGCCGGTGGCCGCCACCAGAACCACATCGTCGTTCTCGGGGTGGATCGCGATGCGATGGATGTGGCGCGAGTCGGCGAGCCCCATGAAGTCGAAGGTCGCCCCGCCGTCCGTCGACTTGTAGACGCCTCCACCCCACGAGGTGCTCTGCCGGTTGTTCGACTCGCCCGTGCCGACCCAGACGATCTCGGGGTTGCGCTGCGAGATCGTGACATCGCCGATCGAGATCAGTCCCTGATCCTGGAAGAGCGCCTCGAAGGTCGTCCCGTGATTCGTCGTCTTCCAGACCCCCCCATGCGCCGTGCCCACGTAGTACGTGGCGGGGTTGGACTCGAGAACGGCCAGATCCGCGATGCGTCCCGACATCGTCGCGGGACCGATCGAACGGAAGGCGAGCGAATCGAACTCGAGCGCCACCTCCCCGATCGGGCCGGTGGGCGAGGTCGCCTGTGCGTGGAGACGCGGAGCGAGGGCGGATACTGCCACCAGGGCGGATGCCACGGAACGAACCAGGAAACGAGCCATGAAGGTCTCCACAACGGGGGTGCCGGACGGAAATGGAAGGCCGGCAAGGTAGGCCGACGAGGGCGGAGAGGCGAGGGTGCCGCGCGTTCAGAGCTGCCCGGCTCGGCGCACCCTTCACCCGGCGCGCCGTGCCCCTCGATCTCTCCCCCTCGATCTTCCACCGGAGGACGCGCATCCGTCCGTCCGTGTTGAGGCCCGGATGGAACTGGCGCGAAGGAGGGTGGTCTCACGAAGTTGGCAGACCCGGATCGATCCGGACGCGCCCCGCGCGCCGTGATACCCGACCCGTATCAACACCCCGGACCCTCATGACACCGGATATGACGACTCCTCTCCCGCGCTCACGCACGCTCCTCTTCGCGACGTTTCTCCTCGCGCTCCCCCTCTCCGCGCAGGAGCCCAACTTCGGACGCGCCGCCGTCATCGACGGCGACGACCTCCTCGTCGGGCAACCCGTAAACTGGTACGGGCCCGGCACGGTCTACGCCTACCGACCGGGTCCCGACGGGGCCTGGATCGAGGAGGCGCTGCTCACCGCTCCCGACTCGTCGCGGATGGACGACTTCGGCGCGTCGCTCGCGCTCGACGGCGACCGTCTCGCGGTCGGCGCCCCGCGCAAGCGCGACGGCGTGGGGGTGGTCTACCTCTTCGAGCGCGCCTCCTCCCGGGCGGGGTGGAGCTCGGTGGCGGTGCTGGAGGCACCGGAGACGGCCGACGGGCGCGGCTTCGGGACGGCGCTCCTCCTCGAAGGCGACGAGCTCTTCGTGGGCTCCCCGGCCGTG
>JAVVEY010000007.1:0-46076 GCA_032250675.1 Longimicrobiales bacterium | reverse complement strand
GGCCGCGGCGCCCGTCGCGGGCATGATCCTTCTCGACCCGCCCGCGTCGCAGACCGCCGGCGTCGTCGTGGATGACGTCCTCGACCTCCCCTCCGTGCTCGCCGAGGATCCGGAGTCCGAGGTGATGGTCGCCTTCAGCGCGCTCGCGGTGGTGGAGAACTTCTGATGGAAGATCGGGCTCGTTCCCAATTCCTGAGTATCGTGGTGCTCGTCGTGGTTTTCGCCGCGGGCGGACTCGTGGGTGCGGCGGTGACGGACCGTGATGTGGAGTCGGCCGAGGAGTCGACCGCGCACCCGGCCGAGGAATCGGAGGGTGAAGCGCCCGGGAACACCGAGGGCGAGCGTCGCCGCCAATACATGTTCGAGCGCGCCGGAGCGACGGAGGAGCAGGCATCGTGGATCCGCTCGGAGATCCTCACCTGGTATCGGGCCGCGATCAAGGAGCTCGAGAACGACTCGACGATCCGCGCTCTCGATTCGCGCGCGGATTCCGCTCGGGATGAATGGCGCGCACGGTGGCGCGAACTGGAGATGCACTACAGGCCCCGTCGCGAGGCGCTCGAGGACTCCGCCCGCACCCTGATCCGGGAGGTCCTCGATCCGGAGGTTCAGCTCCGATACGACTCGATCCTGGCCGAATGGGATCGCCGCGAGCGCGACTCCGATGAGCGGCGCTGGCCCTGAGCTTTAACGAAGACCGACCTGGCCACATCCGATCTTCACCCCGGAGGCTCGTGACGACGCGAGCTCCGGTCTCACCTGGGAGAATGTCGTGGAAGATGCAGTGATTCGCACAGAAAATCTGGTCAAGGACTACGTCCTCGGCTCGGAGATCGTTCACGCCGTGCGCGGCGTCGATCTGACGATCATGCCGGGCGAGTTCGTGGCCGTGATGGGGCCCTCGGGGAGCGGCAAGTCGACCTTCATGAACATGATCGGCTGCCTCGATACGCCGACCTCGGGGAGCTACTGGCTCAACGGGACCGATGTGAGCAAGCTGAATGACGATCAGCTGGCGAGGATCCGGAATCGCGAGATCGGTTTCGTCTTCCAGACCTTCAACCTCCTTCCGCGGGCCACCGTGCTCCACAACGTCGAACTCCCATTGATCTATGCGGGGATCGGCACGAAGGAACGCCGCCGCCGGGCAGCCGAAAAGCTCGAGATGGTAGGGCTCGGAGACCGGATGGACCACAAGCCGCCCGAGATCTCCGGGGGGCAGCGGCAGCGCGTCGCCGTCGCCCGCGCCCTGGTCAATGAGCCTGCCCTCCTCCTCGCCGACGAGCCGACGGGCAATCTGGACTCCGTGACCTCGGAAGAGGTGATGGGGATCTTGGTCGACCTCAACGCGAAGGGACAGACGATCGTCCTCGTTACCCATGAACACGATATCGCCGAGTACTCGAAGCGGCAGGTACACCTCCGGGACGGCGAAATCGAGAAGGACTTCTGCAACGAACCCACGGGAGCCATCGCTCAATGAGACGTTCCACACTCGCCGCCCTGATCGGCGTGATCGCCCTCGCCGCATGCACCACCGGCGAGGCCACCGAGACCCCTCGATTCAACACCGTCGCGACCGACAGGGGTACCCTGCGTATCGTGGTCGAGGCGACCGGCTCGATCGAGCCGGTACGGAACGTCGAGGTCAAGTCCCTCGCTTCGGGGGAGATCGATCGACTCTATGTGGATATCGGTGACGTGGTGAAGCCGGGCGACCTCCTCGCCGAGGTCGATCCCCGCGATGTGCGGACCGCCTTCCAGCAGGCCGAGGCGGATCTCGGGGTGGCCGAGGTGAGCTTCAGCATCTCGCAGACCCAGCTCCAGCGCTCCGAAGACCTCTTCGCCGCGGGGGTGATCAACGCGCAGGAGGTCGAGACCGCCCGCCTCGACTTCAAGAACAAGGAGGCGCAGCTGATCCGGGCGCGGTCGACCTTCGAGCTGGCCCAGCTCCAGCTCAACGACGTCACGATCCGCGCGCCGCTGGCGGGCACGATCCTCTCCAAGAGCGTCGAGGAGGGGACGGTGATCCAGTCCGCCTCGGGCAACGTCTCGGGCGGGACGGTCCTCTTCCAGATGGCCGCGCTCGAGTCGATGCAGGTGCGCACGATGATCGACGAGACCGATGTGGGCCGGATCCATGCCGGGATGACGGCGGATATCTCGGTGGAGGCCTACCCCGACGAGGCGTTCGTCGGGCAGGTGCTCAAGATCGAGCCGCAGGCGGTTGTGGAGTCGAATGTCGTGCTCTTCCCGGTGATCATCACCCTCGACAATCGCCGGGGGCTCCTCAGGCCGGGGATGAATGCGGATGTCTCGGTTCTGATCGACGAGGCCGTCGGAGTGATGACCGTGCCGAGCTCCGCAGTGGTCGTTCCCTCCGATGTGCTCGCAGCCGCGATGGCGCTCGGGCTCGATCCCCAGACGATCGACGTGACCCGGTTCGCGGGCGCGACGGGTGGGTTTGCCGGTCCGGGCGGGTTTGCGGGTCCGGGTGGCGGTGGGGGACGCCCCGCCGGGGAGGGGCGGCCCCAGGGCGGTGGTGCTCCACGCCCCGGAGCGGCGGGGGCGGCGGGCAGCAACCCTGCCTTCGCGGCGATCCGCGAGCGCATCCAGAGGGGTGAGATCACGCGGGAAGAGGCGGCCGATCTGATGCGGACCGCGCGCGGCGGTGCGGTGCCGTCGGGGGAGACGACTGCCGGCGAAGGCGGCGAGCCGATCCCGTCGAAGCCTGCCGTGGTATTCGTCCTCGACGAGTCCGGGGTCCCCACACCCCGTGAGATCAGGATCGGACTCGCGGACTGGGACAACACCCAGGTCGTGTCGGGCCTCGAGGGAGATGAGCAGATCGTTGTCGTCGGTGCGGCGCAGCTCCGTGCCCAGCAGGAAGCGGCCGCCCAACGGATGCGCGAGCGCTTCAGTCAGGGCAACGGCCCCTTCGGTCGGTAAGCGTCGATGAAGCTCACGATCGAGATCATCGCCGTGGCGCTCGGAGCGATCCGGGCGAATGCGCTTCGCTCGATCCTCACCGCGCTCGGAATCGTGATCGGGATCTCGGCGGTCATCGCCATGGTCTCGCTCGGTGAAGGCGCGCAGCAGCGGGTGAACGAGCGGATCGCCACGATGGGTACGAATGTGCTCACGATCCGTGCGGGGCAGTCGTCCTTCGGGGGCGTGCGGGGCGGGAGCACCGCGCGCCTGACGATCGAGGACGCCGAGGCGCTGCGCACCGGGACGGCGGGGTTCCTCCAGGTCGCTCCCGATGTGAGTTCCCGGGCGCAGATCGCATACCTGCGTGCCAACACGAACAACGAGGTCTTCGGGACGTGGCCCGAGTACTTCGAGATCTACGACCACTCGCTGCAGTACGGACGATTCTTCACCCAGAGCGAGGTCGACGCGCGTCGGAGGGTCGTCGTGCTCGGGGCGAATATCCCCGAAGAGCTCGAGGCCGCTCCGGTGCTCCTCATCGGCAAGACGATCCAGATCGCGGGCCAGCCCTTCGAGGTGATCGGCATTCTCGAGGCGAAGGGCGAGGGGGGGTGGGGATTCCGCCCGGATGACGAGGTCTTCGTCCCCGTATCGACCGCGATCTTCCGCGTCTTCGGTGGGCGTGAGCGCCTGAGCGCGATCTATGTGTCCACGCCCTCTCCGCAGAGCCTGGATGCGGCGTACGTCGATATCGACCAGATCCTCCGACGACAGCACCGGATCTACCCAGGTGACGAGCGCGACTACAACATCTCGAACGCCGCCGACCTCCTCGAGACCTTCAACGAGACGAATGAGACCTTCGCCCTCCTCCTGGCAGGGATCGCCGCGGTGAGCCTCCTCGTCGGGGGGATCGGGATCATGAACATCATGCTCGTCTCGGTGACCGAGCGGACCCGGGAGATCGGCGTGCGCAAGGCGCTCGGGGCTACGAGGAAGGCAATCCTCCTCCAGTTCCTCATGGAGGCGCTCGTACTCTGCACCCTCGGGGGCATCTTCGGAATCGCGGCCGGAATCGGAGCAGCGGAGGTCATGTCCCGTGTCGCCGCGTGGGAAACGGCGGTGGCGATGAACGCCGTGTGGACCGCCCTCGGCTTCTCGGTCGGGATCGGACTCTTCTTCGGAATCTGGCCCGCGCAGCGCGCGGCGAAGCTCGATCCGATCGACGCGCTCCGATACGAGTGAGTCACGCGCCCGATCATGCGTGACGCGGCGGTCCGGCCGGTGTAGCGTACCGCCCGCCGGGTCGCCTCAGCGGTGAAGCGGGATGTCCCGCGGTGTGCCGTGCCGCACGATCTGCAGCGTGTGGGTGACATCGGAGAGAGAGAGGAGTCTCCGGACCGCTTCGAGCGAGTTGACGGCGCGCCCGTTGACCGCGACCACGACATCGCCGGGGTGCAGACCCGCACGCGATGCGGGCGTGCCCGTCACCACATCCACGACGAGAAGTCCTCCGCTCACATCGAGGTAGTGTCCCAATTCGGGGTTCACGCGATGGAGTTCTGCTCCCGCAATCCGGTCAATTCCCTCGGTCCACGGTGCGAGGGGACTCGTGACGCGCCACTCCTGGATCGTTCGTCCCTCTGCGCGCCGTTCTGCGGGGGTACTCCCCTCGACACGCCGCAGAGGCGAATCCACACGAGCCGGCACCACCGTCACCTCCCGGCCGAGGGATGCGGTAATCACGAAGGTGAACCTGCCTCCGTCGCCTCCATCCGAAAGCCGCCGGACCTGCAGCGAGGGGATCGCCGCGTCGGTCGGGATTCGGAGAGTGTCGAGCGACTTGAGCATGCGAATGCGAAGGGTGTCGAGCTGCATCTGGAGGCGTTCCATCACGAGGTCGCCTTCGGGGGGGCGATCCTCGGCCACGAGTGAGAACTCGAGCTCCTTCCCCGCCCGGATCACGTCGAAGGTGAAGGGATCACCCGGGCGGATACGCGGTCCGAGGGACTCCATGATGGCCGGTGTGATCGGCGCACCATTGACGCGCACGACCCGGTCCCCGCTGCGCAGGCCTGAACGGTGAGCGGGACCTTCCGGATGGACCGACCGGACTCGCACCCAGGTGGTGTCCCCGACCGTCACTTCATGGAGCCCGATCCCGACCCATCCGGAGGGAGTCGCGCGCAGATCGACCCGGCCCATCAGCACATCCTGCTGCGCGAGGGCATGGAGATGCGACGCACCACCGGAGAGGGTGGTGGCTACCGTCACGCAGAAGAGGGCGACGACGCCGACCGGGATGCGCTCGATGGTCACCTCAGTAGTACTCCACCGAGTTGGAGATCTGACGCAGCGTGTGGTCGCGTTCGGCCATCATCGAAGCCAGGAATCCGTTGAGAACCGGATCGGCAGGGGCCTCTTCGAGTCCAGCCTGCACCGCAACGATCGCGTAGTCGAGCGAAGCCATCCGGGCTTCGGGGTTCGAGATCACGCCGGATTCATCCGAGAGCTGGGCGTACTGCACCAGAGCATCGCGAAACTCCCGCTCCTTGAGACGAACCCATGCGGCTGCTTCGTCGAGCGTGGTGGCATGGGCACCCCGAGCGTCGGCCACGAGCATCGGCGCCGTTCCGCTCCCCGGAACCCCATTCACGGTGATCGTGGCGGTCGGGGGGTCGACCACGAGCCCTGCGCCCATACCACCAACGAAGAGCGCGATCGCCGCCGCCGTCCGCATCCAGGTGGGCGTCGACACGAGTCGCGAGAGAAGGTTCGGCTCGGGACGTACGAGCCCCTCGCTCGCCATCCGTGCTTCGAGTGCGGCCCAGTCGCCCCGGGGTGGGCGAAGATCGGGGAGTCGACCCAGCGCGACGCTCTGCTCGCGAAGCTCGGCGAGGCGCGCCGAGCACTCGCTGCAGAGCTTCAGATGAGCCTCTTCGTTGTGCGTGGGCGACTCATCGACGAGTCGCGCGAGCACGTCGTCCCTCAGATGTCGTTCCATGCTTCCCGTACCTCGGTGGAGTCGTTCAGTCCTTCGAGCATATCGCGCATCTTGGCGCGGGCCTTGAAGAGCTGGGATTTCGAGGTGCCCGACGTGACACCGAGCACCTCACCGATCTCCTCATGTGTATACCCTTCCACGTCGTGGAGGATGATTACCTCGCGCATCCCCTCCGGGAGCCGGTCGAGCGCGCTCTCCAGGCGGGATTCAAGGAGTGCGTCGCCCACCCGGGGGCCGACCGGGAGGGTGTCGGGGAGCGGTGCCTCGCGCTCCCTCCGTGATTGGGATCGCCGCAACGCCTGCAGCGCCGCGTTCACGGCGATGCGATGCAGCCAGGTCGAGAAGCGCGCATCTCCCCGGAAGGTCGGAAGTGCGCGAATCGCCCGGATCCACGCCTCCTGGGCGTAGTCCTGCGCGAGATCGTCACACCCCGCGATACGCCGGACCACGGCATAGACCCGCGGGGCGTACCGCTCGTACAGCTGGCGCACGGCACCGGCGTCCCCGGCGCTCGCCCTCCGGATGATCTGTGCTTCGTTCACCACTCCTCTCGATTCGCGTGGGATGTCTGCAAGATACGATGCCGGATGCACTCTCCGGGGTTGCCTGGGCGCACTCCGGGGTTGCCGCCGTATCCGGGATGGGATGAGGACAATCTACAGAGGGCCGTTGAGGAAGGGAGACCCCGCGTCACGACGGCCTCCCGACTGCACGACCGCCCGACGCCCGGGAAGGTCGGAGCGCCAGGTTGCCCGAGCTTTCGGTCGGTGAGAGCTTCGGACCGTGAATGCGGTCAGCGGTACCCTGCTCGGTGTGGGCGCACTCGTCCTCTTCTTCTCGGGCCGACCCCTCGTCGCGCCCTTCGGGCTCGTCGGTCTCGGTGTGGCGCAGTGGCTCCTGCTCGCTGCACCGGTTCTCACAGCGCTGTACCTCGGAGGCATCGACCTCCGACGGGCGCTCGCCCTCCACCCCGTGAGTGCACGAACGCTGGGCGGCGGCACGCTCGTGATGCTGGGTGCACTGGGGATGAACTCGGTGGTGGCGTGGGTACAGAGTTTCTGGATCGAGGTACCGGAGGGGCTCGTCGAGGTGCTCGAGGGCGCGATGCGTGCGGCGGGCCCGGGCGAACTCGCGCTGATCCTCCTGGCCGCTGCCCTGACTCCGGCGATCTGTGAGGAGATCGTCTTTCGAGGCATACTCCTCCAGAGCTGGAAGCGCTGGCCCGCCGCGCTCGCGATCGGGGTGAACGCAGCCCTCTTCGGCGCGATCCACTGGCTCCCCGGCTCCGCCGTCCGGGTCCTCCCTGCCGCCGTCTCGGGGGCCGCGATCGCATGGGTGGTGTGGCGCGCCCGCTCGCTCTGGGCGGGGGTGTGGATGCACGGGATCAACAACGGGATGCTGATCCTCGCCACGACCGTCGTTGCCGCGCCTCAGCCGGGGGCAACGCCCTCCGGACTCGACCCGGTCGAGCTCGGGCCTCCCTCCCCCATTGCCGTGGCACTCTTCCTTGTGCTACTCGTTGCAGGGGGACGGCTCGTTCGTCCTCTCCCGACGCTCCGCGACTCCACCTCTTCGACGACCTCCGCATGACGCCACCGATCCCGACCGGCGCGACGCACCTCGAGTGCACCGCGACCGGCGAACGCCACGAGAGCGAGGTGCTCCAGACGCTCTCTCCTGCGGGGAAGCCCTTCTTCGCTCGCTATGACCTCGACGCGATCCGCGACACCTTCACCCCCGCGAGTCTCGTGGGGCGGCGCGCCGACCTCTGGCGTTACGCCGAGGTACTCCCGGTCCGGGATCCTGCCCACCGCGTGGCGCTGGGTGAGGGGTGGACCCCGCTCCTCGACGCGCCGCGCCTGGCCGCGCGCCTGGAGGTGGACCGGGTCTGGATCAAGGAAGAGGGGCAGAACCCGACGGGAAGCTTCAAGGCGCGCGGACTGGCGATGGCGGTGTCGCGTGCGAAGGAGCTCGGCGCCACGGCCATCGCTCTCCCCTCGGCGGGGAATGCCGGTTCAGCGGCCGCGGCCTACGGGGCAGCCGCCGGACTCGAGGTTCACGTCGTGGTGCCGAGCGACACGCCTGCGCCGATCGTGGCGGAGATCCGGGCGCTCGGCGCGCACCTGCAGCTCCTCGACGGTCTGATCAACGACTGCGGTCGCGTGGTGCGAGAGGGGGTCGAACGCGAAGGGTGGTTCGACCTCTCGACCCTCAAGGAGCCGTACCGGGTCGAAGGGAAGAAGACGATGGGGTACGAACTCTTCGAACAGCTCGGAGGGAGGCTCCCCGACGTGATCGTCTACCCGACCGGGGGGGGCACCGGGCTGATCGGGATGTGGAAGGCCTTTGAGGAGATGGAGCAGCTCGGGTGGATCGGGAAGGACCGCCCCCGCATGATCTCGGTCCAGGCCGCCGGGTGCGCCCCGATCGTCCGGGCGTTCGAGTCGGGCCTCGACCATGCCGAGCCCTGGACGGGAGCGCGGACGTATGCGTCGGGGCTGCGGGTGCCGGGGGCGATCGGGGATTTCCTGATCCTCGACGCGGTGCGGAGCTCGGGCGGCGCGGCCGTGGCTGTCCCCGACCACGAGATGGAGCGCTGGGTGCACGCGATGGGGGCGGACACGGGGGTTTTCGCGGCACCGGAGGGTGGAGCCGTCGCCGCGGCGGTCGCGGCGCTGCGGGCGTCCGGTGGCATCGCGGAGAGCGAAGAGGTCGTCCTCTTCAACACGGGGTCCGGGCTCAAGTACGTCGGGATGGAACCTCAGGTGTGACGCCCTCCGCGCTCCTCCTCGCCGCCCTCTCGCTGCTCGTGGTCGTGGGGTGGCGTGTGCGACGCCGGAGGTTGCGTGAACGCCTCGCTCGTCCTCCGATCGAGGTCGACGACGACACGGTCCGCACGATCGAGGAAGGGGGGCGCGTGAGCACCCCCGAGGACGACCCCCTCGACTTCGGGGAGATCGAAGCGGAGGAAGAGCGCTTCTGGAAGGATGAACGGTGGGACGCGGCCGACCGTCTCTGACCGCACGGCGGCGTCAGTTCGTCAGTTGGAGAGCCAGCGGTATGAGAGGCCGGGGAGGGGGATGATGCGCGATGCCGGCGGGAGATCGTCTTCGGGATCGGTGCGGCGCACGAAGATCGCGCGATTGAGGTTGAGATCGCCGTTCACGAAGTGATCTCCGCTGACATTCCATTCGAGGCCCACCGGGGCCCGCAGCACGAGGGCGAGCCCCGTCTGCTCGTCTTCGCCCGGGATCGCCGTCACGACCCAGAGCCCCGCCCCGATCGTCGGTTGCAGATCGCCATCCCCGAAGCGGTGCCGCCGCACCACCGAGAGGCTCAGGTCACGGAAGGTGAAGGTGCCGATCGTCAACTCGGTGCTCCCCGAGTCGTCGAACAAGTCGAAGAGGATTCCGACTGCGGATGTGCCCCCGAAGTAGATCCCGATACGAAGCCCGTCGTCCTGCGCGCGTACGGCGTGCGCCATCGTGCCGAGGGCGAGGAGAGGCGGGAGGAGGACGAGGGCGAGGGTACGGAGTCTCATGGCGGGAATCTAATGCCCGGAGCGGGGTCGTGTGTCCGGCGCGTGGTCGTGCGGTGCGAGAGCGTCTATCTTGCCGACATGAGGAATCGAAGCCGTGCTCACCTCCGTCTGGCTGGCGCTCTCGTGGCGTGCGTGGCCTCGGCGGCGGCGTGCGCGCCACCCGATGCGCCGGGGCACGCCGTCGACTCCCTCCCCCCCGACGTGGTCGAACTCCTGGCACCCGATACGGTGCGGAGTGATGCGGTCGTGCCCGGGGTGGTGCACCACTTCCTCCGGAGCCCCGACGGTCCCCTCGCCGTCCACCTCCTCGAGGTCGATCTGGCGCGATGCGGACTCGCCCTCGACCTCGGCCTCCCCGGAGGTGCGGGTGAGGGGGATGCGGGGCTTGAACCCTTGAGCGCGATCGCGGCCGGGCACGAGGGGGTCGTGATCGCGGCGGTCAACGGCGACTTCTTCACGCCGGAGGGTCGGCCGATCGGAGCGGAAGCCGGACCGGCCGGGGTCCGGGGAAGCCAGCGGAGCGCGGCGCTCGCCTGGCGCGAGGGGGGTGAACTCTGGATCGGTCCGGTCGAGGTCGAGCCGGGCACGGGATCGGTGCGCGGACCGGAGTGGCGGGTGCCCGAGGGCGAGCGAGGTGGGGTCCAGCTGATCGGGGGACGGCCCGAACTCCTCGACGGAGGCGAGCGCGTCGGCGACCTCGAGGTCGCGGCGCGGCCGGAGTTCGCCGCCGAGCGCCACCCGCGCACCGCGGTCGGCATCGCCGGGAAGCGACTCTGGATCGTGACGGTGGATGGACGGAGGGACGGACACTCCGTGGGGATGACACTCGACGAGCTCACGGGGCTCATGGAAGCGCTCGCCGTGGAGGAGGCGCTCAACCTCGACGGTGGGGGATCGACGGCGATGTATCTTGCCGGACGCATCGTGAACCGTCCATCCGGTCTGATGGGAGAGCGCGCCGTCGTCAATGCGCTCCTCGTGGTTCATGACCCGGAGGGGTGTCACTGACCGGAGGGGTCACGCTGCACGGCGAATCGCAATCCCACCTCGAAGGTGCGCCCCGGACCGGGTTCGAAGAACCGCCCGCCGAAGGCGTTCGGAACGACCGACGCAACCCACTCCCTGTCGGTGAGATTTCGCACCGTGGCCCAGGGTGCGACGCCGCCCAGAGGGGTGTCGAGCTGTGCGGTGGCGCGCAGATCGAGGGTCGTGGCCGAAGGCGCTTCGGGCCCACCCTCGTCATCGACCGGGATCGAACCGGTGTGAAGGAGATCGAGGGCGAGCCGGAGCGGGCCGGCCGAGGCTTCCGCGGTGGCGTCGAACCGCGTCGGCGCGACACCGGGGATGCGATTGCCCGCGATCTCGCGCGGGTCGTCGTCGCTCTCGCGAAAGCGTGCGTCGATGCGGGTCACCGCGAAGCGGAAGAGGGCGCGCTCGCCGAGATGACGGAGGCGCAGACCGGCTTCGACGCCACGGTGACGAGACTTTCCCGCGTTGCGGAAGAAGGAACGTCCGGGATCGCTCGGCACCTCGAAGGAGACGAGTTCGTCACGAATCCACGCGCCGAATCCGACGACCTCGCCCTCCATCACCCACGACCCCTCCATCCGCGCCGCGCGCGCGCCCGCTTCCGCCGTCCAGCCGCGCCTCGGATCGAGTTCGGGGTTGAGCCCCCCCGCTCCCGAGGGACGGTTGACGAGCTCGGTCGTCGTCGGGGTCTCGAAGAAGGAGCCCGTCGAGGCGAAGAGCTCGATCCCGCTGACGGGTGCGACGATGACCCCGATCGAGGGAGAGACGGAGGTCATCGTCCGGTCCCCCGAGTCGTCGGGATCGCCGTCCACGAGAAACCGGTCGGTCGCGTCGAAGTGCGTGCGGTCGGCGCGAAGCGCCGTGTGGGCTTCCCACCCCGATCCTTCCGCCGCGAGTCCCGGCACACCCGGACCCACGACGAGTTGCCCGAAGGCGGAGAGCACCGAGACCTCTTCGGTCTGATCGAGAGTGAGCGCTCCGCGCGCGCCCCCCTCATTCTCGAAGTTTCGGCGATCGTCGTCCTGCGCCTGTGCCTCGATCCCCAGCGCCCAGCGCACATCCTCTCCCCCTCCGCGCTGCTCGACGCGAGCGCCGAAGGCGGTGCGGTCCAGATCGATCACCGCTCCCGGAATCGGATTGTCGACCGAGCGCGTGAGCACCCACGCAGACGCCTCGAGTCCCCCGCACGGCGTCGCGGCGCACGTCGGGCGCCACCGGACGCCGAGCTGCCCCTGCTCGATCGCCTTGCGCGCTCCCGAGAGCACATTGAAGTCCCGCGCGGGACGGTCGTCGGCATCGATCTCCTCGAGGGGGAGAGAGCCCGGATTGCGCGCATCGAGGTCGAGCGCGGATCCCGAGATCGTGAGCTCACCGCCGGCGATCCGGGTGTCGGCGCGTCCCGTGAAGGTCCAGCGTTCTACGCCTCCGAAGGGCTCGCCGGTGGAGCGGTCGGTGCGGAAACCGTTGGACTCGAGTCGCCTGACCGAGATGCGAAAGGGGACCGACCCGCTGCCGTCCTCGATCGCGAACGATCCACTCGCCAGTCCGTCGCTCCCCCCGCCCCCGCGGGCTTCCGCGGAGCGTCCTCCGGCGGGCCTTCGCGTCTCGATCGCGACCACACCGCCCGCCGCGTTGCCGAAGCGGGCGGCGGAGGGCCCGCGAAGGATCTCGATCCGCTCGAGCGCCGCCGCGTCGACGTGATCGAGCGTCGCCTGCCCGTCGGGGAGCGAGGCGGGGATTCCGTCGACGAGGAAGCGGATCCCCCGCACGCCAAATTGGGAGCGTGCGCCGAAGCCCCGAATGATCCATCGTTCACCGAGTGCGTAGTTTCCGCGATTCTGGATCTGCACACCGGGGATGCCGCGCACCGCGTCTTCGAGAAAGGCGGCTGCGCCGAGGGTCCGCAGCGACGCTCCCTCGCGCACGGTCGCGGCATAGGGACCCGCGCCTGTCGTCGGGGTGGTGAGTACCTTCACCTCGACACCCGGGAGAGAGATCGTGTCGCCCGGGTCGCCCCCGACCCCCTGCGCTCCCAGGGGCAGCGGAACCACGAGGATCAGAGGCACCACGAGGAGGATGAAGGGGGAACGGCGTGCGCAGCGCGTGTGGCTCAAATGGGTATCTCGTTGATGGGCATCGATTCGTCTCCAGCACCCCGATTGATATGAAAACGGAAATGCAGCCGTTCCCCTTCGAGGCTCGACGCGCCGCGCTCGCGGAGCGGCTGGGGGATTCGATCCTCGTCCTCCCCGCCGCCCCTCAGCGCGTGCGATCACGGGACACGATGCATCGGTACGTGCCCGATCGCGAACTCTACTGGGTGACAGGCCTCACACAACCCCGGAGCTGCGCCCTCCTCCTCGGCGATGGTGGGGGCGGACTCCGCTTCGAGATCTTCCTTGCCGAGCCGGATCCCGAAGTCGAGGTGTGGGAGGGCACGCGTCCCGGTCCGGCGGAGGCCGGGGAACGACTCGGCGCCGACGCGGCGCACGCCCTCGGCGCGCTCGAGGCGCGCGTCGTCGAGCTCGCCTCGGGGGCCGGCACGATCTACTTCCGACTCGGCGCCTTCCCCGACGTGGAGCCCACCGTCCTGCGCGCTCTCGAACGTGGCCGTTCTCTCCGGGTGCGGGAGGGCCACGGCGCCGACTCGATCGTCGACCCGGCGCGTCTCCTCGATCCGCTTCGGATGCGCAAGGACACGGCGGAACTCGAGCGCCTCCGCCGTGCGGCGGAGATCACGGTTCACGCCTTCGGCCACGCGCGGGAGCGGATCCGGCCCGGGGTCGGGGAGTGGGAGATCGAGGGGTGGCTCGAGGGCACCTTCCGGTCGATGCGGGGCGATGGCCCCGCCTTTCCCTCGATCGTCGGGGGCGGAGAGAATGGGTGCGTGCTCCACTATGTCGGGAACGCCTGCCGACTCCGGGATGGCGATCTCGTCCTCGTCGATGCCGGGGCGGAGTTCGAGGGGTACGCGGCCGACATCTCGCGGACATGGCCGGTGAGTGGCGGCTTCACTCCCGAGCAGCTCGAGATCTATCGGATCGTCGACGGTGCACGGCAGCGCGCCGTCGACGCCTGCAGACCCGGGCGCACGATCGTCGAGGTGCACGAGGCGGCAGCCGCCCACCTCCACGACGGACTCGCGACGCTCGGGGTGCTCGCCTCCAGGGACGACCGGGAGGCCCTCAAGCCCTTCTTTCCGCACAGGACGAGTCACTGGCTCGGGCTCGATGTGCACGACGCGGGAGGGTGGGTGAATGAGGGCGGGGATCCGGTCGTGCTCGAGCCGGGGATGGTCCTCACCGTGGAGCCCGGACTCTACTTCGGCCGGCCGGCGATCGAGGCGGGGAGGGGCGCGGCCGAGACCTTCCGGGGGATCGGGATCCGCCTCGAAGACGATGTGGTCGTGACCGAAGGAGACCCCGAGGTGATCACCGCGGGCGCACCGACCGACCCCGACGAGATTACCTCCCATATCTGATACCGCATTGGCACGGCGTTCGTTCGGCGGTATCCTCCCGGCCAGCGGGACGACTTTCGTCCCGTCGAGGAGATTTCCCGACACCGGGCACTTCGGTTCGGGACTATGGATTGTGGGGACGAACGAGATCTGTACCGAGTACCGACAGGAGTACTTCCGAATGCGCAAGCTGTCCTTTCTCGCCGGGGTCGTCGCTGTCACTGCCTGCGTGTCCACGACGTACAACGCTCCCCTCTCGCTCACCCCTCCGATCCGGACTGTCGATGATTCCGGAGTCGCCGCGCCCACGCGGACGCTGGAGGTCGATGCGGAGAAGCACCAGATCGAGATCGTTGCGGGTCCCTTCACGATCCCCGCAGTCCATTCGATGGATCCTCAACGGGGTGAACACCAGCACTTCGAGGGGATGAAGAGCCCGCTCATCCCGATCAACTGGCCGGTCGACGGCGGGATGGCCGGGTTCCGCATGGCGGTCTACAAGGGGGATGGTACGCCTCTGCCGCGGGATGTGATGCATCATGCGATCGCGGTGAACTTCGACCGCCGTCAGCTCGTCTATCCCGTGGCGGAACGGCTCTTCGGTTTCGGCACCGAGACGCCCGACATCCGGCTCCCGGACTTCCTGGAGGTGCCGCTCGAGCGGGGGGACTCGATCGGATTCTACGCGATGTGGAACAACACGACGGGTGAGCCGCTCGAGGATATCTATCTCCAGCTCGTCATCCCCTACGCGGCGCCGGGCAGGGAGCGTGAGGCCGCGATGCCCTTCTACGTCGACACCAACAACAATGTGGGGGGTGAGACCTCCTTCGATCTCCCGCCGGGAATCTCGGAGCACGCCTGGGAGTTCGAGATGCCGATCGATGGAGGGCTTCTCGCCGCGAGCGGACACCTGCACGACTACGGTGTCGAACTCCGTCTCGAGGAGGTCGAGACGGGGCGGGCGCTCACGACGCTGCGCGCGGAACGCGACCCGGGAGGACGCGTCGAGGGGGTGGAGCAGAAGATCTACCGCCGCTTCTTCAAACTCCTCGACGCCCGGATCGAGTTCGAAGCCGGCAAGCGATATCGCGTCGTCGGAGTCTACGACAACCCCACCGGAGAGGTGATCTTCGATGGCGGGATGGCCCATATCGTGGGTCTCTTCGCGCCGCGCGACCCCTCCGCGTGGCCCGAGGTGGATCCGACGGACGAGATGTATCAGCGGGACGTGGCGGCGCTTCCTCTCCCGCTCGATGTGGACTCACACGCGCATCACGATTGATTGAAGGGGGAGGGTGCCGCCCTCTCCGGGGGCACCACTCCCGACGCCCTCCTCCGAGTCTCAGGTGAGGGCCACCTTGCCGATCATGAGGGCGCCCACGAGGAGGAAGATCACGCCGAGCGCGCGCTCGAGGATCTTGCCCGGGATCACCGCCGCGACCTTCGGGCCGATCTGACCGCCGATGAGAACGCCGGGGATCGTGAAGATCACGAGACTCGCCACCGTGGGGAGCGCGTCACCCCCGGTCTGCACGAAGCGCCAGAGGTGCACGCCGGCGGCGGAGAGCACGGTCACGGCGACGATGAGAACGCTGGTGCCGACGGCGATGGCACTCGGAACGCGGCAACGGCGGAGGAGGAAGTAGCCGTTCATCTCACCGAGCCCCGTCGAGACCATCCCCATGAAGAGGGCTCCGACGCCCGAGATCAGTCGTCCCTCGGTGCGGTTGCAGACGGTGTAGCGGATCTCTTCGCCTGCGGCCGTGCGGATGCACCGCTCCGCCGATTCGCCTCCGTGATCGGCACGAACCGCTGCGTCGAGGCGTGCGATCTCGTCATGATCCGGCCCCCCGAGAAAGCTTATCGCGACCGCGACGAGGCCCATCCCGAGCACCGACTCGATGACGGCGTCGTTGATGTAGTGCACGACGAGGCTCCCGGCGATCGCTGCCGGGATCGTCACGATCAGGAGTGAGGTGGCGAGTCGGTAGTCGATGAGGCGTCGCTTGACGTACGCACCGACTCCGCTCGCGAAACCGAAGACCTCGGTGATGAGCCCCGTGCCGATCGCGACTTCGGCGGGAAGTCCGAGCGCCAGGAGGAAGATGGGCGCGAAGAAGGTCGCCCCTTCGACGCCTGAAGCCATCGCGATCGTCGCGATGAGGATCGCCGTGGGGAACATGAACCAGAACTCGAAGGTCATCGAAGCCTTTCCGGTCGAGGGATGTGGGGTGGGGGAGAGGTGTCGCCCCGCACGGGCACGCGTGCGCCCCGTACCCGTCAAGCCGAGGTCGACGATCGCGGTTCCCGCGGCTCGTGCCCTTCGAAGTACGAAAGATGCCCGATGGAGGCAAACGTCGCCGCCTTCATCGTCCGCGGCGTCTGCGGCGTTCGCGGCTTGGCGTCTGCGGCGTTCGCGGCTTCGGGAGCGCCGAGTCCGCCGGGAGCGCCGGGTCCACCGGGGGCGCCGAGTCCGCTCATCTTCGAGTCTGACATGGAATTCTCCCATCTTTTTCCACTTATCCGGCTGTTTTCTCGCCGTTCAAGTGGAATATTGCCTCAAATTCCACGTTGAAGCGGTCCTGAGGACACGCAAAGTAGAAAAAGGGTCATATTTTCCACTTCCGGGCACCGCTTCCGTGCCTCGTTGGCGCGAGGAAGGCTGCACATCGCCCTCATCCACTTCCCTTCCGATGGGGACATCGTCCTGGACGCTTCGGCAAGGGGCTGGAGAGGGAGCGTGAGGGAGGGAGCGTGAGGGCTGGACAGAGGGGTTGAGACTGATTATCAATCTCACAGCAACTCGTCACGAGAACTCTCCATCGCCCGCTCCATGGTCTCCACCGCCTCGTCCACGCGCGCCCTCGCCGGGGTGTGTCATCTCCGCCCCTCTCCCGCTTCGCTCCGCGCCGGAGCGCTCCGGCTCACCGTTGTTCTCGCGCTCGGGTCGGGCGTGTTCCTCCCCGCGGCCGTCACCGCACAGGCCGCTCCGGAGGGCGCGATCCGGGGCACCGTGCTCGAGGCGGCCGGGCTGCGACCGATCGAGGGCGCTACCGTCCACCTCCTCCCGGGCGATCGGGTGATCGGGACCAACGCCGATGGGGCGTTTCTCTTCGAGGGTCTTCAGCCCGGGAGCTACCGGATCGTGGTGCGCTACATCGGCCTCTCCGAGCGCGAGGAGGAGGTGCGGGTCGTGGGGGGGCGGACCACGGACCTCGAGATGCGACTCGACACCGAGGCGGTCCTGATCGAGCCGCTTCAGGTGACCGCCACGCGGGCGCGCCGCGGGGTGAACGAGGTGCCCGCACAGATAAGTGTGGTGAGCCGCGCCGAGATCGACCTCGTGCAGGCCTCGAAGATCGGGGATCTCTTCGCCGCTCTCCCGGGCGTCGAGGTGTCCGGGGTGGGGCCCTTCGAGGGCCTTCCCGTCATCCGTGGTCTCTCGGGAAACCGGGTCCTCGTACTCGTCGATGGGCAGCGCCTCAACAACTCCCGGGAGGCGATCAACTTCGGGGGCGTCCAACCCGGTCTCGTCGATATCGATCAGATCGAGGAGGTCGAGGTCCTGCGGGGTCCCTCCTCTGTCCTCTACGGGTCGGACGCCCTCGGTGGGATCGTCAATATCATCACCCGCAGACCTCCCTTCCCGAGCGCGGGGCTCCAGGTGGGAGGGAATCTCTCCTCGACCGTCCGCTCGATCGACGAGAGCCGGAATCTCTCGGGCAATGTGCGCGTCGCGGGCTCCCGTGTCGCGGTCCGGCTCTCCGGTTCGGTGCGCGAGGCCGAGAACTTCGAGTCGCCCGATGGCGAGGTGGTAAACTCGGGGGCGGAGTCGTTCGATCTGGGCGTCGATCTCGATATCCGGCTCGCCGAGGGCCGGCACCTCCGGCTCGAGGCGCAGCGATTCGAGGCCGACGACGTCGGGATTCCGGGGACTTCGGGGGTCTTCACCGGGTCGTTTCCCTTCACCGACCGCGACAAGTACGCGGTCGAGTACCGCGCCGACGCCTTCCCCCTCCTCGGGTCGGTTCGCGTCCACGGGTATTTTCAGGATCAGGAAGAGAACTTCAGCACCCTCCTCGATCTCCCTCCGATCCCCGCCGGGCCCTTCGCGCTCCAGATCGACAGTGAGACCGAACGAGTGAGCGATGTCGAGACGTACGGATTCGGCTTCCAGGCCGAGACGCTGGTCCACGACGATCACCGCCTCACCTGGGGGATCGAGGTCTTCGAAGACGATGTGGACGAGCGGCGGCGCGAGACGACGACCACCGTCTTCCAGCCCACCGCGCCGGGGCCTCCGCCGATGACGGTGACCGAGGTCGACTCGCTGCCCACGACGCCGGAGGCGACCTTCCGCGGGATCGGCGTCTACCTGCAGGACGAGATCGAGGCGGGGCGCTGGCGCGTCACCCCCGGGGTCCGCTTCGATCGCTTCGACATCGAGAGCGAGCGGCTCGAGCGCTCCGAGGGCCCACTCGCCGCCCAGGACCGCACGGAGGAAGCGGTGAGCGCGAGTCTCGGGATCCTCTTCCACGCCACCGAGGAGATTCGTCCCACACTCAGCGTGGGGCGCGCATTCCGCACGCCGAACGTGATCGAGCGCTTCTTCTTCGGGCCGGGCTCGCAGGGTGGACTCACCGTGCCGAACCCCGACCTCGACAACGAGACGAGCCTGAACGTCGATGTCGGGGTGAAGTTCAGCTATCCGAGCTTCCGCGGTTCCCTGACGTACTTCCGCAACCGCATCGACGACTTCATCACCTTCCAGCCGGGCACCTTCCAGGGGGATTCCACCTTCGGCGGGGAGCCGATCACCCAGGTCCGGAATGTGGGCGAGGTGCGAATCCAGGGGGTCGAGGCCGAGGCGGAATATGTACTCCTCGCAGGGGGGTCGAGATTCGTTCTCTCGGGCGTCTTCTCCTGGAATGAAGGGGAGGATCTCGAGGAGGACCGACCCCTCTTCGTCGCTCCTCTGAAGACGGTGCTCGGGGTGCGGTGGGACGACCCGGGCAGCCCCTTCACCCTCTCCGTGAATGGACGGGCGGTCGCCGATCAGGACGAAGTGCCGGAGGGCTTTGACGCGACCGACGGGTTCCTCCTCTTCAACGCGCGCGCCTCCCTCGACCTGCGCCGCTGGCTACGCCAGGACGCGGTGCTGCGCTTCGGGATCGAAAACCTCACGGACGAGCTCTATCGGGAGCCCTTCAATGCGACCTCCTCGCCGGGCCGGAGCTTCGAGACCTCGCTCTCGCTCGGGTTCTGACGGGAAACGGCGGCGAGCGCTCCCGAAGGGGAGGCGATCCGGGTTTCACCCCGACTCGCCGTCCGGCGCGTCCTCCTCGGCGAGGGCTTGTGAGAGACGAATGCGATCGAGGAGGATCCGGCCATTCTCGGCAGCCGTCTCCATCCTGTCCTCGAGGAGGAGGATCTGCGAGAGGTACTCTCCGTCTTCCTGAACGATGCGGTTGATATCGGCGAGGCAGTCGGCGATCGATTCGAGCTCCTCCTCCCACTCGTCCGTCGGGAGGTCACGCAGCCGAAAGAGCTTCTTGAGGGTGGACTGCATGACCTGGCGTGCGCGCTCCACCTGATCCTGCGCCACCGTCGAGACCTGTCCCACGCGGGTGTTGACCGCTTCGACCTGCCGGAGGACACGGCTCAGATCCTGGACGAGGTGTTCGAGGCGGTCCATGAACTGGTTGAGGTCCCATGCGAGGCCGCCGAACTCGTCGTCGGACTTGACCTCGGCCCTGTGGGAGAGGTCGAGGGTGCCGCGCCCGAGTCGGCCCACGGTCGCGCGCAGCGAGATGAGGGGTTCCATCCGCAGCCGCAGGAGGAGGAAGAGGACGAGGGTATGCATCAGCACATTCCCCATCCCCACGATCGAGGTGACTCGGGCCTCCGACCACCACTCGTCCATGCGGTGATCGCGATAGCGACGGACCGCCACATGCCCGAGGATATCGCCCGGCTCGGCGAAGGAGTGGCACGAGACGCAGAACTCGTCGGCGCGCAGCGGCACGATCGTCTCGTGGTGGGCGCCCTCCGACCACTCCGGCTCGACGCCGCGTGGCGTGAAGCCGTGTGTCACCTCGATCGACTCGACCGTGACGGCGTTCGGAACGATCGCGATCTCGTACCCGAGCGCCTCGAAGTTGCGGCGGAGGATCGGATAGACGGTGCGTGCCGCGACCGGACCGCCCTGGTTGAGCATGATGTTGCGCACATCTCCGGCGAGGCGTTCGGCGGCGAGCGCGGTCGACGTACGGTCCGCGTGGCTGTATTCGAACCAGACGAGTGCGAGACGACCCGCGAGCTCGAGGCCCACCACGACAGTGAGCGCGATCATGAAGTCGCGGATCGTGCGGATGACGAACGATTGGTCGAAGCGTGCCGACATGGATGGGGGAGCAACGAGGACCGGGGCCGGACTCGCAATCCCAAGTCGCGCCTTCGAGTGCGGGTTTCGCGCATCCCGCCGATCGGTGTCGAACGGCGCCGTCAGAGCCGCTCGAGGATCCTTCGCAGTCTTCGCGGCCCTCCGGTCACTCCGAGGTTGCTCAGGTAGACCGAGGTGGCACCCGCGTCGAGCGCCGAACGAATCGACTGCGCGGTCCATCTCTCGGGTTCGACGCCGGCCTCGTACGCGCGCGTGATCTCGCGCGCGGGAACAGGGAAGTATCGGTCGAGACTGGAGAGCCGTTCCGGGTCGGCGTTGTGATAGTGAAAGATTCCCGCCACGAGAGGGAGATCGAGCCCTTCGGCGACGATCCGTTCGGCGAGTCCCTCGAGGTGTCCCGGAGAGGCGTGGGAGACGATCTGCGTGAGCGAGAACCCGGCATGAAAGTCATGCGCGAGGAAGTCGAACTGCTCATCGGGATCGCGGTGAGGGTTCGCCCACCCTGCAAGATCGAGATCCGGGACGAGGGCATTGAGGCGCGCGCGGAGCTCGAAGGCGTGCGGCACACAGCGGGACGGCCCACCCGGGTCGCCCCCGACCACGAGGAGCGTGCGGATCCCCGATGCGTGTGCGCGGCGAGCGTAGAGAAGACAGTAGTCGAGGGTGTGCTTGCAGGTGAGGATCGGGATGATGCGGTCCGGGGGGGCTTCGGGAGGGAGGTTGGCGAGGACGTGGCCGAGGTTTTCCTCCTCCACCTCACCCACGGCATCGTCGGTGAAGAGGACCCGGTGTCCGTCACGCGTGAAGCGGCCGATTGCGTCGTTGAGATCGATCCACATGTCGATCCGTGCCGCGCGGTCGAGCCCGGCGAGAGGGGGGCGCAATTCGACGAGCACCGGAGGGGGATCTTCGGCGCGCAGCGCCTGGCTCAGCGACGCCACCGGTCGCGTCGGCGTGGGGGGTCTCATCACGCCGACCGGGTGAGGCGGAGCACCTCGAGGGCGGCGTCGCCTTCGCCGGGCGATGCGGTCACGTGGAGCCCGACCACCACATCGCGGAGCCGGGTGAAGGCATCGACCGCCATCTCGATGCCGGCCTCGCGGGCGCCCCCGGGATCGCCCGCGAGAGCGGAGAGGCGCTCGAGAATGCGGGGTGGGACATGCCCGCCCGGCACTTCGTGAGCGAGGAATTCGGCGTTTCGCACCGAAGCGAGCGGCCACACCCCGAGGAAGACCGGGATCTCGAGCCGGGTCTGATCGAGGAAGCGCAGGAGCGCGTCTTCCTCGAAGAGGGGTTGTGTCACCGCGAAGTCCGCACCGGCCTCGACCTTCCAGCGGGTCCGCTCGACCTCCCGTCGGAGGTCGAGCGCATTCGGATTGATCGCGACCCCGGTGACGAAGCTCGTGGGACCCCCGATCTCGGCCCCCCCCGGGTCGCGTCCCCGATTCATCCCCGCCACCACATTCGCAAGCCCGATCGAGTCGATGTCGAAGACGGCGGTGCTGTCGGGGTAGGGGCCCTGCGCCGGGGGATCGCCGCTCACGAGGATGAGGTTCTTCACGCCCGCGGCGGCGGCTCCGAAGAGGTCGGAGACCATCCCCATCATGTTCCGGTCCCGGCAGGTGTAGTGAGCCACGGCTTCGACCCCCGTCTCTCGCTGTACGAGGCTCGCGGCGTGCAGAGCGGCCATCCGACTCCGGCCCCGGGGTGCGTCGACCAGCGTCACGACATCCGCTCCGTGTGCCGCGGCTTCGCAGGCGCGGGCGAGGAGCACGTCGGTGGTCCACCCCCGCGGGGGGAGGATCTCGAGGCTGCGCACGAAGCGGCCCGAGGCGAGGGCGGCGCCCAGCCCCGAGCGAACCGCGAGGGGGATCGGGTCCGGCGCCTCGTCTCTCGCCTCCAACGCCTCGACGCGCGGGGGGGGATGGCGGGGTTGCATGCCACGCACCACGCGGGCGAGCTGGCGGGTGTGTTCGGGGGTCGTCCCGCAGCACCCGCCCACGAAGCGAACCCCGAGCTCGACGAGTCGACGTCCGTAGCGGGCCATGTACTCCGGGCTCGCGAGGTACATCTTGCGATCGCCGACCTCGCGCGGGAGTCCCGCATTCGGGAGCGCGGAGAGGGGGAGGTCGACGGCGTCGGCGATCCGTTCGATCGCCTCGAGCATCCCGGCGGGGCCGACCGAGCAGTTGAGCCCGACCACGTCGGCTCCGAGCTTCGCCAGGACGCGCGCGGCGTCAACCGCGTCGGTCCCGAAGGGGGTGCGCCCGTCGGACCCGACGGTGATCTGGGCGAAGATCGGCAGCTCGGTGCGCATGCGTGCGGTCGCGAGCGCGGTCTCGAGCTCGTGGAGGTCGGCGAAGGTCTCGAGCATGATCCCGTCGGCGCCGGCCTCGAGGAGCGCATCGATCTGCCGCGCGAAGTGTTCGCCAGCTTCGGTGACGCTCGTGGGCCCCCACGGTTCCAGCCGCACCCCGAGCGGGCCGACCGCCCCGACCACATGAGCGCGCCCTCCCGCCGCCTCCCGCGCCAGCCGGACGGCGGCATGATTGATCTCCTCGGTGCGGTCGTCGAGTCCGTGCGCGGAGAGTTTGACGGGATTCGCGCCGAAGGTGTTCGTTTCGAGGATTTCGGCGCCGGCCGCGACGTAGTCGTCGTGGATGCTACGCACGAGTGCGGGTTCTTCGAGAACGAGGGCGTCGTAGCAGATGTTCAGGAAGACGCCGCGCTCGTAGAGCACCGACCCGATCGCCCCGTCCACGATGTGGATGCGTTCGTCGGTGATGCGATCGCGAAGGGTGAAGGGCGTGTGTCTCGCCTCTCCGCCCGTCATTCGGCCGCCTCCGGGGTGTACCCGAGGTTGGGTGCGAGCCACCGTTCCGCCTCCGTCTTCGTCATCCCCGCGCGGCGCGCCCAGTCACGGAGCTGATCCTCGTCGATCCGTCCGACCCCGAAGTAGCGGGCCTCGGGGTGCGCGAAGTACCACCCCACCACCGAGGCGGTGGGGAGGATCGCGCACGATTCGGTGAGCGACATCCCGAGGGAGGGTGCGTCGAGGAGGTCGAAGATGTGGCGCTTGGCGAGGTGGTCGGGGCAGGCCGGGTATCCGGGAGCCGGCCGGATTCCGCGGTACGTCTCGCGGATGAGTTCACCCGGCTCGAACGACTCGTCCGGCGCGTACCCCCACTGCTCGACACGGATGCGCTCGTGGAGCCACTCGGCTGCCGCTTCGGCCAGACGGTCGGCGAGCGAGCGCGCCAGGATCGACCCGTAGGTGTCATGCTCCGCCTCGAGGCGCTGCACCTCCGCCGCGAGTCCCACCCCGGCCGTCACCGCGAAGGCACCGAACCAGTCCCTCGGGCGCCCCGCCGCGTCGGGCGGAGCGATCCAGTCGGCGAGGCACGCCGCAGTGCGCTTCGCCCCGACGAACTGCTGGCGCAGGAAGGGGATGCGCTCCGGGTCACCCGAGGCGTGCCCCCCCTCCCCGATCCCCTCGGGCCAGACGAGCACATCGTCCCCCTCCCGCGCCGCCGGCCAGATCCCCCATCCCGCGCGCGCCTCGATCGTGCCCTGAGCCATCCATCGCCCGAGCATCGCGAGCGCATCGTGGTGGAGTCGCTTCGCCTCCTCGCCCACGACCGGATCATCGAGAAGATCGGGCCACCGCCCGCGGAGCTCCCATGCGCGAAAGAAGGGGGTCCAGTCGATGTAGGGCGCGATCACCCCGAGCGGCACCGGGGCGCGTGCGCCCACCCCGGGCGCGCGGGGGGCGGGGGAGGGCTCGTCGACCGGAGCCCCCCTCGCCCGGGCCGCTTCGATCGGATCGAGCTCGCGGCGCGCGGCCCGCTCTTCCCAACGTACGCGCAGCTCGTCATGCCCGGTCTCGACTTCACGCCACCATCGGTCTCGCGTCCCCTCGTCGAGCGCGCGTCCCACCGTCCTCACCGCGCGGGACGCATCGGTCACATGCACCGTGGGAGCGCGTCGGTACGCCGGGGCGATCTTGACGGCGGTGTGGGTGGGCGAGGTCGTCGCCCCCCCGATCAGGAGGGGGAGGTCGACTCCCGTGCGCTCCATCTCGGCCGCCACATGCACCATCTCGTCGAGCGAGGGCGTGATGAGACCCGAGAGGCCGATCGCGTCGACGCGCTCGCTCTTCGCCTCTTCGAGGATGCGCTCCGCGGAGACCATGACGCCGAGGTCGATCACGCGGTATCCGTTGCACTGGAGAACGACGCCGACGATGTTCTTGCCGATATCATGCACGTCTCCCTTTACGGTGGCGAGGAGGATCGTGCCGGCGGTGGAGTGAGTCTCCCCTCCCTGCGCCTCGATGAAGGGCACGAGATGCGCGACCGCCTTCTTCATCACCCGCGCGCTCTTGACCACCTGCGGGAGAAACATCCGTCCATCCCCGAAGAGGTCGCCCACCCGATTCATCGCATCCATGAGGGGGCCCTCGATGACGTCGAGGGCTCGATCCGTCTCGCGGCGGGCCTCCTCGACATCCTCGACGATCCAGGCATCGATCCCGCGCACGAGGGCGTGCCGGATCCGCTCCGCCGGGCTCGCCTCACGCCATGCGAGCGCCTCCGGATCGTGCTGCGGCTCCCCGCTCTCCGTCCGTTCCTCGGCGAGCGCGGTGAGGCGCTCGGTCGCACCGGGACGCCGCATCCAGAGCACATCCTCGACCGCTTCGCGCAGCTCGTCGGGGATCTCGTCGTAGATGGGGAGCCGGGAGGCGTCGACGATCGCCATCGCGAGCCCCGCGCGCGTGGCCCGGTAGAGGAAGGCCGCGTGCATCGCTTCGCGTACGGGCGGTGATCCGCGGAAGGAGAAGGAGAGGTTGCTGAGCCCTCCGCTCACGCGCACGCCGGGCCACCGTTCGCGAATGCGGCGCGTGGCCTCGATGAAGTCGAGGGCGTAGCGGTCGTGCTCCGGGATCCCGGTGGCGACGGCGAAGATGTTCGGGTCGATGATGAGATCGCTCGGCGGAAATCCTGCTTCCTCGACGAGGATCCGGATCGCGCGCTCCGCGATCGAGACGCGCCGCTCCACGCTGTCGGCCTGTCCCTCTTCGTCGAAGCACATCACGATCACCGCCGCCCCATGGCGCCGGACCGCGCGCGCCCGCTCACGGAAGGCCGCCTCACCATCCTTGAGAGAGATCGAGTTCACGACCCCCTTTCCCTGCACGCACCGGAGTCCCGCGTCGATCACCTCCCAGCGGGAGGAGTCGATCATGATCGGGACCCGCGCGATCTCGGGCTCGGATGCGAGGAGATTCAGGAAGCGGCGCATCGCGGCGACCGAGTCGAGGAGCCCCTCGTCCATATTCACATCGAGGATCTGTGCGCCCCCCTCGACCTGTTCGATCGCCACGGTGAGCGCCTCGGCGTAGTCTCCCGCCTCGATGAGCCGGCGAAAGCGGCGCGATCCGGTGACATTCGTGCGTTCACCGACGTTGACGAGGAGGGAGTCGTCGTCGATGACGAGCGCGTCCAGCCCGGAGAGGCGGGTCGGACCATGGAGCTGCCCCGGGGGCGAGGGAATCGCCCGGGGGGACACCCCCGACACCGCCGCAGCGATCGCGCGCACATGTTCGGGCGTCGTGCCACAGCATCCTCCGATCACGTTGACGAAGCCGGCCTCGGCCCAGTCACGCGCCGCCGCCGCCATCGCGTCGGGCGTCTCGTCGTACTCTCCCATCGCATCGGGGAGCCCTGCGTTCGGGTGGGCCGTAACGAGGCACCCCGCCAGGTTCGAGAGCGTCTCGACGTGCGGGCGAAGCTGTTCGGGCCCGAGTGCGCAGTTGAATCCCACACCGAGCAGGCCGATGTGCGGGTCGAGGTCGGGACGACGCTCTCGCCACGGGACCCTGCCCCCGGGAAAGGCCGCCGCGACCCCATGCGCGATCGAGTGCCAGAAGGCTTCGGGGGTCTGCCCCGTCAGCGTCCGTCCCGAGCGGTCGGTGATCGTTCCCGAGACGAAGACCGGGGTGCCGTTCGCCACCCGATCGTCGTCGCGCGCTTCAAGTGCCTCGGAGATCGCGAAGAGCGCGGCCTTCGCGTTGAGGGTGTCGAAGGCGGTCTCGACCATGAGGAAGTCGACCCCGCCGTCGAGGAGGCCCTCGGTCTGCTCGCGGTAGGCGGAGACGAGCTCGTCGAAGGTCACGCCGCGCATCCCCGGGTCGTTGACGTCGGGGGACATCGATGCCGTGCGGTTCGTGGGGCCGAGCACACCGATCACGCCGCGCGGGCGATCGGGGGTGCGTTCGGTCCACGCCTCGGCCGCCTCCCGTGCGAGGGTGGCTGCGGCCCGGTTGAGCTCGCGGGCGAGGTCCTCGAGCCCGTAGTCGGCGAGCGAGACCCGCTGCGCGTTGAAGGTGTTCGTCTCGATCAGGTCGGCGCCCGCTTCGAGATACGCCTCGTGGATCTCGCGAAGGAGGGCGGGTTGCGAGAGGGTGAGGAGATCGTTCGCGCCGGCGAGTGGCTCCGGATGTGCGCTGAAACGCTCACCGCGAAACCCTTCTTCGTCGAGCTGATACCCCTGGATCACCGTGCCCATCGCTCCGTCGAGCACGAGGATGCGCTCACGGGTCGCGTCGAGAAGAGCATCCCGACGCTCGGTACTCCTGCCCACCGTACCTCCAAATGGAAAAGCCCCGGCAGAGACGCATGCCGGGGCGAGTAGCTTTTTAGCACGTTCGCTCGACGTTCGATCACGTCGAAGCGGGCCGCAATATGCTGCAAATCGCCCCGTCTCGGTTGTTGACGTGAAGATACCCTCGGGGTGGGGCAGCGGTCCACCCCTCCACGCGAGACGGGCGTACGAGGTATCTTCGGAGATGGCTTTTCCAGAAACCCCGCACGCGCTCGATTTCGGACCGCCGCCCAGCGTCGGCCTCGACTGGTACCTCGCCCACGGCCTCGGGAACGACTACCTCGTCACCCGGGGGGACGCCGCCTGGGGTCCGTACGACGACGTCTCGCGGTGGATCGCCTCACCCGAGGCGATCAGGCGCGTATGCCACCGCACATCCGGGGTCGGGGCGGACGGCCTCATCGTGGTCACGACGCGCGACGAACCCTTCGAGCTGCGCGGCTTCAATCCGGACGGCTCCGGCTTCGAGAGGAGTGGGAATGGGCTCCGCATCGTCGCGAGCTTCCTCCACCGGATCGGATGGATCGAACACGACCCCTTCCGGGTGGAGATCGGCGGAGACCCGATCACCCTGCAGGTGCACGCGATCGATGCCGATGCGGGGCACTTCGATGTGAGTGTGGAGATGGGACGGGCCACCCTGGCGGTCGGAGAGTGGGGGCGTGGGCTCCGGGATCTCCCCGAGGATCTCGTCGCACTCGAGGCGGTCCCGGTGACGGTGGGGAATCCGCACCTCGTCGTCTGGGCCGCCGATGCTCAGATCGACGAGGTGGGTCCCGTCCTCTCCGGTTCGGCGCTCTTCCCGGACGGCGTGAATCTCCAGGTGGTGCGAGACCTCGATGACCACGGGATGGCGATCGAGATCTGGGAGCGGGGTGTGGGGCGCACCTCCGCGTCGGGTACGAGTGCCTGCGCGGTGGCGGTGTCGGCGGTCGCGACCGAACGGCTCGCTCCCGGCCCGATCGAGGTCCGGATGCCCGGGGGCACGCTTCACGTCACGGTGGGCCCCGATCTCGACGTCACTCTGCGCGGTCCCGTCCAGGCGGTTGCCGAGGGACGCCTCGACCCGGGGTTCGCGCGCTCCCTCGCCGGAAGCGGTGCGGGTGGCTGAGGATCACCGGGGCGCCACATCACGGCGACACACGACCAGGACGGCGACACCCTTCCAGGCGACACCCTTCTAGGTGCGCACGCGGGTCAGAAAGGCGAGCCCGAGAACGAGAAAGATGAGATTCGGTACCCACGCGGCGACGTGCGGGCCGATGAGCCCCGCGCTCCCCATCGCCGACGAGGTGTTGAGGATCATGATGTAGAGGATCAGCGATCCGAGGGCGACCCCGACCCCGAACGCCGCACCCCCACGATTCGACGTCGTGGCGAGGGGGGCACCGAAGAGGATGATCACGAGGGTCGCCACGGGGATCGATGCACGGTGCGCGGCCTCGACGCGGAGCTTGTGAGGTTCGCCACCCGAGCGCTCGATGATCCCGACCTGCCGGTCGATCTCCGCGCGTGTCATCTCCTCGGCTTCGAGTTCGATACTGAGGAAGTCCCGGGGATGCTCGGTCAGCGCCGGCACGCGCATCCGCCTGAACTGCTGTGTCGTCTCCCGGCCGTCATCACTCACCCACCGGAGTCTGCCGTCGTGGAAGACCCACCCCGCCAGTGGAGTGAAATCGCCGGTGGCGGCATCGATATGGATACGTCCTCCTTTCGCGTTACCGGTGAGGGTGGCTCGCGCGAGCTTCCCCTCCGCAACATTCAGCCGTCGGGCCGAGAGGAGCATCCCGCTTTCGGTCCGGAAGCTGAAGTCGTTCAGGAACATCCCGTAGGTGCGGCGATTCTGGAGGAGATCCGTGGCGACACGATTGGTACGCGGAATCCAGTCGGCGACGACGAGCCCGACCCCCGTCACGATCACGCCGACGACGAGCACGGGGGCGAAGAGCCGGTAGAAGGACACGCCACCCGCCTTGGCCGCCAGCACCTCGTGGTGCACCGTCATCCGGTTCACGGTGAAGACGGCGGCCACGAGGGACGCGATCGGGAGGGACCACTGGAGCCACTGCGGAAGCGAATAGAGGTATCCGAGCACCACCTCCCGGACTCCGACCTGCTCGCGGGCGAGGTAGTCGTCGATGTTGTCGGTCAGGTCTCCGAGCATGAAGAGCGGAGCCACCGCGAGCATCGTGAGGACGAAGAGGCGGGTGAAGGTCCCGAAGACATAGCGGTCGAGACGCCGGATCACGCCGATCCTCCCTCCACGCGCGACCTCCGGGCACGGAGAGCACGAAGCGGGCGACGCAGGCGCCACCCGATCTCTTCGAGTCCGCCGCCTCGCGTGGTGGAGGTCTCGTTCCCCATCCGGCTGAAGAGCCACGCTCCGATGGCGAGGAAGATCAGATTCGTCCCCCACATCGCGACCACGGGGGGCACGCGACCGGCGTCGGCGAGATTCTCTCCACCGATCAATCCGATGTAGTAGACCGAGAAGATCGCGGTCGATGCCCCGATCACGAGGCCGAGGCCCCCGGTCGGGACGCGAGCTGCGAGCGGGGTGCCGAGAATCACGAATACGATGCACGCGAAGGCGAGGGCTCCCTTCTTGTGCACCTCGACGCGCAGCCGGCGTGCGGTATTCCGCCGCAGCTGCACGGCCCCGATCGAGTTCTGCGTCGTGCCGCGGATCGACGAGGTGAGGCGGTCGAAGGTCGCGAGGGGAGAGGTCTCTTCCGAGGGATTCTGGCGGGAGATTCCGATGGCGATCGAGATCACGCGCTCCGTACCCTCGAGCCCCGCGACGAGGGCGCTGTCGCGGAGAGGGAGGCCGAGGGCACCCCGCACCGCCTCGATATTGGCGAGTCGAACCGACTCGACGAGCTCCTCCCGGCGCTGATCCTCGGTGCGGGCCCGCTCCTGGAGGTAGGCGACGGTGAGCTCGCGTTCGGTACGCTGCGCGCTCGTCCCTCGTTCGAACTCGTCGCCGATCCCCTCGAACTGAAGTTGCTGCGCCTCGAACTCGGTTCGCTCGAACTGAGACGGGTCGTACTCATTCGTCTGGAAGGAGATCCCGTCGTAGAGGACCATCTGGAGGTCGACACGGTTCTCCGAGAGGGCGATTCGTGCCGAGTCCGCCCACGTCACGGTGTGCCTCCGGGGGTTGTTCTGATCGACGACCCGGACGTCGTGCAGCATCGACGTCTGGTTGTCGATCTTCGCCGCGACGAGGTCGAAGGTCTTCCGGTCGAGGCCCGATTCGAGCCGATTGACCGCCTGTTCCCGCAGGACGAAGGTCGGACTCTTGCGGTTGATGTCCTGGAGCAGATTCTTGAGGCGGTGGTTCGCCTCCGGGAGGATCTGGTCGTTGAAGACCCAGACGGTGGCGGCCGCCATGATCCCCAGCCCGAGAAGCGGGCGCATGATCCTCCACGGCGATACGCCTCCCGCCTTCATCGCGGTGAGCTCATTGGCCGCGGTCATCTCGCTGCACGCCTGGAGCACCGCGACCAGGACGGCCATCGGGAGGGTGAGCGCGAGGGTATGCGGGAGGGTGAGGAGGAGGAACTCGAGGATGACGTCCCATCCGAGCCCCTTCCCGCTCAGGTTGTCCATCTGGCTCGCCACGGCGTTCAGGAAGAGGATCCCCGTCAGCGCCGAGAGCGCGAAGAAGAAGGGGCCGAGCATGGCCCGCACGATGTGGCGAGAGAGGATCTTCATGATTGCGGTCGGGATGACTGCGAGCGGGGATCGCGTGGATCGCCGGAGTAATTCAACACCCTTCGATCGCGAAGTGGTACACGCGGTGGGCGACGTGGTTCTCCAAGCTGCTGCCCCCCGGGCCGATCGCGCCATCCCCTCGCCCCGTCCCTCCCCGGATCGTCGAGGCATGACCCCCGAGGAACGCCACGCCTGGACCCGCATGCTCGTCGTGCTCGCTGTCGCCGCCGGCGTCCGATCCGTCTGGCAGCAGAGGACCGTCGTGCCCGCCCCCGGTGTGGAGCGCGATGTGGCGGCCGCCGTCGACACGGTGCGCGCGCTGCGGGCGGATGCGGACCGTCGCGCGACCCCCCTCGAGGCCGGCGAGCGGATCGATCCGAACCGCGCGGACGCCGCCGAAATGGACCGGCTTCCGGGGATCGGCCCGGCGACCGCCCGGGCGATCGTGGCCGCGCGGGCCGAGGCTCCCTTCCGCACGGTCGCCGATCTCGGGCGTGTGCGGGGGATCGGACCGTCGACGATCGAGAAGATCGCCCCGCACCTCGCACTTCCCGGGGGGGCGGTCCCATCGGGTCTCCGCGCGCCCGCACCGGAGTCGGGGAGGGGTGGCGGCGGGCGCGCACGCGCGGTACTCGGGGCAGGCGGAGGAGCCCCCTCGACGGTGACCCGGATCGACCTCAATCGGGCGGACTCCGGGATCCTGGAGACACTTCCGGGCGTCGGCCCCGCGCTGGCGCAACGGATCGTGGACGACCGCGCCCGCAACGGCCCCTACACCCATGTCGATGACCTCGTCCGGGTGTCGGGGATCGGGCCCGCCACACTCGACCGGCTGCGCGCGCTCGTGGAAGTGAGGTGACGGGGGCGTGCCGATGCCTTGCCACGGCGCGCCTCTATCGCCTACGTTCGGGCCCAAGAGATCCGTCCGCTCCGCCGGCCAGCTCGTCGCCTGTACGGCGGGGTCCGTGAGGCGTATTCTGTGGTTTCCGGGATCGAGCACACGTACTCCATCGATCCCACACCCCTGGAGGGTTGCCGCATGGCCACAAATGTCCAGGATCGACTCGGAGACCTCTTCGTCCGGGAAGGCCTGATCACCGAAGAGCAGCTCGTCGAGGGGCTCCGGGAGGCGCGTGCCACGCGTACGCGCCTCGGGTTCGCCCTGGTCAAGCTCGAGCTGGTGGCCGAGAAGGAACTCACGCAGATGCTGGCCAAGCAGTATCGCGTGCCCGCCGTCGATCTCGACAAGGTCGAGGTGCCCCAGAAGGTGCTCAAGACGATCACGGGGGAGGTCGCGATGAAGCACCTCGTCCTCCCGCTCCGCAAGGTCGGGCGCAAGTTGACGGTGGCGATGGTCAATCCCACCGACGACTCCGCCCTCAACGACCTGCGCTTCCTCACGCGGCTCGACATCGAACCGGTGATCGTCGGTGAGTACACCCTCCGCAAGCATCTGGAGGAGTACTACAAGGAGGAAGTGACCGACTTCATGGGGGATATCCTCGACGACCTCCTCGACGAGGACGACCTCGAGTTTGTCGAAGAAGAGGAAGAGGATGTGTCGGTCGCCGCGCTCCAGGCCGAGGTCGACAACGCCCCGGTCGTGAAATTCATCAATGGACTCCTCACCGATGCGGTGAATCGCGGCGTCTCGGATATCCACATCGAGCCCTTCGAGAGGGAGATCCGCGTCCGGTACCGGATCGACGGCGCGCTCCAGGAGGTGATGAAGCCGCCGATGAAGATGAAGGCCGCGATCACGTCACGCATCAAGATCCTCGCCGACCTGAATATCGCCGAACGACGCATCCCGCAGGACGGACGCATCAAGCTGCGCATGAAGAAGAAGGTGGTCGATTTTCGTGTGTCGACGCTGCCGGTGATCTTCGGCGAGAAGATCGTGATGCGGATCCTCGACAAGGCCAATCTCACCTTCGATCTGGGATCGTTCGGCTTCGAGCCGAAGGCCGAGAAGGACTTCTTCAACGCGATCGCACAGCCGTACGGGATGGTCCTCGTGACCGGCCCCACCGGGTCCGGAAAGACGACGACGCTCTACTCGGCGCTCTCGAAGATCAACACGATCGACACCAACATCATGACCGCCGAAGACCCGGTCGAGTACAATCTGCACGGGATCAATCAGGTGCTCGTGCGCACCGAGATCGGGATGTCCTTCGCCAAGGCGCTCAAGGCCTTCCTGCGGCAGGACCCGAATATCATCATGGTCGGTGAGATCCGGGATATCGAGACCGGTGGGATCGCCGTCAAGGCGGCGCTCACCGGGCACCTCGTGCTCTCCACCCTGCACACCAACGACTGTCCCTCGACGATCACCCGCCTGATCGATATGGGGCTCGAGCCCTTCAATGTCGCTTCTGCTCTCAACCTCCTCACCGCGCAGCGCCTCCTCCGTCGTATCTGTGAGCACTGCAAGGTGCACGCGGAGTACGAGGAGGAGTGGCTCACCTATGCGAAGATCCCCAGGGAGTGGCTCGAAGAGCACCGGGGCCACCTGATGAAGGGTGCCGGATGCGATGCGTGTGGCGGGACGGGGTACAGGGGCCGCCAGGGGCTCTACGAGGTCATGGCGATGTCTCCCGCTCTCCGGAAGGCGATCATGGCCGAGGCGAGCACCGACGAACTTCGGGAGCTCGCGCGATCCGAGGGGATGCTCACGCTGCGCGAGGACGGTCTCAAGAAGGCGGAGCGCGGGATCACCACGCTCGAACAGGTCGTCAAGGAAACCTCGGTCGCGGACTGATGCTCCGACGGCCTCCCACCCATTCAGGAATGCCTCACGAATGACCGCGCAACCCGGATCGACGAACCCGGCACCTTCCACCCAGCCTGCCGCGCAGCCGCCGAAGGGACCGGAACTCAGTCTTCGAAGCCTCCTCCAGGAGATGGTCACCAAGGGGGCCTCCGATCTGCACTTCACGGTCGGAGAGAGGCCCAAGTTCCGGGTGGATGGAGACCTCCAGAGTTCGTCGTTTCCGAAGCCGCTCGCGCCCAAGGACACCCTCGCACTCGCGTACTCGATCCTCACCGAGAATCAGAAGAAACGCTTCGAGACCGAGGACGAACTCGATTTCTCCTTCGGCGTCCAGAACCTCTCGCGCTTCCGCGGCAACGTCTACAAGCAGCGCGGGTGCGTGGCGATGGCGATCCGGCAGATCCCCTACGAGATTCATTCGATCGACTCACTCGGTCTGCCCCCGATTCTCAACACGCTCGCCGAGCGGCCGCGCGGGCTCGTGCTCGTGACCGGTCCCACGGGGTCGGGGAAGTCGACGACGCTCGCCGCGATGGTCGACAAGATCAACCACGAGCGGAAGGGACACATCATCACGATCGAGGACCCGATCGAGTTCATCCACCGCCACCAGAACTGCGTGGTGAACCAGCGCGAGGTCGGGGCCGACACGAAGTCGTTCTCGGCCGCGCTCAAGTACGCGCTCCGGCAGGACCCGGATGTGATCCTGATCGGCGAGATGCGGGACCTCGAGACGATCAGCGCGGCGCTCACGATCGCCGAGACGGGGCACCTCGTGCTCGCCACGCTGCACACGAACTCCGCCGCCGAGTCGATCAACCGCATCGTGGACGCCTTCCCCTCGCATCAGCAGGCACAGGTGCGCGCGCAGCTCGCCTTCGTGCTCGAAGGGGTCGTGACGCAGACGCTTCTGCCGAAGGCCAAGGGGAAGGGGAGAGTCGCCGCCACCGAGGTCATGATCTGCACCCCCGCCATCCGGGCCGTCATCCGTGACGAGAAGATCCACCAGATCTACTCGCTCATGCAGGCGGGCAAGAAGCACGGAATGCAGACGATGAATGACGCCCTGCAGGTGTTGTACATGAAGGGAGAGGTGTCGCTCGAAGAGGCCCTGAAGCGTTCGCCCGACCCTCAGGAGATGTTGCGCGCCGTGGGTGAGCCGGCTCCCGGAAAGTGACGCTCACCCCGACCGCCCACCCGAGCTCGAACCGGATCGACTGACCCATGCCCGTCTTTGTCTACAGCGCGCGTCCCGCCACCGGCGGGGAGATTCAGAGTGGCGAGGTGGACCTCGCCTCCAAGGACGAGGTCCTCCGGTATCTGAACAAGCGGAAGATGATCCCGGTATCGGTCCGGGAGAAGCCGAAGGGGATCAACCTCACCTTCGGTACCGGGGTGTCGATGCGCGACATCGTCATCTTCACGCGGCAGTTCGCCACGATGATCAACTCCGGCCTCCCCCTGGTGCAGTCGCTGGACATCCTGGCCGAACAGACCGAGAACGACCACCTCCGGAAGGTGATCCAGGAGGTACTCTACGACGTCGAGTCGGGGAACACCCTCGCCGACGCGATGGGCCGGCACCCGAAGGTCTTCACCGAGCTCTACGTGAATATGGTCGCCGCCGGTGAGGCCGGGGGGATTCTGGACACGATCCTCCTCCGGCTCGCGACCTTCCTCGAGAAGAACGATGCCCTCGTGCGGAAGATCAAGGGTGCGATGATCTATCCCGCCGTGATCTTCAGCGTCGCCGGAGCCGCCGTCGTGATCCTCCTCGTCTTCGTGATCCCGACCTTCCAGACGATGTTCGATTCGGCGGGGATCCCGCTCCCCCTCCCGACCCGCATCGTCATCGCGATGTCGGCCTTCCTCCAGGGATACTGGTGGGCGTGCCTCATCGGTGTGATCGCGCTCTTCTTCGGGATCCGGTACACCTACGGCACCGACGGTGGACAGCTCGCGATCGACCGCCTCCTCCTCGCGATGCCGATCCTCGGTGATCTGCAGCGCAAGGCGGCCGTGGCGCGCTTCACGCGCACCCTCGGCACACTCGTCTCGTCGGGGGTGTCGATCCTCGAAGGGCTCGAGATCACCGCCAAGACCTCGGGCAACCGCGTCATCCACGACGCCGTCATGGGATCGCGCGCCTCGATCGCCGGGGGTGAGACGATCTCCGGGCCGCTCAAGGAGTCGGGCGTCTTCCCACCGATGGTCGTGCAGATGATCAACGTCGGCGAGCAGACCGGTGGGCTGGACGAGATGCTCTCCAAGATCGCCGACTTCTACGACGACGAGGTCGACACCGCCGTCGAAGCGCTCCTCTCCGCGCTCGAGCCGATCATGATCGTCGTGCTCGGTGTCGTCGTTGGCGGGATGATCGTCGCGATGTACCTCCCGATCTTCGACATGATCAACGCGGTGCAGTAGGGGACGCCGAAGGGCGTCCGATGCCCTCGACGGATGGGAACGACATCATCGCGCAGTACGGTGAGCTGGCGCCGCGCTACGACGCGCGTTGGTCGTTCTACATCGAGGCGACGGTACGCGAGACGCTGCGCCGGCTCGAGCTCCACGCCGAAGAGCACCTCCTCGACGTGGGATGCGGTACCGGCGTACTCCTCGAAGCGCTCGCGGCCTCCGATTCGTTCAGGAGGCCGGGTTCACCGGAGTCCGCGTCGATCGCTACAGGATCAACTGGCTCCGGGGTCTCATGACGGCGGTGGGTCGGAAGCCCCGGGATTGAGGATCGCCGCTCACGCGTCATCTTGAGGATCTCGACGCACGCGGTTCCCACCTCCGGCTGCACTCCCGATGGAAGCTCTCCTCATGGGGCCGATCGGTCCTCTCCTCGTCTTTTCGGCGCGTCTCATCGACGTGCCCCTCGCCACCGTCCGCACCATCCTGATGGCGCGGGGGACCCGCGGGTGGGTCCCGTTGATCGCCTTCTTCGAGTCGCTCTCGTGGCTCCTTGTGGTAAGCAGCGTGATCTCGGTCCTCGACACCAGCCCGTGGATGGTGCTCGCCTATGCGCTCGGCTTCGCGGCGGGCAACCACGTCGGGATGATCGTGGAGGGCAAGCTCGGGATGGGGCTCCTCAGCACCTTCATCCTGACGCGCTCGGGGATCGAGGTCGCCGACGCGCTGCGCGATCAGGGGTTCGGCGCGACGGAGTTCCTGGGGCAGGGGCGCGAAGGACGGATGGAGATGGTCATCTCCGTCGTGCGCAGGAAGCGCCTCACCGAGCTGGAGGGGGTGGCGCACACCTGGGATCCCGAGGCGGTGATCGTGGTGGGCGAGACGCGCGCGCTCCGGAATGGCGTGCTGCAGCGGCGCAGGTAGGGCGGGGCCCCTCGCCGCGCTACAGCGATCGCGACTTCGCCAATCGCGACTCTGCCAGGAACGACGTGACCCTCAGCGATTGGAGGAACATGCGGATCGGTCCGTCGCGGACGTTGCCGCCGCCGTACATTCAGGAACTCGGGATGGCGGTGTATCAGCATCAGGAAGGGTAGCCGAGCGGTACCGCGCGAGGAGATCGATGACGCGGTCGGCGGGCACGCCCAGGTTCGAGCCCCCGAAGTCGGGGGCGATCGCGGCGTTGACCGCGACGACGAAGCCGTCGAGCGTGACCACCGGTCCCCCACTCCCGCCGTGCGTGGTCTCGGCGTCGTACACCACCGACTGGCTGCCCACCTGACCGACGATCCCCCGCGTGGCGAGTGGGAGCACCGCATTCTCCCGCGCGAGGGCGGCCGCCACATCCCAGAAGGTCGTGTCTCCGCTCGCCGCGAGTCGACGCATGAGATCGGGCGCGGCGCGCACGGCGAGAGCCCGGATCCCGAGGGGGTAGCCGATGACGAGGATCTCTTCTCCGGGGACGGGACTCTTCGAGGTGAACTCGAGCGCCTCCGTGCCCGGGGGAAGCCGATCGGTACGGAAGAGTGCGATGTCGTCGTCCTCGGCGGCTCCGACGAGATCGAGTTCGAGGGGGTCGGGGTGGCCGGGGATCCACGCCTGGATTCGTGACATCTCGCCTTCGAGTCCCCCTGAGACGAGTTGCGTCGCTGCGCGGTCGAATTCCCACGGAAGCGCCACGTGACGATTCGACACGAGCAGACCCTCCTCGGCGGAGACGACGAAGGCGGTCCCCGTATAGAACACCTCGAAGACGGGCCCCCTCCCCGTAAGCGTCAGCGAGGGTGCCCCCGAGGCCGAGATGACCGGGCGTCCACCGACGCCGAGGCGGTGACGCAGCGGGAGCCCCGAGTCCGGATCGCGGAAGCGGTAGGAGCCCTGGATGAAGAGGGTCGACGCCATCGTGCGCTGCACCGCTTCACGCGTGACTTCCGAGCGTGATTCGAGCTGGGCGAGTCGACGGGCGGTGCTGTCGAGGACGGTCTGGAGTTCCGCGCGGAGGCGTTCGATGCCCTCGAGGTCGCTCGCCTCACCGCGGTTCCGGGAGGCGAGCTCGGCGAGACCGCGCACATCGGTGATCTCGCGCTCGAAGCGTGCCTCGAGGTCGAGCGATCGCTTGGCGAGGAGGCCGGTGGTGCCCGCGAGGGCGAGCACGACGACGGCGAGGCCGAGACGGAAGTGCGGAGAGACCTGGGTGCCGAACTCGCTCGCGAGCCCCCGCCCGAGGAGCGCGGTACGGCCGATCCACCCCTCGTCGGAGGTGCGCACGCACTCGAGGCAATCCGAGAAGGCCTCGGCGGGGGACTTGTAGGCGGGCGAGCCGGAGGGGCGGAGGCGGAAGCGGATGACGGGCCCTCCACGGCCGAGTTCGAGGATGTCTCCCGACTCGAGGGGGTGCTCGTCGGGGACGCGCTCCCCATTCACCCATACCGCCGCGTTTCCGGGCACGAGGAGGCGGTAGGTTCCGCCTTCGTGCAGGAGGATGCCGAAGATCGTGTCGCCCTCGTCTGGATCGCGCGCCGTGCGCGCCCGCTCGACCCGAAGGTCCGCGCTCTCGGCCGTCCCGAGTGTGAGGCGGTCGCCACAGAGCCGCTCGGTGGTTCCGCGCTTGGGGCCGGCGAGGTGTGACACGATGGCGATCGGGGGAGACGCCTCGAGTGTGGTCGTGTCTGGATCGAGCTCCGGGGGAGAGGCGTCGGGTCGCATGTCTGAGTGGGTGAAAGCGGACGAGGCCGTCACGGATCCCGCCGGCACCGCCGCGCAGGGGCCCGTACCATGAGCAATACATTCGCCGCCCCCATGGTTCAACCGCGGGAGCCCGCGCGGGGGCCGTCGACGTCGCCGGCCACGCGCCGCTGCCCGCGCGCCGCTACTTGCGTGCCTCTACCCGCACGCCTCACTGCTGAGCCACCCGGATTCGCACGCCACCCGGGTACCGGTCCGCACGATCCAGTCGGCGAGCGCGGGGTGGGGAAGGAGCCCATCCCCCGGGGTGTACTCGAGTCCCTCCAGCACCTCGGCATACGGCCCGAAGCCGGAGAGGCGGGCCGGAAGCACCAGGACGGTGCGGCTGGCGGCAGCTTCGCGGTCGACGAAGGCGCGAACCTCCGCCTGGGCTGCCTCGCGCTTCCCGGGCCAGTCCTCCCGGAGTGTGGCGGCGCGCACCCGCGCGAAGCCGGCGGCCCGGATCGCTTCGGCGATCCGCTCGAGGTTGGCGAGCACCGCGGCATTCTCCGCGTCGTCGCCCATCCCGTGCGCCAGGAGGAGCACGCTCTCGCCCGCGCGAGCGCGACTCAGATCGGTCGCGCGCTCGGTCATGATGCGTGCGGCCAGGCGGGTGTCGAGCAACCCATGGTCGTGGGTCACGAGCTCGAGCGAGTGCTCGATCGGCTCGACCTCGGCCGGGGCGTGCGATGCGTCACCGGCGGGCGGATCGTGGCGCATGATCATCAGATGCCGGGGGCGCACCTCCGACATCCCGAGGAGCCACTCCGTCTGCTCGCGGAAGGAGGCGCCCGAGAGGAAGAGACGCACCACCACGGCGCGCTCGACCCCCTGCGCCTCGAGCGACTCGACTCCCGCACGAAGCGTATGCGGGTCCGCCATCCCGAAGGCGAGCGCGGTCGGCATCCGCCGTGCGGCCTCCGCCACCGCAGCCTCGACCGAGTGATTCCATGCCTCATTCCCCCCGTGCGCCATGATGAGGAGTCCGACGGTCGGTGGGGTGGAGGGGGTGGGGGAGGGCTCCGGCGACGCGCTCTGCGGTGCCGGGGCGCACCCCCATACCGCGAAGAGGAAGAGCGGGACCCATCGAGCGTGGAAGGCGGATGGTGCGCGCGTCCAGGCGGGGTGACGGTGTGCGACGACGGAGATTCCGGGAGAGAGCATGGCAGAAGCGAAATTGAGAGTCATTCTCAATGTACGCATGCAACGTAGGCTCTGGATTCGGGCGGGTCAAGATGAGGTGGCACGATCGACGTGTGTCGTCGAGGGCGTGGCGTCGGTGATGTCGGCACCGCGCGCCTGTCGGGAGATGAGAGCGCCTGCGCTCGCCTCTGCGTGTGCGGATACGTTGCAAGAATCGGCACGCCAGCGATATGTTGCGGAGGAATCCGTCGGGGCGTCGAGGCCCCGATTCCCGCATCCTCTGCCCCCGGGAGCCATGATTCGCCTCAGACGCCACCCTCGCCATCACCGTGCCTTCGCTCTCTCCGCGACGACTCTCCTTCTCGCATCCACAGCGTGCGATGCTCCCGAGAGCACACCGGGGCTGGTCACGCGTGACAGCGCCGGCGTTGCGATCGCGATCAACGCCGACTTCGATCCGCCGGAATGGGAGGTCGGAGAGCCCCTCCTCGCCCTCGGGAGCACCTCGGACGAGGGACCGGAGCAGTTCTTCCGGGTCGGGGGCGCCCGAATTGTCGAGGTGGGGGAGGAGCGGGTCCTCTTCGTGGCGGATGGCGGCGCGAGCGAGATTCGGCGCTTCGCGATGGACGGAAAGTTTCTCGGGGCGTGGGGGCGTCGTGGGGAGGGACCGGGCGAGTTCGGGGCGCCGGGGCCGATCTGGGCCGTGCCGGGGGACAGCGTGGCGGTGTGGGACCGCCGGAACGGGCGCCTCTCCGTCTTCGACTTCGAGGGGAATCTCGGCCGCGAGATGGCGCGCATCCCGATGCCCAACGTCGAGCCGGTGGCGCCCCGTCCCGACGGGTCGCTCCTTGTGACCTCGAATCTCCTTCGCATGAGCGAGGAGTTCACGATGGCGGAACTCGACATCGCGCTCGTGCACCCGGACGGTCGCGTGGACAGCCTCCCGAGTCAGCCGCTCGCGCTCTTCGGGCAGGTGGGTGAGACCCCGAGACCCTTCATCGTGACCCCCCACTTCGGAGCCCGCACCGTGGTTGCGGGGGATTCGACGGGGTACTGGGTCGCGACGGGTCAGAAGGACGAGCTGATGCGCTACACCTCGACCGGAGCGCTCGGACTCATCGCGCGCTGGCCCGAGCGGGAGCGGAGCATCCCGCCCGGTGCGGTCGAGGCACTCCTCGAGGAACAGCTCGCGCAGGTGCCCGAGGCGATGCACGCGGACTTCCGGCGTCAGCACGCCGCGACCCCGACGGCCGAGGCCGCGGCGGCCACGGGGTATGCGATCGCAGGGCCGGACGGCGAGCTCTGGTTCGAGACGCCGGAGATCCCGGACCGGGAGGGGACGGTGTGGAGGGTCGTAAACCGCGAGGGGCGGCTCATCGGGCGCCTTCGGCTCCCCGAGTTCCCTGAGCGCTTCCTTCCTCTCGACGTGGGGCGGGACTATCTCGTCGGGATCGTCCGCGACGAGGTCGGGGTGGAGTTCGTTCACGTCTATCCGCTCGACCGCACCCCGGCTGCGACGGGGGGATGATCGGATCCGGCGCGGTGTCCCGCCGCCTCCTCACCCTCTCGCTGGGGGACTGGGAGAGCTCGATCGTGGAGCGCAGCGCGCTCGGACGGCTGCAGGCGACTTCGGCGATCGGGTACTTCGATGAGGTCGAACACCTCTTCTTCCGGACGACGCGCCCGCGCGTCGAGGAGCCCGTCCCCGGACTGCGGGTCCGGGACATCTCGGGCACCCCCCACGTCCGCGTCGGGGGTCCGGCGAAGCTTGCCGCCTTCGCGCGAGGTGCCCACGAGATCCTCCGGATCGCGCGAGACTTTCGCCCTCATGCCGTCCAGGTGGTCGATCCCTTCCAGTCGGGGCTCCTCGGCCTCCGCGTGCGGAAGGAGCTCGGGATTCCGCTCGTCGTGGCGCTGGTGTCGCACTACGACAACTCCCGGCAGGTCTCGGGGCGATGGCCGGCCCAGTGGATGCCCGAGTCGATGGCGTTTCGCGTGCACGACCGCGTGCTGCGCTCGGCCGATCTGATCCTCACGCACTGCGACTACTACGCCCGCTACGCCGTCGAGCGCGGCGCGGCACGCGCGCGCATCCACGTCCACCCGCTCTGGTCGGAGTCGGCCTTCCACGAGGCCGAGCCCGACCCCGGGATCCTGGCGCGGCACCGGATCGACGATCCCTCTCCGCTCCTCTATGTGGGGCGGCTGCATCCGGTGAAGTACAGCGACGAGCTCCTCGCCGCCTACCTCCGGATCCGCGAGCGCTACCCCCGCAAGCGCCTCATCGTGCTCGGGGGCGCCGGCCCGCTGCGCGAGAGCTTCGAGGCCGGGCTGCGCGAGGCGGGAGCGCGCGACGACGTCCTCATCCGGCAGGTCAACTCGGCCGCCGAGATGAAGAGCTGGATGGCGGCGGCGGGGGTGATGATGGCGCCCCACGCCGGCTACGCGCTCCTTGAGGCGGGGCTCGCCGGGGCACCCGTGGTCGCCTACGACTTCGAGTGGCACCCCGAGGTGATCACCGATGGCGAGACGGGGCGCCTGGTGCCCTTCCGCGACTGGCGCGCGATGGCCGCCACGACGATCGAGCTGCTCGACGATCCCGGGGAGGCACGCCGTCTGGGCGACGCGCTCCGGCGCCGCGTCGAGACCGAGCACTCGCACGCCCGCGTGCAGGCCTCGATTCGCGGCGCCTTCCGCCGCCTGCTCGAGGGTTCCGGGGCCGTGGAATAGCGGAAGGCGCCCCTCTGGACGCCGAGGTCAGGGGAGGAGGAAGGGGATCACGCGCTCCCCCGCGCGGACCCCATCGTGCCGGTGCCCCTCGGCGCAGACGAGCGCCTCCGAGCCTCCGGGGTCCAGCGCCTCCGAGCCCCCCGTGACGAGCGCCGGCGCGGCCTCGGCGCGCAGCGCCCCTCCGCACCTCGGGCAGACGAGCGCGCGCTCGACCTCGACCCGCGGGGTGGAGGCTCGCCGGAGGCGACGGGAGGTGAGGCGGTAGAGTCCGTCGGCGAGCGACTGCGCGCGCCGCCCGGCGATCTCGGCCCGGCGCAGCACCTCGACCTCCTCCGCGCGCGACGCCTCGGCGGCGCCGGAAAACCCCGGCGCGGTCTCGGGCGCCGGAGTCCCTTCGACGCGCGCGGGCTGGCGGCCCTCCCACACGAAGCCGACGATCACGCCGAGTTCGCGCTCGTGCTGGAAGATCCAGTCCATGAGCCCCGGCCGGCCTCGGCAGAGCCCCTCCAGCCATTCCTTCGCCCCGGCGTCGTGGATCGGGCGCTCCTTGGCCCGAAAGACCATCGTGCCGCCCTCGTCCGAGACGTACCACCGGTGGAAGGGGAAGGAGTGCATCCGTTCCCACGCGGCCGAGGGGGTCTCGACGTATCCCCGCGGCGCCACCCGCGCCAGCTCGGCGAGCGCCCCGCCGGGGTCCGCGACGTGCTCGAGCACATGGGTGCAGATCACGAAGTCGAAGGCGCCGTCGGCGAAGGGGAGGCGAGCGAGATCACCGACGACGAGGGGGCGGTCCACGCGCGGCAGCGCGTCGTGGCGTTCGGTCCCGTCCGCGACGTATCGCTCGCAGAGGACGTCGGCGCGGGGCGAGGGGTTCTGCCCGCTTCCGACCTCGAGGACCACATCGGTGGGCGCGAGCCCCCACGACGCGATCAGCTCGAGCCGGCTGCGCCAGTTTCGCCACACCTGAATCGGATCGATCATCGTCCCACCCTCACACTTTCCCCGCACTTCCGCTACCTTGCCATCTGCGGGATCACATCTCAGGCCCCTCGATCGAGGGGCCGGCGCTCGCTGAACGACTCTGCGCCAGCTTATCGCGCCAGCACTTCTGGCCGGCCTGCTGAGCACCCACCCAACGGATACAACTTGGATTTCTCCGCCCTCGGGCTACGCTCGAGCCTCCTTCGAGGCATCGATGATCTGGGCTTTTCGAGCCCCACTCCCATTCAGACGCAGGCGATTCCGCCCGCCCTCGCCGGCCGCGACGTGCTCGCCTGTGCCGCGACGGGTTCGGGCAAGACCGCCGCATTCCTCCTCCCCGTACTCGATCAACTCGCCGACACCGCGAAGGGCACGACGCGGGCGCTCGTGCTCGCACCGACGCGCGAGCTCGCGCTCCAGATCCTCGCGGACTTCAACGACCTCGCCCGGCACACGCGCCTGACCGGCGCGGCGATCCACGGCGGCGTGGGGATGGGCCCGCAGGAGCGCGCCCTCAAGCAGGGCGTCGACGTGATCGTCGCCACCCCGGGGCGCCTCCTCGACCACTTCCAGCGGGGCAACGCGCCGCTCCGGGGGCTCGAGGTGCTCGTCCTCGACGAGGCCGACCGGATGCTCGACATGGGCTTCCTCCCGGATATCAAGCGCGTGCTCCGGCACGTCCCGCGCCCGAAGCAGACGCTCTTCTTCAGCGCGACGATGCCGCCCGCGATCGAGAAGCTCACCCGGGAGCTCCTCACCGACCCCGCCACCGTCGCGCTCCAGCGCAAGGCCGCGCCCGCCTCGGGTGTGACGCAGACCGTCTACCCGGTCCCGGCGGCGCAGAAGGGAGCGCTTCTCGTCGAGCTCCTGCGCAGCGAGGGGATGGATGACGCGCTCGTCTTCACGCGCACCAAGCACGGCGCCAACCGTCTGACCAAGCTCCTCAACAAGCACGGCGTCAGCGCCGAGCGCATCCACGGCAACCGGTCACAGAACCAGCGCACGAAGGCGCTGGCCGGGTTTCAGGCCGGCGATTTCCAAGTGCTCGTGGCGACCGATGTCGCCTCGCGCGGGATCGATGTCGAGGAGCTCGGGCACGTCGTCAACTACGACCTCCCCACCGTACCCGAAGACTACATCCATCGGGTCGGACGGACCGCCCGCGCGGGCGAGACGGGGGACGCCTTCACCTTCGTGACCCCCGAGGACGAGCCGGAGATGTCGCGCATCGAGCGCGCGATCGGCGCCAAGCTCCCGCGGGTGCACCTCGAGGGATTCGACTACACGGCGATCCCTCCGAAGTCCGACATCGATGAATCCGCGCCGCGCGGCGCTCAGAGCCGCGGACGCTCGCGTGGGCGTAACGGACGCGGCCGGCGGCGCTGAGGCGCTCCCGCGCCGCAACCGTGCACCATGAAGATCTGGGTCGACGCCGACGCGGCACCGAATGACGTTAAGGAGATCGTGGCGCGGGCCGCGGCGCGCGTGGGGGTGACGGCGCTCTTCGTGGCCAACGCGCGCCTCTACACCCCCCCGGGCAATGACTTCGTCGAGGCGGTGCGGGTGGGCGGCGGCCCCGATGCCGCCGACGACCACATCGCCGAGACGGCCGAGGCCGGCGACCTCGCGATCACCGCCGACATCCCGCTCGCCGCGCGGCTCGTCGAGAAGGGCGTGCGGACGATCGATCCCCGGGGCGACGAATACACGCCACAAAACATCGGCGAGCGCCTCTCGATCCGGGACTTCATGGACGGGCTGCGTTCCACGGGCGTCGAGACGGGAGGTCCCCCTCCCCGCGGCCAGAAGGAGAAGCAGGCTTTCGCGGCGACCTTCGACCGCGTCCTCACGCGAGCGCTGCGCTGACCGCACTCCGCCACCTCAAGGCGGCCTGCCCGCCACCGGATTGGCGGCGGGTGCGCCCGGCGGCCGGACCGTCATCTCCACCCTCGGTGTCATCCGTAACTCGTTGGGCACAAGGCAGTTACGGGGGGAGGGTGCGTGCCGACCCGCGCACCATCACGAATCGCTCAGTGTGGCGGCGATGTAAACCTTTTTCGAAGTCGTGTCACGTATAGGGTAGAGGCCGCAGGGATCGATCCCCTGTCAGAACGCACGGGCCACGCGCACAGGCGGACGGGCACCTCGCGCGCCTCGCGTAGATGAAACTCTACCCGGAGGAACACGATGACGCCGACGATCGCGATGCCCACGCTCGCACGGGGTGGCGACCCCGCCATCCACCTCGCCCTCCGCCCGGATGATGCGATCCGGATGTGGTGCCGATGGGGGAGCCCGTGAAGAGCAACGAGGCGTCGCCGCCCGCCGGTGAAGGGAGGAGGCGTTGGAGGGACCTTCTGCGCTCCGCCCGCATCCGGGCGGCACTCCTGCGCTGCGCCCGGAACTACTCCGACGACCTCCAGGACGCCGAAGACCTCGTGCACGATCTCGTCCTGCGTGTGCTGGAGCGCCCGCCGACCGGCCGGATCCGCCGCATCATCCGGTACCTCTGCGAGCGGCTCCGGCGGATGGCCGCCAACGAGCGCGCCCGTGAGG
>JAVVEY010000102.1:0-9620 GCA_032250675.1 Longimicrobiales bacterium | reverse complement strand
GGGGGGGCGGGGTGAGGGTTACCGCACCGTACCGAGGAACTCGGTAGGCTCGAGCCTCAGGATGTCGGAGAGCGGCCCCTGGAGTGTGAACAACCGAGGATCGCGCTCGAAGGTGAAGACTCGATACAGGTGGTAGACATCCGCCAGGTCCTTCGAGGTGTCGACCTGATTGCGACTGACGTAGAAGGGTGTGTGCGCACCGAACCGCGTCGTCTTGACCTCGATCAGGCGCTCCTCCCCCGTCGTTTCGAACGAGCGTACATCGAACCCGGCCGCGTCACCTTCGACCGCCGAAGTGTGTTCAATCTTCTCGGCGAGGCGCCTGCACCCCGCGTACCGAAGTCGCGCGGTCTCGAAGTTGAGCACGAAGTGCTCCCCGGCGGCTCCCAGACTCCGATTCCGTGCCTCGCGTTCGAAGTAGTCGACGCCGCCTCGGTAGAGCGGTCGATCACTGTGATGCTCACGCCCGGCTGGACCGGTCCGGGTTGGAACCCCCTGCGGTGCGTCGGCCAGGTACCTCACGAAGTCGTCCACCGAGGGGATGATCAGATCGTCCTCGGGAGCTGGCTGTTCCACCGTACGTCGAGCGATCTCCCGGAGATCGGGGCGAGCCGCCAGCTGTTCCACAACGACCTCACGCAGGAGCGTCTGATAGTTCCCACTCGGCTTGTAGCCCTCGATCCACGGAAACCCGATCTCGATCAGAATCGCCGTGATATTCTGATGCTTGTACTCGACAGCGCCCTCGGATCGCCCATCGAGGAGGGCGACGAGTCGACGGCGGTACTCCGTCTTGCTGTAGGTCTCGCCTCCAATCTCCATCACCAGCATCTCGAAGTACGAAGCCACCGTCGCTTCGACCTCGATTCGGCTCCATCCAGCCATGCGCGTGACTCCTCACGCTATGTGCGTACTGAGATACGCGGATCCTGAACTCTCTTCTCCGTGCCAAGAGAGCGTCCGCCCCCCCTCACCGCCACCCCCGCCGTCGCATCAACGCCTCCAGCTCCTCCCAGGCGCTCCGGTCGTAGTCGGGACCGACGGCCGCCCTGCGCCAGAGGTGAAGGAATGCGCGCTGGATCTCGCGGTCGAGGTCGCGAAGCTGCGGGGTGCGGCCGTCGTGCAGCGCCACGGGGATCTCGGCCCAGAAGGCCTCGGGGTCGTGGAGCGCCTCCTCGCACGCCGCCAGGAGCTGGGCGTAGCGCGCGCGGTGCAGCGGGCCGGTAATGAGCCCCTTGCGATGAAGCCCGAGGATCAGCGTCCCGATGACAGCACGGAAGGTGAACGGGCCGGGCCCGTCGTTCGTCGGATTCTCCTCTCCGATTCTGCGCTCCACGCGGCGGTCCTCCCATGCGTCGTCCCGTCGACCGCGGACCCTCCGCGGCGATCGCGATCAAGCTGACAGGGGGGTGTGACAGCGGGGCGCCCACACCGCAGGGGTGGCGGGACGCCCGGGCACGCGATATTCTGCGCACCGGATGGTGCACTGCATGTCCCACCCCTTCGGTATTTTTTCGGAGCCCACACCCGCCCTCCCTGCACACCCCGCGCTCCCGATGAGCTCCTCCGCCGAACCGACGAAGACGCACCGTCTCCTCGATCTCCTCGCCTTCCTCGTCGCGCACCACTTTCCGGTGACGCGCGCCCAGATCTGGGAGGGGGTCACCGGGTATCGCCGTCCCCTCGAGACCGGCACGGACGAGGCGTCGGTGCGCCGCACCTTCGAGCGCGACAAGAGGGAGCTCCTCGATCTCGGCTTCCCCCTCGAGACGGTGTCGAACCCGGGCGGCGAGTCCGACGAACAGCAGCTCTACCGCCTGCGTCCTCGCGACTTCTACCTCCCCTACCTGCGCCTGATCGATGAGGCGAGGGAGGGCGGAGAGGAGGGAGAGGACGCCGACGCCCCTCGGCTTCGCGCACGACCGCGGCCTCCGAGCACACCGCCGGCGCCGCTCGATCCGGACACCCTCCTGCGCGCCGCGCGCGCGCTGCATCGCCTGCGCGAGAATCCTTCCCTCCCCTTTCACGCCGAGGCGGGCTCCGCCTTCCGCAAGCTCACCTTCGATCTGGTGGGCGACGCGATGGGCGGATGGGACGAACTCTTCGGCCCACCCCCCGTGCTCGTCCCGGGCGACGACACGGAGACGCGCGGACTCGTGCCGATCCTGGCGCGCGCGGTGCGGACCCGCCACGTGGTCCGCTTCACCTATCAGGGGATCACCCGCGACAGTCCCACCCCGCGCGCCGTCGAACCGCACGCGCTGCTCCACGCACGCAGTCGCTGGTACCTGATCGGTCACGACCGCGGGCGCGACGAGCAGCGGACTTTCCGCCTGAGTCGTATCGTCGAGTTCGAGCCTCCGGAGGAGGAGAGCGAAGGCGGCCCGCCCGAGTTCGATCCGCCCGAGGTCGACCTCGAGGCGTGGCATCGTGCGGAAGCCTGGAACCTGCCCGGGATGGAGGAGCCCGGGGTCGAGGCGGTCGTGCGCTTCCGCTTTCCGCGTTCGCTCTGGGCGGATCGCAACGGGGTGGGCGAACTCGTCGAGCGCGAGAAGGACGGGAGCGCGCTCCGGCGGTTCACGGTGCGCAGCCGTGACCCCTTCCTGCGCTGGCTCCTCGGGCAGCTCGACGACGTCGAGCTCCTCGAGCCGGCGGCGTTTCAGGCCCCGCTCGAAGCGATGCGTCGGCGCGTCATCGCCTTCAACCCGAGTCTCTTCGCCCCGGAGGGCGACGCGTGACGCGCTCGATCGAAACGCTCCTCCGGCTCCTCGAGCTCATCCCCCTCGCCACGCGCACGGAGGGGGTGGGGCTCGACGAGGCGGCGCGGGAGCTCGGGGTCGATGTCGACCAGGTCGTACAGGACATCGAGACGCTTACCGAGCGCTCGTACTACCTCTCGGGCGGGAGCAGCGAGGACCTCCAGGTGCACCTCGAGGGCGACCGCGTGCGGATCTTCAGCCCCGGCGCCTTCACTCGACCGCTCCGGCTCACACGCGGCGAGCTCCTCGCGCTCTCGGTGGCGCTGCGCGCCGACGGGGTCGAGGACGCGGACGCGCGGGCGCTCTGCCGGTCGGTCGAGGAGGCGCTCGCGGTGGGTCGGCCGGAGCCGGACGCCGAGATTCCCACCGATCTGCACGCCGCCCTCCCCGATCTCGCGCGCGACCCCGAGGGGATCCGTGACGCGCTCAGCGAAGCTCTCCTCACCCGCCGCGCGATCACCTTCGGCTACCTCAAGCCGGGCGCGGCAGCACCCGAGGTGCGCACCCTCGAGCCGTGGCGACTGCTGCACGCCGAGGGCGAATGGTACGTGGTGGGGCGTGACCCCCGGCGCGACGCGAAGCGCCTCTTCCGCGTGGATCGCATCCTCGGTCTGCGCCTGACCGAGGCGCGCTTCGATCCCGACCCCGACTTCGACCCGACGAGCCTCGTGCGCGACGGCCAGGTCGCGCTCGAAGCAGACGGTACCGAGCCCGCGAGCGTCGAGGTTCGCTACTCCCCGCGCGTCGCGCGCCAGGTGGCCGAACGCGCGCCGGGCGAGCCGCTCGACGACGGAGGCTATCTCGTGCGTCACCGCGTCTACGACCGCAGGTGGCTCCTTCGCGAGATCATGCGGCACGGCGGCGACGCCGAGGTGGTCTGAAGCGAACACGTCCCGGGGGTGCCCGCGGGCGTGCAGGCCGGCACCCCCTCCGACCCTCCCCTACGCCCGGAATGGGGATCCTCCCGACAGCCCCGTCGCCCCCTCCGCGCCATCCTCCGAAGACACGCGGACCGCGCGGGCACGCCCCGCGAGTCCGACCCGCAGACCCGCACTCCGAGGAGGATCTCCATGGGCAGTTCGACCCTCGCACTCGCCCTTCGAACGCCGCTCATCGTGGCCGTCGCGCTGGGCCTCGCACTCTCCGCCGTACCCCTCGAAGCCCAGGGCCCCTGGCAATTCCGGCTGCGCGGGATCGGGATCTTCCCGGACGAGGACGCCTCGATCACACCGATCGGGGGGGACGTCGACATCGACGAAGCGTTCATGCCCGAGCTCGACATCTCGTACTTCCTCACCCCGAATCTGGCGCTCGAGCTCATCCTGGCCACCTCCGAACACGACGTGAAGGCGGAGGACACCGACATCGGAGATGTGGATATCGGGAGCGTCTGGCTCCTCCCCCCCACCCTCCTCCTCCAGTACCACATCGCGCCGAACGCACCGATCCGACCGTATGTGGGCGCCGGCCTCAACCTCACGATCTTCTACAGTGAGGATGTGCCGGGCACGATCGTGACCGACGCCGACTACGACACGGCGGCGGGCGCAGCCTTTCAGGCGGGCTTCGATATCCCCTTCGCACAGGGGAGTCCGTGGATGTTCAATGTGGACGCCAAGAAGCTCCTCCTCGACACCGACGTCTCACTCAACGGGGGTGCGGTCACGGCCGACGTCGACATCGACCCCTGGATCATCTCCTTCGGGATCGGCTACCGCCCGGGCGGCTGACGCCGGCACCCGATCCATCCGAACGCCGCCCGTCCGCGTCCCCGGGGGCGCGGGCGGGTCGAGGCTGATCCGCACCGGTCCATGGTGCCTGGAGGCCGATCGCGATCGGCCCCGATCGGGAGAGCCTCGAGACATCCCTACTGGCCGATCTCCCCTCTCATTGCGTAGGGTGCAGAGCATCCGGGCGCGACGCCCGCGCCACGCACCTTCACGCAACGCGGAGATGAGGAGATGGCCACGGACGGAGTGAAGCACGAAGTCGTCACCGATACCGGATGGAGGATCAAGGGCGCGCTCGCCGAGTCGATCGAGGGGGGACGGGCCTCGGTGCAGCCCCTCGAGGAGGCGCTCTGGGGTGGAACCTTTCGCGTCCAGACGTTGGGGCGACACGATCCCGCCGCCCTCATCATTGAAGCGCTCGAAGGGTGGCTCTCCGAGATTCATGACGCGCCCGTCGATCTATCGGAGGAGCGAGTCATCCCCGGCGGGAAGTGCTCCGGTTTCTATTGGAATCCCGATCGCCGGGGCGGCGTCCTCCTTGCGCGCCATCCACACCCCGCCTTCGCGAAACGGGCGTGCATCACGCAGCTCTGGTTGAGCACGAGCGCCGCGCAGACGAAGCTGCGGATCCGTGTCGGTCCTGAAGACGGGGCAGACGCGATCCGCGGACGCGTGGGCGTGGGCCAACTCGTGCCCCCGTGGATGACTGCGCTGATGGACCGGGCCCACTACAGCTGGAATGGGGGCCAGAGCCGGATCGTCAAGCTCGAGAACAGCGAGATTCCGGGACTCGTCGACGACGAGCTCTGCGACCCCGCGCGCACCACTCCGATCGCCATCCTGAGCCCGACCGAGGAGGGGGACTACATGGTCGATCCCGAGGTGCTCGCGCGCGAGTTGCTCGGGATCGCGCAGCTTCACGTCATCACCGACCACAGCCACACCTTCACCCTCTCCGACACGATCAGGGATCGGCACCTCTCGGCCTTCTGGGGGGCGCTGCGGATCTATCTGCCGGGCTTCACGAAGGCCGACCATCCCCACTCGCACCCCCTCCTCCTGAGCGACCGGCTCACCGATCCGCTCATGCGCGCGAGTGAGTTCGGGGCGGTGCTCATGCAGCGCGCGCCCGTCGAGCTCGACCTCCCCCTCCCGGCGTCTTTCGAGCGCGAGCGGGCGCTGATCGAGGCGGAAGCCGAGGCGCGCGCGGCCGCCGAGGCGCTCGAGCGGGCCCAGGCGGAAGCGAACGCCGAAGCGGCCGCGGAGGACGCGCGGGCCGCGGAGGTGGCGGAAGGGGCGGACACCGGTGAGACAACGGCTGCGTCGACGAATGGTACGAGCGATGCGGCGACCGGAGCGCCAGCCGCCACGCCTCAACCCACCCTCCACCTCCCCGACCGCTTCGTGCGCCTCGTCGAGAACCAGCTCACTCTTCTCACCGACCTCCGCGACGAGGTCAAGGCGCAGCGTGAGCAGCTCGACGCCGTCGCGGGTACCGTGCACGGCGTGCAGGAGGAGATCGAACAGCTGCGCACACGGATGAAGCTCGGGGGCACCGATGTCGGGCAGATCGGCCGGCAGCTCGATCGCGCGACGAGCCTCATCCGGCGCCTCCTTCCGGCCGAGGAAGACGCCGATCTGAATGAGGGAGCGCAGACCGGAGAGAAGGTCGAATCGCACGAGATCCTCGACATCGTCCGGCGCGCGCGTGCGGAGTACGTCGATGACCTCTTCGTGCTCGACTCCGCCGAGGCGAGCGCGAAGGAGAGCCACTACGAAGATCCGGGGACGGTCGAGACGATCCTCGGCGTCATGGCCGAGATCTCGCGCCAGCGACAGATCGGCGAGCTGGGGCGCGGCCTCAAGTCCGCCTTCGGTGACTACGGCCTCACCTACCACAGCGGGATCGCGAAGAGCAGCTCCGAGCGCATCCGCCGCCAGCACGAATTCACCGATGACGCGGGCCGGGTGCATATCTGCGAAGAGCATATCTCGGTCGGTAACAGCTACGACTCGCGCTACTGTCTGCGCGTCTACTTCACCTCGAAGTCCCCGAAGGAGCACCGCTTCGTGGTCGGGCATGTGGGGAGGCACCTGGAGACGATGAGCACGACGTGATGGGGGAAGTGCGGACTGTTGTCTGGCGCGAGCGGGCGTCGGGGTGCTAGTGATGTGTTGCAGAAGTCCTGTGAGCACCGAGGGTGCCGGTGCGCCGCTCTGCCAAGGCGCGACGACGAGGAATAGCAGCGCTATTTCGAGGAGGAGCAACGCAGGCAGAGGGGATGCAGCGGCGCACGAATGCCACAGGACTTCCGCGACACATCACTAACGTACGAGGATCGCGTACAGTGCGCTTTCTCACAGTCGATGACAGGACGCCCACGGGAGGAGCCTCCATGCTGAATGATCCGATGCCCGAGCTGACCCTCCGCCATACCGGATGCCACCCCCGGATGTGGCGGCGCGATCGCCACCGCCCCCCGTGGGCGACGCTCCCGACCCTGATCGCCGCGTCCCTCCTCCTCGCCGCGTGCGGCGAGGGCCGCCCGTCGGGGGACGCCGACACGATCGTGCGCGACAGCGCGGGGATCGAGATCGTCGAGAGCGGCGCGCCGGCCTGGGGATCGGAGGCGTCGTGGAGGATCTCCCCCGAACCGGTCCTCGAGATCGGCGCGACCACGGGGCCGGAGGCGTACCTCCTCGACCGCGTCGTCGGCGCGGTGCGTCTCAGCGACGGCCGCATCGTCATCGGCGACGGCGGGTCCCGACAGCTCCGCTACTACGACACGGACGGCCGTCACATCGTGGATGCGGGCGGCCAGGGTGGCGGGCCCGGCGAATTCGGCATACTGAGCCGCATCGTGCGGATGCCCGGCGACTCGGTCGGGGGGTGGGAATCGAACGCCAAGCGGCTCTCGATCTTCGACGCCGATGGCAACTTCGGCCGCTCCGTGACCTTCGATGTAGCCGGCCAATTCTTCGCTCCGCTGCACGGCGTCTTCGCCGACGGCTCCGTGGTGATCTCTCCCGGGCAGGATATGCTGGCGCTCCGGACCCTCGAGCCCGGCGAGTACCGCCGCACGAAGGTGTACCTGCGCTTCGCCGGAGACGGCACCTTCCTCGACACCCTCACGACGGCGCCCGGCCCCGAGGCGGTGTTCTACCGCGAAGGTACCAGCTCCGGGAACCGCGACGTCTTCTTCGGGCGCGATCACCACATCGCGTTCGCGGGCGAGCACTTCTACGAGGGCGACAGTGGGGCCTTCGTGCTCACGGCGAGCGCGCCCGACGGCGCGCCGCTTCGCCTCATCCGTCGCGCCTTCGAGCCGCGAGCCGTGACGCCGGACGAGCTGGAGTCGGAGGTGCGGCGCACCACCGAGAGCCGGGCGCGGAGCCTGAGTTCCCTCGCGGAACAGACGGGCCGCGATCTGTCCGGCTTCTCCCAGCCGGACGATGTGACCCACCGCGAGACGTACCCCGCCTTCGACGGACTCCTCGTCGACACCGAAGGCAACCTCTGGGTCGAGGCCTACCCCGTACCCGGGACCGAGACGCGCGAGTGGTCGGTCTTCGATCCCGATGGGCGCTGGCTCGGGGAGATCCGGACCCCCGAGGGGGTCGAGATCTACCAGATCGGGAGTGACTACCTCCTCGGCCGCTGGCTGGACGACTTCGAGGTGCACTACGTGCGCGTCTACCGGCTGACGAAACCGTGACGAGCGCCGATCCCGCCCCCTCGCCATCAACGCACCGCGCACCTCGGGTGTCTCCCGCACGAATGATCCTCCCCCGTCCCCGCACCGGTGACGCTCCGTGCTCGTATCGCTCCTCAGCCGCCTGATCGACTTCGAGAATCCCGACGAGCCCCGGGGGATGCTGCAGGCCACGGCGTACGGCTTCTGCATCATGTTCGCCTACTACATCCTCCGGGCGGTGCGCGACGAGATCTCGGCGGCGGATCGCGGGAATCTGCAGCTGCTCTGGACCGCGGTCTTCTTCGTGATGATCGTCGCGGTCCAGGCGTATTCGTGGATCTCGTCGCGGTACTCGCGGGACGTCTTCGTGCCGATGGCGAACCGCTTTTTCATCGCGTGCCTCGTGGCGTTCTGGGCGAGCCTTGTCTTCCTGCCCGTGGGGGCCCGGCCCTGGATCGACCGCGTATTCTACGTCTGGACGAGCGTCTTTGCGCTCTTCGTCGTGACGGTCTTCTGGGGGCTGGTGGCCGACTGTTTCAACAACAGTCAGGGGCGACGCCTCTTCGGCTTCATCGCGATCGGCGCCTCGGTGGGAGGGATCTTCGGATCGGTCGCGACCTCCTTTCTCGCGGTGCGGGTGGAAGTCTTCTTCCTCCTCCTCCTCGCGTGCATCCCGCTCGAGGTCGCGTCGTGGTTCGCGCGGGGGCTGCATCGGCGATTCGGCACGGGCCAGGTCGAGGTCGCGGGCGAGTCCGAACGCCCCCTGGCCGGCACCTCGTGGAGCGGGATCCGGGCGGTCTTCCGATCGCCCTATCTGATGGCGATCGCGGGCTTCATCGCGCTGATGACCTTCGCCTCGACGGTGCTCTACTTCGCGCAGGCCGACCTCCTCTACGGCGCGATCGACGACCGGGGCGTGCGGACCGCCTTCCTGGCCCGCATGGACGCGGCGGCCAACATCCTGACGATCCTCTTCGAGGTGTACCTGACCGCCCGCATCATCCGCTGGTTCGGGGTCGGTGTCGCGCTCGCCATCATCCCGATCGCGGTCGCGGCGGGCTTCGTGGCGCTCGGGATCTGGCCCACCCTCTGGACGCTGGTGATCGTGCAGGTCCTCTACCGGTCGGGCCGCTACGGCCTCACCAAGCCGGCGCGCGAGGTGCTCTTCACCGTGGTCTCCCGCGAGGAGAAGTACAAGTCGAAGGCCTTCATCGATGCGGCCGTCTACCGTGGCGGCGATCTCGCGAGCGGATGGATCTACGCGGGGGCCGCGGCGGCCGGGCTCACGATCGGTTCGATCGCGCTCCTCGCCGCCCCCGTCGCCGCCCTCTGGGCCATCGTCGCGATTCGCCTCGGGCACCGCGGTGACGCCCTCGCCGCCGCGACCCACACCCCCCTCCCGACCGTGCCGGAGCGCGTATGACGCCCGGCGCCTC
>JAVVEY010000101.1:0-9710 GCA_032250675.1 Longimicrobiales bacterium | reverse complement strand
GGCCAAGCCTCAGGTGGAGCTCCATCCTGCCGCTCTCGGTGTTGGAGTCGGTTGATGTTGTTGGGGTTGCACACCGGCCCTGGTAATCGGATAGGTCATCCGTGTTCGTCCCGGGCGCCAGCACCGTCGGAGACTCCGGTCGCGCAGCCCCACCCCGCCCGCTACCCCAGGAAGATGCCGGTCGGGTCCGCGTCCACTTCGTCCACCAGCCGCTGGAAGGAGCGGACGCGCTCGAGGCCCTCGTAGGGATGGAAGCGACCGTTCCGGTCGCGCCACTTGAGCATCCAGTGGTGCGTCGCGGGATCGTACTGGAAGCGGGCGAATTCGTGGACGGTGATCTCGCCCTCCGCTGCACCCTTCCACCAGGCGGGACGCTTTTCGGCCAGGGTCACCTGGTTGCCGCGCACCCTCCAGTCGTACCAGACCTTATCCCGGACGTGGGGGGGCACGCGATCACGGAAGGCCTCGAGAGCCTTCTCCACACGAGCCATCTCGGTGTCGGGGATCGCCATGCTCTGCTCCGGTCGACTCGGACTCCTGAACGCTACAGCTTGCGCTCCCGTTCCGCGGCAAAGGCGAGAGCGGCACGGAGGTCGCCTGCCTCGAGATCGGGAAACTCAGCCAGGATCGCGTCCTGCGTCATCCCGGAGGCCAGATAGTCGAGCACGTCGGACACGGTGATGCGGAGCCCGCGAATACACGGCTTCCCGCTCCGCTTGCCCGGCTCGATGGTGATTCGGTCCTGGTAGTTCATGCCTTGATTACCCCGGGGCGAACGAATTGGGTCGATCACCGTCCTCCACACTCGATGCGGACTCGATTCCTCGGCAGGCGTTCCGCAGCCCCGTGCAACGTCTGCTCCATGACCCACGCATCGTGTCGCATACCCCCATCCGTCCGTGGGCTTTCCGACGCGCACGTCGGACATCCACCTCCTGCCACCACCCCGCCGAAGCTACGGCCCGCCCCGATTGACCGAAAGGCAGACGTATGCAGCGCCGTATCCCGCTCGGCCAGCCGGAGCCACAAGAGCGGGATCGTGGAACAGCTGGGCGGAGGGCCGGATCACCCCGTCGCGCTCCCCGAGGGGTGTTCAGTCGGGTCCGCCTCGGGCAGGATCGCCGCCTCCTGGTCTTCGAGATGGAGCAGCGCGCGTACCGGGTTCACGCCCAAGCCCGTCTCGCGTGAGCCGGGCACGGCGGCCCGGGGGCGGACGCCGGGCTCGCACATACGAATCACATGTGCCATCCTCCGGGCATGCCGAAGATGATCCAGGTGCGAAACGTCCCCGACCCGCTCCACCGAGAGCTTGTGCGGCGCGCACGAGTGTGCGGCGAGACGCTCACGCAGTACGTGCGGGGCGTCCTGGAACGTGAGGTGGCCCGACCCCCGACCATCGAGGTGTTCGAACGCTTGCGGCGGCGCACCCCGGTGGCGCTGGACCGCCCCGTAGCGGACGTCATCCGTGCTTGAGGCTCACACCGCCGGCTTGCGTCGCTGAACACGGTCACGCAGATGATCGAAATACACGTCGTCCGCCGGGGATGTCGGAGCGGACGCGCGATCACGGCGTGTGGGGACGCAAAGTGACCCCGGAACGGTGTTCGAGAATCCCGATGTCACTTGGCGTCAAATATCGCGGTCAACTGCCATCCGTCCGACCCGACGCTCGGGGCGTGTCACATTATCGACAATAGTTGACGCTACGAGACCTTCCACGAACGCGACGCCCTCGAAGTGTCAGTTGACGTCACGCCTCCCGGGGCGCGAGCGATCGGCACGGCCGGATCCGCTTCCCCTTGACTCCGTACCATACTACAGGCCTTACCCTGAAAACCATGGAGACGACGATGCCGACGGAAATGTTGATCGGGGAGCTTGCGGACGCCGCGGGCGTGGGGGTCGAAACCCTTCGCTTCTACGAACGGGAGGGGCTGCTGCCGGAGCCGGCCCGAAGTGATGCGGGATACCGGCTGTACGACACCGGGGCGGTGCGCCGCGTTCTGTTCATCCGGAAGGCCAAGGATCTTGGGTTCACCCTCGCGGAGACCAGGGACCTTCTCGAACTCCGAGTCTCGGACACCTCCGCCTGCGACGACGTGGCGGAGCGCGCTCGGCGGAAGATCGCGACCGTCGAAGGGCGGATCCGTGAGCTCGACCGTATTCGGCGCGTCCTCCACGATCTGGTGGGGGCATGTGCCGAGCGAGTGGAGACGAGCGACTGCTCGATTCTGGAGATGCTGGAAGATCATGAGCCTGACGTATGGACCTGACGGAGGGTGGCACCACCGATGCGATGGCCTGCCGGGCGGACGGGGCGCCGGCGCCGGAGGTGATCCGGAAGGCTCTGGCCCACCATGACTGAGTGGCTGAAGGCAGCCGTTCCGGCGGTGGGCGGCGTGGTCGCCGCGGCGGTGTCGGCGCTCTGCTGTGCGGGGCCTCTCCTGGCGGTCACGCTCGGGATTTCCGGGGCCGGATTCGCCGCCACCTTCGAACCGCTCCGCCCCTGGTTCCTCGCCGCGACGGCCCTCCTCCTCTCCGTTGGCTTCTATTGGGTCTACACGACCCCGGCCGAAGCGTGCGTGGGAAAGGGCCGGTGCACCACGGTCGAACAGGCGCGCAGAAAGCGTAAGCGGGAAAAGGTGATGCTCTGGAGCGCCGCAATTCTGGCGGGAGTGTTCGCCACCTTCCCGACATGGTCCACCTGGCTGGTATGAGGATGGATTACCGACCGAAGTCCGTCCGCTCGTTCGTTCAACTCGAAGGAGAGCGATCATGATTCAATGGAAAGCGGGTATCACAGCGATCATCGTGGGTACGGGCGCGATTTGCGCCGGCTGCGGCGTGGGCACGGAGGATGTAGCCGGTGACGCGGCGATGGCATCCGTCGCCACGGAGGGCGTAGAGCTTGCGACCGCCCGGTTCGCGGTCGAGGGGATGACCTGCGGAGGGTGTGCTCTCGCGACCGAGATCTCCGTCAAGCGGGTGGAGGGTGTCAGCTCGGTGACGGCAGACCTGGGCGAGGACGGAGGCCCTGGGAGCGCAACGGTCGAGTACGACCCGGCACGCACAGGTACGGAGGCCATCGCGGCGGCAATTCGAAAGGCTGGATTCACCCCGAGCCTCGAGGAGTCGGAGGCACAGCGGTGAGCCCTGCGGAGGTGGAGTCCACGGCAGAAGTTCAGACGGGGACCCGATCGGCCTTCGTCCACTCCATGAACGGGGCGAGCTTCGGGCTCTTCTACACCTTCGTGTGGGGGAAGCAAGGCGCCTCTCAGAAGGCCGCGATGTGGGGGACGATCTGGTTTCTGACCGTGGAGCTCGGGATGATGACGCTCCCGCCAATGGGACCGATGACAGGGCTGTTCGGCGTGAACTTCTCATGGCCCGGGCTTTTCCTTGTCACGCTCGTCGCGCACACCCTCGCGGGCCTCACGGTGGGGATACTGACCGAATTGTGGCTCACGGAGCGTGACCGGGGCTGGCTCCTCCCCTTCCTCTTCGGGCGGCCGATGGCACCCTCGGGGGAAACCCCATGACCCACGATCTCATCGTCATCGGCGGGGGCATGGCCGGCCTTCCCTTCGCCAGCAAGGCTGCCTACAAGGGTCTCAACACCGCGCTCGTCGAACGCGAGCTACTCGGCGGGACCTGCCTCAACCGGGGTTGCATCCCGACGAAGTCGATGATCGCCTGTGCCGGGGTTGCCCAGATCGTGAGACGGGCGGGAGAGTACGGTGTTCAGGCGGGGACGCCCCACGTGGACCTGAGCGCTGTGGTCGATCGCAAGGACCGGATCGTGACGGGGATCCGGGACGGCGCGTACCGGGGCGCTTCGAAGAACGAGCGGCTCACGCTCGTGGAGGGCGAAGCACGGCTCGAGGGGACGGGACGGGTGAGGGTGGGAGAGAGGCTCCTCGAGGCACCCCGGATCGTGATCAACGTCGGTGCGCGGCCCGGGATTCCGCCCATCGACGGTCTCTCCGATATCTCCTTCCTCACCAGCCGCGAGGCGCTGGAACTTCGGCAGCTTCCCGATCATCTGGTGGTGATCGGGGGCGGATACGTCGGCGTCGAGTTCAGCCAAATGTATGCGCGCTTCGGAAGCCGGGTCACGGTGGTACAGCGGAGTGGGAGGCTCGTACCCGGCGAGGAACCGGAGATCAGCGAAGCGCTCGCAGAGGCCTTCGAAGAGGAGGACATCACGATCCACACCTCGACCGAGGCCATCCGCGCTGAAAGAACCGATGGCGGCATCCGGGTCTCGATTCGACGGAATGGTGACGAGGAGTGGATCGAGGGCTCTCATCTGCTCGTGGCCGCCGGGCGTCTGCCCAACACAACCGACCTGGGACTCGATGCGGCCGGCGTCGAGACGGACGAACAGGGCTTCATTCGCGTGGACGACCGATTCCGGACGACGGCGGACGGTGTGTACGCCATGGGAGACGTGACGGGCGAGCCGATGTTCACGCATTCCGCCAGGGACGACGCCGACCTCCTCTACCGGATCGTCGTGAAAGATGACGCGGGAGCAACCCCTCAAGGCCGGGTGGTGCCCCACGCGGTGTTCACGGATCCGGAGATCGCCTCGGTCGGTCTCACGGAGTCCGCTGCCCGCGGGGAGGGCTTCGACGTATCGGTCAACATCCAGGACTTCCTGGGCGTGGCGCGTGCGAAGGCGGCGGGCACGACGCGGGGACTGATCAAGCTCGTGGGGGACCGTCAGTCCGGCAGGCTGCTCGGGGGACACATCCTGGGACCGTCAGCCGGCGAGCTCATCCACGAGATCACGCTCGCACTCATGCTCGAAGCCCGTGCCGGCGATCTGGCCCGGATGATCCACGTACATCCGACGCTATCCGAGGGCATCAACGCGGCGGCGGGGGGCGTACATCGGCCGGCAGGCTGACGACCGGGACCGGACCGTCTGCGAGGTCGACGACCTCTCACCCGATGTCCTCAAGAACCTCGTGCTCGAAAGCCCCACCCGCCACATCGTTCGCGCAGGTAGGGGCTGAGCGCGCGCTCGGTCAGAAGATCGACCTTTCGGCCGAGCCGCTCGGAGAACTCGCGCTCGATTCGCACGAGATCGAGGAGGCTCTTCCGGGCGAAGAAGTCCGCGATGAGATCGACATCGCTTCCGTCCCGCGACGAGTGCGACGGGGGCCGATTGCCCGCGGGATCCCGGTCCTGTACCCTCCGCAGCAGATTCTCCTGGCCCTCTCCGACATTCGATGCGCTACTCCCCAGATCCCGTCGCCATGCGCCCTCCTTCGATTCCCTCCGGTCGCCTGCCGCGCCTCCCGATCCTCCTCCTCCCGAGCCTCCTCCTCCTCGCCTCCTGCGGATCAGGCCCCGAGGGGGTCCCTCGAGCCGAGTCCGGCCCGCCGGCCTTCGGGCACCCGGACAGCGTCATCTTCTGGAGCCCCGAGGAGCAGCAGGCGGGCTTTCCCAACTACGACCGGATCTTCCCGACCCGGAAGATCCCGGCCTCGACGCGCCCCCGGCCGCTCCCGGCCGCCGCCACCCCCCTGGAGGATGTGAGCTGGAGTTTCGAGGGGGAAACGCTCGATCTGGAAGACTTTCTGGCGGAGACCCATGTGGAGGGGCTGATCGTCCTGCAGGACGGCGCCATTCTTCTCGAACGCTACACCGGCGACCACACCCCCGAGCGCCGCTGGGTCTCCTACTCGGTCTCGAAGTCGGTCGTCTCGCTCCTGGTGGGTGCCGCAATCCGGGACGGCTACATCGAGAGCGTCCGTGACCCTGTGACGAAGTACGTCCCCCTCCTGGAGGGGAGCTCGTACGACGAGGTCCGGATCCGGGATCTGCTGCAGATGAGCTCCGGCGTCGAGTGGAACGAGGACTACTCCGACGCCAACTCCGACAGCAGCCGGGAGATCGACTTCGACGGCTTCGAGCGGCTCCACTTTCTGGGAGGGAAGCCCCGGGTAGCCGAGCCGGGGAGCCGCTTCAACTACAGCACCGGAGAGATCTTCCTGGCCGGGGCCGTCGTGCGCGGAGCGATCGGGAACAACCTCTCCGCCTACCTCCATCGGAAGATCTGGGGGCCCTTCGGGATGGAGCACGACGCAAACTGGATGCTGGTGGAGCCGGGGGGGGCGGAGTACGCCGGATGCTGCATCAGCGCGACGCTGCGCGACTACGCGCGGCTCGGCCTCTTCGCCCTCTCCGGGGGCGTGCTCGAAGACGGGAGCCGGGTGCTCCCGGAGGGCTGGATGGCGGAGTCCACCGCCCCCGCCGCGGCGAATGACGGCTACGGCTACCTCTGGTGGCTGAACGACGACGGGTCGTACGGTGCCCGGGGAATCTTCGGTCAGATGATCCACGTTGACCCGGAGCTGGATGTGGTGATCGCGATGCACAGCGCCTGGCCACAGCCCACCGGTCGCGCCTGGTCCGCCCGGCGCGCCGCCTTTCTGGACGCACTGCGGGCGGAGCTTCACGCGCGACAGGGAGAGGCGACGGAAGTGCCAAATTCCTGACCGTCGATTCTGTCCAGGATCAAACCGGTGGTGACAGATGAGGTCCCCTCGCTTGATGGCGAACACCGAAGTTGCGCATGCGATCCACATGTGCCACCTTCCATACATGCCGAAGATGATCCAGGTGCGAAACGTCCCCGACCCACTCCACCGAGAGCTTGTGCGGCGCGCACGAGAGTGCGGAGAGACGCTGACGCAGTACGTGCAGGGCGTCCTGGAACGTGAGGTAGCCCGACCCCCGGCCATCGAGGTGTTCGAACGCTTGCGGCGGCGCACCCCGGTGGAGCTGGACCGTCCCGTAGCGGACGTCATCCGTGAGGAACGCTCCCGTCGGGAGGCCTCCTGAGGCTCGTCGTGGCGGATGCGTCCGCCCTCGTGGAGCTGCTCCTGCGCACGCCTTTCGCAGCTCCGGTCGAAGAAGTTCTCACCGACGAGGAGAGCGACCTGCACGTCCCGGCTCTCTGCGACGTGGAGGCCGCCGCGGCCCTTCGGCGTCTGTCTCTGGCAGGAATGCTCGACGACGTCCGCCGCGAAGAGGCCCTGGTTGACTACGCGGACCTGCCGATCACCCGACACGGGCACCTGGCGCTCCTCCCCCGCATCCTCGAGTTGCGACAGAACTTCTCTGCCTACGACGCGACGTACGTTGCCCTCGCCGAGCGTCTCGAAGCCGAATTGCTGACCGCGGATCGCCGACTGGCGCGCGCGGTCGGGACGCACACCGACCTGGCGGTGCTCCCCTCGGAGTAGGGGAGCTGTCCTGGCGCCCTCGCTTTACCCCCTCCTCGGGGTCATGGCTTGGGGATTCCCGCCGACGATCCGAGCCGAAGGCCCGAGCCCCGACCCCCATGACCGAGTCCGAATACCAGAGCCTGATCCACTTCCTGACCAGGAAGTTCGACGGGGTCGAGGTGCGCCTCACGAGGGTCGAGGTCTCGCTCGAGGAACACCGGCATGACTTCCGGGCGCTGGTGGAGCGGGTTCAGTCGAACACCTCGCGGATCGAGCGGATCGAGGAGTGGCGGGACGCCTGAGTAGCGGCATCGTCGGGGTGCGTCGTCCCCGATCAGGGTGCGCCATCTCCTGACGAAGGAGCCCGGCCGATGGCCCTCCGGGGGATCACCCCCGCGCACCGTCTCCAGATGCGTGAACCGCGTCCCCTCTTCGATGCTCGCTTCCGACTCCTCAGGGGCGTCACACCCTCCCGAGCCCACGCACCAGATCGGAGAGGCTCGTGCCTCCCTTGAACGCGACCCGGAATCCGCACCGGGCCTGGAGCGCCCAGAGCACATGCGTGACCCAGTAATCCTTCTCCACCAGCGCCTGACCCACCGAGCGAGCCCCGGCGACCCCGGCCAGCAGATCGATGAAGTCATCCCGCTCGTGGAGATACACGTCAGCCCGCCACCCCTTCAGCCCGCGACCCGCGCGGTGACATCGGCTACCGCCTCCTGTGTGGCGCGTGTCCCGTACCCGAAGGCCATCTCGTGAAGACGCTCCGGATCGAATCGACCCTCCTCCAGCGCCTTCCCGAGCTGGCGCAGCACATCCTCTTCTCCCCGGTCCGTACGTTGGAGGTTCTCGAGCAGGTCGACGACAAAGAATTCCGGCGAGGGGTCTCGTGGGAATCGCACGCGGCGAAGCTTGAATTTCCGGCCACCCAGCTCGACGAGTCCGGTTCGTCCGGTGTTGTAGACGAGCGGATTCGCCTCGACGGACGTCGTCCCCAATCCCAGGGTGTTCCAGACCGACGGCCCCGTACGTAGCCAGGGCGTATCCCCGAAGAAGGCGCGCAGAAGCTCGTCCTCGCGCGGTGGCACCGGGCCCCAGAACGCCTGCCTCGGAGCGTGATAGAGGCCCTTGCGGAGTTGCACGAGCGACCCCTCCCGAACCATCCGGGCGGCGAATCGGGTGGCGTTGGAGTCGTAGCGACGGAAGTCGCGCGTCCGGTAGACTCGCCCGGGTTGCAGCTTCATCTGATCCATCCCACTTCCCGGCGGTATTATTTTTCCGAGGAATAATCCTACATGAACGCACGTGATCGGACAAGGACGATGTCGGAGACAAGGACGATGTCGGAATGGACGCGCGATCGCGGCGTGCGGGGACGCAAACTGACCACGACCGGGTGTCTTGAGAGTCCCGATGTCACTTGGCGTCAAATATCACGGTCAACTGCCATCCGTCCGACCCGACGCTCGGGGCGTGTCACATTATCGACAATAGTTGACGCTACGAGACCTTCCACGAACGCGACGCCCTCGAAGTGTCAGTTGACGTCACGCCTCCCGGGGCGCGGGCGATCGGTTCGGCCGGATCCGCTTCCGGGTCTCGGGCGGGCCCGACACGGTCGCCGGGACGTTACCGGCGAGGACGGCGTCCATCTCGCCGAGGTGCCCTCGCTCGGCGAGCGCCTACCCGGTGATTCTATCCAGGAGGGCCTCGACGATGGGTCGAATGGCGGGCGCGTCGAGGGTTGCGGTATCCCAAACCACCTCGAGATCCACGGCGAAGTAGTCATGGAAGTCAGCGCGTCCTCCAGCGCGATGAGGCCAAAATAGCCCGTCGGCACCGAGAAGTACGCGATCAAGTCCACGTCAGAGTCGGCGCGCTCCTCGCCGCGCGCGGCGGAGCCGAAGATTCGGAGACGAGACACACCGTGGTCTCGGCAGATCCTGGCAAGGCGATCGGAGTCGAAGTCAACCATACCACAAGTATCCATGCCGAGCCCGTGAGGATCAACGAGACGCCGGCTATCTCGCGACGTCGACGAAGAAGAGGAAGTCCGAACCGCCCCCGGGATCGCCGAAGACACAAAGCGGCTGCCGATCAGGCACGCTCCGGCTCTCGCACCCACTCCGGTATGTCGCGCTCCGCATGGAGGACTCGCCAGATATCCAGATGATCATCGCCTTCCACGTAGAAGACGAGATACGGATAGCGCGGCAACTGCCTGCATCTGAGACCCGGCAGATCCAGCTCATGGGCGTACCGCGGGGATCCGCTGGCAGGATGACGTGCGATCTGCCCGTACGCCGACTGCAATGCATCGATGAAGCCGAGAGCCGCCGTCTCTCCGGCCTCGGCCAGATAGTGTTCGATCGTCTCCTCGATGTCGCGTTCCGCTTGCTTCCGCGGGATGACCGGCTTGAGGCTCACACCGCCGGCTTGCGTCGCTGAACACGGTCACGCAGATCATCG
>JAVVEY010000100.1:0-9899 GCA_032250675.1 Longimicrobiales bacterium | reverse complement strand
CCGACCTCCTCGTGACGATCGGTGGCGCCTCGATGGGCACCGGGGATCTGGTGAAGCGCGCCCTCGACCGGATCGGCTTCGAGCTCGACTTCTGGCGGGTCTCGATCCGCCCGGGAAGCCCCTTCGGCTTCGGTCGGATCCCGCGCGAAGGACGCCCGCCCCTCCCCGTCGCCTCGCTCCCGGGCAACCCCGCCTCCGCCTTCGTCACCTTCGAGCTCTTCGTCCGCCCCCTCCTCCTCCGTCTCGCCGGGCACGAGGATCTCTTCCGGCCCGGGATCGTGGCGATCGCCGGCGACCCATTCCGGCGGCACCCGCGACTCACCCTCTTCCCGCGGGTCACCCTCGAAGACGCGGATGCAGGGCGCGCGGATGCGGGGCGCGCGGATGCGGGCCCATTCCGCGCGCACCGGGTCCGCGCGCACCTCGCCGGCGCTCAGAGCTCGGGACTCGTGGGAACGCTGGCGCGTGCACACGGGCTCGCGGTGCTCCCGCCCGCGGCGTCCACGCTCCCCGCCGGCGCTCCGCTCCGTGTGATCCTCCTCCGCCCGGAATGGAACGACACGCCCGATCCGCGGTGGCTCCGTCCACTCGAGCTCCGTCCACTCGAGGGGGAGCCCCCTCCCCCCGCCCACCCACCGCTTCCGGAGGTACCCGGATGACGCGCCGCCTCCTCGTGCGTGCCGTGGTCGCCCTCACACTCGTCGTCTCGAGCGGGTGCGCCCTCCCGCGGTGGCCCGTCGACGCCCCCATCTCCTCCTCCTTCGGGGTGCGCTGGCGCGGGGTCCTCCCCGAGGTGCACCGGGGCGTGGACCTCGCGGTACCCGAAGGCACGCCGGTGCGCGCGATGGCGGGGGGCCGGGTCGCCTTCGCGGGGGTGCAGGGAGGCTTCGGCAACGCCGTCTGGATCGATCATGGGGGGGAGGTGTGGTCGCTCTACGCGCACCTCTCACGCCTCGACGTCGCCACCGGACGCGAGGTCGGCCCGGGCCAGGCGATCGGCCTCAGCGGGAGCACCGGCGACGTGACCGGCCCGCACCTCCACTTCGAGGTGTGGCGCTGGGGCCGCGCCGTCGATCCGGTCCCGCTCCTCGGTCGCCCCTCCGGAGAGGAGTGACGCCCCTCCCGCCTCGGGACGTCCCGCCTCAGGAATCCGCGCGGAGCGCCCGGATCTCCTCGGTGAGTCGCGGAACCACCTCGAAGAGGTCTCCCACGATCCCGTAGTCCGCCACCTGGAAGATCGGGGCGTCCGGATCCTTGTTGATCGCCACGATCGTGCCGGCCGAGCGCATCCCGGCGAGGTGCTGCACCGCGCCCGAGATCCCGATCGCGAAGTAGAGGCGGGGCGCCACCGTCTTGCCGGTCTGTCCCACCTGTTCGCCGTGGGGACGCCATCCCGCATCGACCACGGCACGGGAGGCACCGAGCGCGGCGAGATCGCTCCCGATCGCATCCCGCAGCGACTCGAGGACCGACCACGCCTCGGGATCCTTCATCCCGCGTCCGCCCGAGACGACGATCGACGCCTCGGCCACATCGAGATCCCCCGCCGCCGCCTTGAACTCGCGGAGCGTCGCGGTGGGCGCATCGGAGGGCGTCACCGAGAGCGTTTCGACGGTCCCCGCGGCCTCGGACTCGCTCGCCTGAAAGGCGTTGGGGCGCAGCGTGGCGAGCGCCGGGCTCGCCGTCGGCCGTACCGTCGCGATCGCCTTGCCCGAGTAGACGGGCCGCGTGAAGAGGGGTGTCCCCTCCTCGACGGTGATCCCCGTCACATCCCCCGCGAGCGGCACGTCGAGGAGCGCCGCCACGCGCGGCGCGAGATCCCGGCCCTCTGAGGTCGCACCGAAGAGGACCACCGCGTAGCCGCCCTCGCGGACCACCTCGGCGACCGCCGCGGCCCAGCGCTCACCCGAGTACGCCGCGAACGCCTCGTCCGCGAGGACCCGGACCCGTGCAGCCCCCCATCCCCCGAGACCGTCGGCCCCCTCGGGCATCGCGCCTCCGATCGTGAGCGCGTCGACCTCGCCCCCGAGCTCCGAGGCCACGCCACGCGCAGCGGTGAGGAGTTCATTCGTGACCCCACGCAGGGTGCCATCGCGACCTTCCGTTACCACCAGAACATTGCTCATCGATCCACTCCTCAGAGAACCCGTGCTTCTTCACGAAGGAGCCGCGCCAGCTCGGGCGCCGCATCCGCTCCCTCTCCGACGATGCGCCCCTCGGGACGCTCGGGAGGGGGGGAGAGGCGAACGACCTCCAGGCGGTGCTCCAGATCGACGGCCGGCTTCTCCTCGATCGGCTTCTTCTTCGCTGCCATGATCCCCTTGAGGGAGGCGTAGCGAGGGTCGAAGGGGCCCTTGGTGATCGTGAGCACCGCGGGCAGCGGGACCTCCACCACCTCGGTCCCGCCCTCCACCTCGCGCTGGCAGACCGCCACGCCGTTTTCCACCGTGAAGCTCGAGACCGCGGTCACACACGGGCGCCCGAGGAGGGTGGCGAGCATCGGGCCGACCTGCTGCTGGTCGTCATCGGCCGCCTTCACTCCGAGGAGCACGAGCTCCGCGTCATCGCCCTCCACCTCCGCCGCGAGCGCCTTCGCCGTGGCGAGTCCGTCCTGCGACACGCGCCCCTCGAGGAGGGTCCCGGCGTCCGCGCCCATCGCGAGCGCGGCGCGCAGCGTCTCCTTCGAGGAGGCGTCGCCCAGGGTGAGGACGCGGACCGTCCCCTCTCCTGCCGCCTCCTTCGCGCGGAGCGCATTCTCGACCGCGAACTCGTCGTAGGGACTCACGATGAACTTGACCCCCGCGGGGTCGATCTCGGCATCGCCCTCGGCGATGCGGATGCGGGTCTCCGTGTCCGGAGTCCGCTTGATGCAGACGATGATATTCAAGGGTGTCTCCACAGGCCTTCCAGGAGGCGTCGCGGGTGGGCGTGCAAACGACCCCCGCGACGCGATGACGATCGTCTCAATCTGACAAGGGCACGGGGTCGCTGGAACCCCGGGGGGTGAAGCTCAGATGAGCGCGCCGGTGATCCCGAAGGCGATCGCGGCGATCGCGCCGCCCACCAGGGCGTACGGGAGCTGCGTGCGCACGTGGTCGATGTGGTCCGTCGCCGCCGCCATCGACGAGATGATCGTGGTGTCGGAGATCGGCGAGCAGTGATCGCCGAAGATCCCGCCCGAGAGCGCCGCCGCCACGAAGGGGGCGAGCGGAAGCCCGAGCACCTCGGCGGCGGGCACGACGATCGGGAGCATGATCCCGAAGGTCCCCCACGAGGTGCCGATGCTGAAGGCGATCCCCGCCGACACCACGAAGGCGAGGGGGAGGAAGATCGCCACGGGGAGTCCCTGCGTGACCACCTGCGCCACATACGGCCCCGTCTCGAGCGCCGCCGCGACATTCTTCATCGCCAGCGAGAGGAGGAGGATGAGCGCGAGCGGGACGAGCCCCCCGGCCCCCTTGAGCGCCGTCTTCATGAGGTCGTCCACCGAGAAGGCGCCGCGCGCGCGGAGGAGCACCCACGAGGTGAAGAGCCCCGTCGCCACCGCCCAGAGCACCGAGGTGCTCCCGCTCCCCTCCAGGATATCGCCGTTCCCGGTGATCCAGAGTCCGAGCGGCATCATGAGCACCATCGCCGTGATCGGGATGATCATGTCGCGGGCGCGCGGCTCCACCCCGGGGCGGGGCTCGGGCGAGAGCATCGCCTCGTCCACCACCGGGACCGAGTCGGGCCACATCACCTCGCCCGTCGCGGCGCGCGCCTCGGCCCGCTTCATCGGCCCGATATTCCAGTCGAAGAGGACGACGAAGAGGGCGATCGCAACGGCGGCGATCGCATAGAAGTTGAAGGCGATCGCGGTCACGAAGACGCGCACCGCGCTCTCCACCCCGAGGCTCTCGAGGATCCCGATATTGTAGGCGCCCCACGCATTCATCGGGATGAGGACGCAGATCGGTGCGGAGGTCGAGTCGATGATGTAGGCGAGCTTCTCCCGCGAACTCCGGTAGCGGTCGACGAGGGGGCGCGCCACCGATCCCGCCACGAGAATGGTGATATTCGACTCGATGAAGATCACGAGGCCGGTGACCCAGGCGAGGAGCTGCGCGCCGCGACCGGTGTTCACCCACGCGGCGTCCTCGAGCATCCGGGTGAACCCCTTCACCCCGCCCGACACCTCGATCGTGGCGATGAGCGCGCCGATCACCAGGGTGAAGATGATCGCGTTGGCGTCTCCCGGCTCGGCGAGCACCGCCACCGTCTCCTCGATCGCGACGGCGAGTCCGGTGAGAGGGTTCCACCCATTCAGGATCGTCCATCCGAGCCAGACGCCCCCCGCGAGCGAGAGGTAGACCTGGCGACTCCAGATCGCGAGGACGATCGCGAGGACCGGCGGGAGGAGGGAGATCCAGGTGGGGTCGGTCATCGGTGGGGGCCGTTCGGGAAGTCTCGGAAGGGCTCGGGAAGCGCGGTAACCTCGCCGGGGTGCACCCGGGCGCGCGAGGTGTCGGGCGAGTCGGCGACGAGGAAGCGAAGCGGCCACGATACGGCCGAACCGACGCCCACGCGACCCGTGCGGTGCACCGCGTCATCGGGGATGGGGTGCCCCCGGAGGATCTCGAGCGGCGGTTCGGTGAGGTCGTGGGACTGCAGCGCGCCCGTCACGCCGAGCGCCTGGCAGACCCGGCCGGGCCCATCGGCGAGGTGCGCGTCACGCCCGCGTCGCCGGATGACGACCTCCGCTCCCTCCACGATCCGGAGCGCGCGGATCAGGACCGCCCCGGCCTCGCCCGATCGCCCGCCCACGAGATTCAGGCACCAGTGGATTCCGTAGCTGCGGTAGATGTATGCGTAGCCCGCCGGGCCGAACATCGGACGATTGCGGGTGGTGATCCCGCTCGCGGTCGATGCGTGAGACGCGGGGTCCTCGGGTCCGAGGTACGCCTCCGTCTCGACGATCCGTCCCACCACCCGCTCCCCCTCGATCGTCGTCCGGACGGACCGCCCGAGGAGATCGCGCGCGAGTACGTCGACGCGGCGGGCGAACCACCCGCGGGAGAGGGTGACGTCGGAGAGGGTGGCGTCGTTCACGACCGGGCCGGGCTCACCGAGTCCGCACAACGCCGTCGAACGATCCCGGTGCGCCGCGGCGTCAGCCGCCCTGCGGATCCTGCGCGAGGCGCACCACGCGCCGTTCGATATCCTCTTCCCACGCGGCGAGGAGGTGATCGGCGCGCGCCGGCGAGAGGATCTCACGGACCCGCTCCGGCTCGTTGTTGAGCACCTCGAAGAGGAGCGTGCCGAAGGCGTCGGCCACCTGCTCGGCCGTCTTCTCTCCGATCCCGCGGTACGAGTTCGTCAGGTAGGCGATCTGCGCCGTCCGATCGGTCGGCAATCCGAGCGCCTCGGCATCGATCGCTTCGAGCGGCGTGGCTTCCGGAGCGGTCTCGGGAGCGTCGGGCTGCTCGAGGTCGAAGTCGCCCTGGATATCGTCGTCGCCGTCGTCGAGATCGGGTGGGGCGACGTCGGGCGCCGGCGTGACGGGGGGCTGCTCGTCACGGCGAGTCACCGTACCGGGGCTCTGGTCCTGGCTCCGGCTCTGACCCTGACTCTGACCCTGGCCCTCGAAGAGGGGGGGCGGGCCATCGGTGCGGCGTCGCGTGGTGCCGCCGCGAGGTCCGAGGCGGCGCCCCGGGGTGTCCTCCGGGACGACCTCCGAGGGCGAGATCTCCTGCACCACCAGCTCTGCCGCGCGCGTATCGCGCCCGGTGGCCGGGGGCGTGGGCTCCGTCTCGGGTGCCGACGGCGTCGAGGCCGTCTCCGCGGGGGGAGCATCCGCCTCCTCGCCATCGCGGTCGAAGCGGTGCCGATCGGTCCGCTCGAGCCTCGGCTCGGGCGCCTCGGTCGGCGCATCCCGCTCCGCCTGCTCGCGCCGCCGCGCCGCCGCGCTCGCCGAGGTCTCGCCGACCTCGACCTCGAATCCGCCGTTGTCGAGGCGGGTCGCGCGGATGAGTCCGTCATCCTCCGCGGCCTTGAGGAAGAGGGAGAACTTCGGGAATCCGTACTCCGCCTCGTCGAAGCCGGGCACGATCTCCAGAATGCGGCGCTTGACATCCGACCCGCGCGCGGGATAGCGATCGGCCTCGCGCAGGCGGTCGAGGGCGTCGAGGAGTACGGCGTAGGCGCCCTCGATCCCTTCGGCGTACCCCGTCGCATCCGCCACCGTGGAGGGGGTGTCGTGGCTCGGCGCGGCCTCGACCGCCGCTGCGGTATCGGCCGGAGCGGACGGAGTGGGTGCGGGGGCCTCCTGCGCGACCGCGGCGTCATCGGCTCCGGCGTCGTCGCGTTCGCGCGAACGGCGGCCCCGTCCCCTTCCCCGCCCTCGCTTCTCTTCGCGCTCCCGGCGTCCTCCTCCCTGAGCGGAAGCGGAAGCGGAGTCGGTGGCGTCGGAGGTCGATGTGCTCGCACCTCCTCCGTCCTTCACGGGGAAGACGTCGTACTGCCCATTCTCGGCGCGCTTGAGCTTGAGGAGGTCGCGCGAGGCGGCCTCCGCCACGAACCGACTGAACTTGCTGAAGCCGAACTTCCCCTCGTCGAACTGGGGATCGAGTTCACGCATCACCTGCTTCAGCCGGTCGGAGCGCATGACGTCGCCGCGCTCGTCCATCCGCAGGAGCGCCTTCTCGACCAGGATCCAGGGATCGAGCGCGGTGCGGTCCCCCGCCTCGGTCGTCTTCTGAAGCCCCGCGAAGGTCGTGTAGGAGTAGTACTCGTCGCAGTTCTGGACGAGGATGTCGGAGCTCGACTCCTGCAGCCCCACACCGATCACGTACTTCCCGTACTCCTTGAGCTTGAGGACGAGCGAACTGAAGTCGCTGTCCCCGGTCAGGAGGATGAAAGTCCCGATCTCGGGGCGGGTGAAGATGAGCTCCATCCCGTCGATCGCCATCCGGATGTCGGTGGCGTTCTTCTTCGAACTCCCGTAGGCGGGCGCGAAGATCAGATCGATCGAGTTCTCCGAGAGCGGCACGATGTACTGCGGGTAGCGACGCCAGTCGGCGTACGCCCGCTGCACCGTGACCTTTCCGCGGATGATGTCGGAGTCGAGGAGTTTGCGGAGATCCTTCGAGAGATCACTCCGCATCCCCATCGTGACGTTGTCGAAATCGATGAGGAGAGCCGCGTTGGGCGCAGAAACCGGGTGGTTGCTGAAACCCTGCGGTACAGCCTGGTACGGCATATTCATGTGTGTGTACTCGCTTGGCGAGGTATGTCTCGGCCGCGAGCCTCCCGTACCACCCTCCGCGCGTCGCATCGAGCGTCGCGAAGTCGTGTGGAGCGGGGAAGCCGGGGCGGCGCTGCTCCGTTGCGCCGAACCGCGTCAGGTGTCGGTACGCACCGACTCCCTGAGGAGCCGCGCGACTTCGACCCTGCGGATCTTGCCGGTGCCGGTCATCGGGAAGGCTTCGAAGAGACGAACGAGATCCGGAATCCGGTGATCCGCGAGTGTCGCGCGGCACCACTCCTTCAACTCGTCCTCCGTGACGATAGCTCCCTCGACCGGGACCACGCAGGCGCAGATGAGTTCCCCGAGAATTGCGTCGGGGAGACCCACGACGGCCACCTCATGCACGGCGGGATGCATGGCGAGACGATTCTCGACTTCCCGCGGATGCACATTGTGACCTGCCCGGATGATAACCTCGCGGTGCCGTCCGACCAAATGCAGGCTCCCGGAGTCGTCGAGCATTCCGAGGTCACCGGCCAGGAAGGAGCCGTCGGGGTCGAGCGAGCGCGAGGTGAGGCGGGGCTGCCGGTAGTAGCCGTGCATGACCCCCACCCCCCCGATCGCGATCTCCCCCACCGTCTCGGCGGGAAGCTCCGATCCGGGGCTCTCCGCGCCGTCGGGTACCGAGGCGTCCGGAATGATCCGCACGCGGACCCCCTCGAGGGGGAGGCCGACGGTGAAGTGCCGCGTGCTCCGGTCGGCGCCGGGCTCGCTGACGCACACGAGCCCCCCGGTCTCGGTCACCGAGTACCCCACCACCACCGTCGCGCCGATCCCGGCCTCGATCCGCTCGGGGAGTGTCGGGGGCACGGGCGCACCCGCGATCAGCGCGAGGCGCAGCGAGGAGAGGTCCCGCGGGCGCTCGGCCTGTTCGATGATCTGCGTCTCGAAGAGTGTCGGCGTGCCGTACTCGACCGTGGCGCGGTGCTTCTCGATCAGATCGAGGGTCGTCGGACCGTTGACCGCTGGATCGAGCACCAGCGTCGAGCCCGCCACGACGCTCCCCACCAGGCCCTGCCCGAGTCCGAAGACGTGGAAGAGCGCGTTGACCCCCACGACGCGATCGTCGGGCCCGATCCCCAGCCGTTCCACCGCGGCGGCCGCGACACGCACGAGGTTGCCGTGGGTGAGGAGCACCCCCTTCGGCTTGCCGGTCGTGCCCGAGGTATAGAGGAGCCCGAAGACATCCTGATCGGGGCTCGTGGCGGTGCCCGGAGGCGCCGGGTAGTCGCGCCCCTGCCCGGACGAGAGGAGGTCCTCGTACTGGAAGATCCGGTCGTCGTACCAGAGGTCCGCCTCGCCGACGGTGACGAGGTAGTGCAGCTCGGGAAGATGGGGGAGGAGCCCCTCGAAGAGTTGGAGGTAGTCCACCCCCTCGAAGGTCTCGATCATCACCGCGGCGACCGCCTCGGAGTGCCGAAGCAGATACTGGAGCTCCGGACCCGGAAGCCGCGGATCGAGGGGGACCACGACCGCGCCGAGTCTCGCCGCGGCGAAGGTCGCCACCGCGAACTCGACACACGGCGGGAGGAGGAGCGCGACGCGGTCGCCCGGCTGCACGCCGAGCCCGTGCAACGCGGCCGCCATCGCTTCGGCCTGCGAGTCGGCCTCGCCGAAGGTCAGGCGCGCGTCGCGGCCGAGGAGGAAGAGACGTTCCGGGTCACGGGTGGCGCGCTGCGCGAGTGCCGCAGGCAGGGTGGCCGCCGAGATGTGCTCCGAGGGCGCCATGTCACCTCCGAAGGGGGGGAGTGTCCCGAGACGAGGGGAGTGTCCCGAGACGGGCCCGAGACGGACCCGAGACGGGAAAGTATAGGAGGGAAGGGATCACCCCGCGAGCCGCCGGAGCGATGCGCCGAGCGTGTCGGGATCGAGGGCGTGGCTCCACCCGGACGCGGAACGCGCCACCTCGCCGAGGCGGGTGAGGAGCACGATGCGGGGGGACCCCTCGCGCACCTTCTTGTCGAGCCGGAGGCGTTCGAGTGTGGAGGGGATCTCGAGGTCGCCCCGGACGGAGGGGAGCTCGGCGGCGGCGAGCCACGCCGAAAGTCGCGCCTCCACACCGCTCTCCGTGACCCCGAGGGCCTCGCCGAGGGCAGCCTCCCAGAGCATCCCGCGCGCCACCGCCTGCCCGTGCGCGAGGGCGTAGTCGCTCGCCTGCTCGAGGGCGTGTCCGATCGTGTGCCCGAAGTTGAGGATCTCGCGCAGCCCACCCTCGCGCTCGTCGCGGGAGACGACCTCGGCCTTCAGCTCGATCGAGCGACGGACACACTCGAGCACCGCGTCGGGGTCGGCCTCGAGGATCCCGGGTGCCGCGGCGGCCATCCGCTCGCCGTACTCGACGTCGAGGATCGCGCCGTGCTTGAGCGCCTCGGCGAGTCCGTGGCTCCGCTCCTCGCGGGGAAGCGTCGCGATCGTCTCGGGGTCCACGAGGACGGCGCGGGGGGGGTGGAAGGCGCCCACGAGGTTCTTGCCGTGGCGCGTGTCGACCCCCGTCTTCCCCCCCACCGAGGCGTCGATCATCGCGAGGAGGGAGGTCGGGATCTGCACCACCGGGACGCCGCGCATGAAGGTGGCCGCCACGAAGCCGGCGAGATCACCGACCACCCCGCCCCCC
>JAVVEY010000099.1:0-10005 GCA_032250675.1 Longimicrobiales bacterium | reverse complement strand
TCTGTTCTGCCTGATCGTCCTCGTGACATATCAATGCAATCACCGTGCCGATCTTGGCGCTGCCCTGTCGAGGCGCTCCTGATGTGCCCTTCCATCACCAGATCGGCGAACATGCCGACTGCCACCCGTGTCCGGTCGACCGTCTCTCGATCTCCGCATGAGCATGGCCTGAACATGTTCAGGGACATGCGCAATACCCGAGGGATCCTGCCAGCGATCGTTGACATCGCAGGGCGCGCAAGTCAGGTCAACCCTCTTGCCGATAGTCCTCAAGCCGTATCCGGTAACGGCGTATCCGGCCGTAGAGCGTTCCGCGCGACATCCCCAGCCGTTGCGCGGAACGCTTCACGATTCCGCTCTCGGCGGCCAGCGCCTCTTCGATCATATCCCGTTCCTCGGTCGGATCCGAGGGTGCCACGTAGGGGTGATGCTTCTCGGACTGCACTGCGCGCCGTCCACCTCCGAATTCCGAAAGGGAATCGAAGGCGAACTCCTCCAGCGACGGCAGATCCGGGGCTTCGATCACTCCGTCCGCAGCGGCGAGCGCCGCGCCACTGAGCACGTTCTGCAACTGGCGAATGTTGCCGGGCCAGTGGTAGTCGTGCAGTCGCTCACGGGCACGGGGAGCGATATCGATCGGCGGAGCCCCGAGTTCTGCGGCGATCTCGACGAGTAGCACCCGGGCGATGTCGAGGAGCTGATCTCGCCGTTCGCGCAGCGGTGGGATGCGCAGGATCGGACCCCTGACACGAAAGAAAAGGTCTGGCAGGAAATCGCCCCTGTGTACCAGGCGCCGGAGGTCGAGATTCGTCGTCCAGATGACCCGGGTGTCGACCTCGACCGGCTTGGTCGATCCGACCCGGCGAACCTCGCCGGTGTCGAGGAATGTCAGGAGTTTTGCCTGGTGGGAGAGTCGCATTCGCCCGAGCTCGTCGAGGACGAGCGTGCCGCCGTCGGCGCTCTCGATCAGCCCCCGCGTAGTCTCGTGAGCACCCGTGAAGGCCCCGCGTTCGTGCCCGAATACTTCGCTTTCGAAGAGATCCTCCGTGAGGGCCGTGACGTTGGCGGTGAGGAAGCTGCCTCGTCGCCCGGATGCCTGGTGGATCAGCTTCGCCAAGTGGTTCTTCCCCACGCCGGTCTCGCCCTCGAGGCCCACGGGCCTGCGGATGGGCGCGACCCGCTCCACGAACTCTGCCGCACCGGGCGGGAGGACGAGGTCCGGCGTTGGGGAGTCGGACCTTGGATGGGACGCACTCATGTGAGAGCTCGCCCACGGGCGTCGTCGATTTCGCGATGCGGGACACGATCTCCTGAACCCCTGCCCTCCGGTTCGCCGACCGGCATGTGCAGCGCGCTGTCCCCACGATCCTTCCTGCAGCCTCGCACGGTCTCGATCTGAATCGCTCACCTCCGGGGTGACAGGCGTGGCGCCCCCTCCTCCGCTTCGGAGGTCATCCCTCCCTGACACCTGAATCCCCAAGGCGCGCGTCCGGATCCCGACCTGCGAGGCCCCCTCACCCCGCCAGCGTCGGATCCCACTCCGCGACCTTGTGGCGTCCGTCGCAGAAGGGCTTGTTCGTGGACTGACCACACCGGCAGAGGAAGACCGGCTTGCCTTCGCGGGTGGGGAGCGCGGTGCCCTCGTCGTCCACCAGATCGATCTCGCCCTCCACCTTGAGGGATCCGTTCGCGGAGACGGTGATGCGGACGTCGGCCATGGGGTGCTTCCTTGTGAGGTTGAATTGGATGGAGCTCTCGCGCGCGGTCCGCTCGTGCGGGCCAGCGGGTGCCGGGAACGCGCGCTCCCGGCTACCTTCGAGAGTGGTGCGCCTGAGTGAACCCCACCGATGGCGTCGGGGTTCTTTCTGCGGCATCCTCTCCTCGATCTGCGATCCCGAAACCGACCCCCATCGTGAGCATCTCGCCGTGAGTATCTGGACCCGCCGGAAGACGGTCACCGTGAAGATCGGCGACGTCGGCGTGGGGGGGAGCGACCCCGTCCGCGTCCAGTCGATGACGAACACCGACACCGCCGACGCCGAAGCGACGGCGCGGCAGATCGCCGAGCTCGCGCTCGCGGGGAGCGAGATCGTGCGGGTGACCGTCAACAACGAGCCCTCGGCTCAGGCGGTGCCCGAGATCGCGCAACGCCTCGAGGACGCCGGCGTCGATGTGCCGATCGTGGGCGACTTCCACTACAACGGGCACCTCCTCCTCACGAAGTACCCGGAGACCGCCCGCGCGCTCGCCAAGTACCGGATCAACCCGGGCAATGTCGGCACCACGCGGCGCGACGAGAACTTCACGAAGATCGTCGAGGTGGCGATCGAGAACGACAAGCCTGTGCGGATCGGGGTCAACTGGGGCTCGCTCGACCAGCGACTCCTCACCGAGCTGATGGACGAGAATGCGGCCTCCGCGGAGCCGAAGGGGGCGAAGGAGGTCATGCTTGAGGCGATCTGTCAGAGCGCGATGCGCTCCGCCGCGCTCGCCGAGGAGGTGGGGCTCGCGCACGACCGGATCATCCTCTCGGCGAAGGTCTCGGTGGTGCCCGACCTGATCCGGGTCTACCGGATGCTCGCCCCGCGCTCCGACCATCCCCTGCACCTCGGGCTCACCGAGGCGGGGATGGGGGCGAAGGGGATCGTGGCGACCACGGCCGCGCTCGGGCCCCTCCTGATGGAGGGGATCGGCGACACGATCCGCGTCTCGCTCACCCCGAAGCCCGGCGGCGACCGCGCCGAAGAGGTGCGCGTGGCGCAGCAGATCCTCCAGTCGCTCGCGATCCGCGCCTTCGAGCCGCAGGTCACCTCGTGCCCCGGGTGCGGGCGCACCACCTCGACCTACTTCCAGGAGATGGCCGAGGAGATCCAGGGGTGGCTCCGCAGGCAGATGCCGGTGTGGCGCGAGCGCTACCCCGGGGTCGAGGAGCTCGACGTGGCGGTGATGGGGTGCGTCGTCAACGGCCCCGGCGAGTCGAAGCACGCCAACCTCGGGATCTCGCTCCCGGGCACCTTCGAGGAGCCGAAGGCGCCGGTGTATGTCGACGGCGAGCACCACACGACGCTCAAGGGGGAGGGGATCGTCGCCGAGTTCAAGGAGATCCTCGAGCGGTATGTCGAGGAGCGCTACGGCGCGGGGTCGGACGCCGCGCGGGAGCGGGTCGGGGCCTGAGACGCCGGGGGGTCGGGAGATCGGGAGATCGACGGAGGCGTCGTCTCCGGTCGCTGCCCTTTCGGTGCGCGCGTGCTCCGCTCAGATTGTGCGGAGAAGAGATCGGTGCGGCGCGACGTAGTCGGCGTATCGCGCCATGGCCGGGACCCTTCGAGCGTCGCACCCTCGAAGCAACGCTCTGGCGCCCGGGACCATCTCAGGCGTGACCCCGGTAGAACTCCTCCAGCGACTTCCCGTACCCCGGACGAACATGGCATTTTCGCGGACGACGCTCTCCCTGACGACGGTGGTCGTCATCCTGGCGCTCCTCGGAGGAGGGATCTGGTGGCGCCTCCGCTCCGATCCCGAGGAGGACCCGACGGCCGAGGCGGATGCGACCGAGGACTCCCCCGTCTCGGTGCAGAGCAGCTCGGCGCAGTTCTCGACCGATATCCCGCAGGCGGTGACGGGCGCTGAGGTCGTCCGGGACACCCTCTGGATCTCGGTGACCGCCACCGGTCGAGCCGCCGCCAACCGGGAGGTGCTCATCACCGCGCAGACCGAGGGGTATATCCGGGCGCTCCCCATCCGGGAGAGCCAGGAGGTGAGCCGGGGCCAGCTCCTCCTCCAGGTCGACACCGCCGAACTCGCGCTGGCGGTCGAAGAGGCCCGCGCCGACGTCATCGACGCGCGCGCGAAGTTCCGGGCCGGCACCCTCTTCAACGATTCGATCCCTCCCGAGCTCAGGACCCAGCGCGAAGTCGTGCTCCGCGCGAACACGGGGCTGAACACCGCCGAGGTCGCGCTCCGTCGAGCCGAACTCGAGCTGGAGCGCGCGCGCATCACCGCCCCCTTCGGTGGGCGGATCGGCGACCTCACCGTCTTCGAGAGCGAGCACGTCACGGAGGGCACGGAGCTCATGCGCCTCGTCGATATCGACCCGATCAAGGTGCACGTCGGGGTACTCGAGCGCGAGATCGGGATGCTCGCGCCGGGCCGGACCGCGCGCGTCGTCTTCACCGCCTTCCCCGGGGAGGTCTTCGAGGGACGGATCGAGTCGATCAACCCGATCGTCGATGCCGAGGCGAGCTCCGCCCGCGTCACCGTGGTACTTCCGAATCCGGGGGGACGGATCAAGCCGGGGATGCACGCGGAAGCCGAACTCGAGGCGCGGAGCTACGCCAACCGCGTTCTCGTGCCCCGCTCGGCCGTCCTCCCCCGCGGCGAGGGGCTGGAGCGCCGCATCGTCTTCCTCTTCGACGCGGACTCGAGCGGGAGCGAGACGGGCACGGCGCTCTGGCAGTACGTCACCACGGGCCAGGAGAATGGCGAGATGATCGAGATCGTTCCGAGTGATGAAGGCGAGCTTGAACCGGGGCAGTGGGTTCTGACCGACGGACACCAGTACCTCGCCCACCAGACCCGCGTCCGCCTCGTCGAGAGGGTGGCGGCCGCCGGGGGGAGGCCGGGGGGATGAGGGGCGTGCGACGTTTCCGCGGAGGCGGGACGTCCGGTGGGGTGCTCCTCGTGGCGCTCGGCCTGGGTACGGGCGCGCCGCTCGCGGCGCAGGAGCCGGCGCGCCTCACCCTCGACGACGCGATCGAGATCGCGCGCTTCCGAAACCCGGAGGCGCGGCGCGCCACCAACGAACTCGCGCGCAATCAGCCCGAGAAGATGAACCTCCTCTTCACCGAGCTCCTCCCCCACGCCGACATCAATCTCTTCAGCACGGGGTTCAACGGGAATCTTCAGCGACAGACGACCGACAACTTCGGCAATCCGCTCGCCTCGCCCGCCGCGCAGTGGGTCTACTTCTCCGACACCAGGCAGGGCCTCGACCTCACATGGAATATCCAGGGGAGCTCGCTCTTCAACGCCTTCAATCGACAGAAGAACAGCGTCGAGGCGCGGGACCGGGGGGTGGAGTCGGCGATCTGGACGGTCCGCGCGGATGTCCAGCGGGAGTTCTTCGACGCGATGGAGCAGCAGGAGCTCATCGCCGTCGAGGAGGCGCTCCTCGAGGGGCGACGCGTCGACCATGAGTCCGCGAGCCGGCGCTTCGAGCTGGCCGGGGCGTCGCAGGTGGATGTCCTCGACGCCGAGGTCGAGGTCGCGCAGCAGGAGATCACGATCGAGCGGCAGCGGGGGGAATACGAGCAGGCGCTCCTCACCCTCCGCCAGACGCTCGGCGGGGCCGAGGTCCCGGGGGTCGAGCCCGAGCCGCTCCCCCTCTTCGACCCCGCCGTGCTTGACGAGGATGAGCTCGTCGAACTCGCGCGGCGCATGAATCCCGGGGTGCGCACGGCGGAGGCCGACGTGGAGGGCGCGCGCATCGGGGTCAGGGAGTCGGGCGAGGACTGGTGGCCGGACCTCACCCTCGCCTACAGCATCTCGCGCACCTCGCGGAAGACCGACACCGAGGCGGTCTTCGACTTCGACCCCTCCAAGCAGGAGCTCGGGCAGAACTTCTTCATCCGGCTGGAGTTGCCCGCCTTCAACGACCTCTTCGGGCTCCGGGAGGACCAGGCGAGCGCCCGCGTCGAGCTCGCCAATCAGGAGGTCACCCTCGACCAGGAGCGGGTGGACGCCGAGGCGGAGGTCCGCTCCAACCTGGTGGCGCTGCGCAATGAGTGGCGCGCGCTCCAGATCGCCGAGCGCCAGGCGGCGATCGCCGAGCGCTCGGCCGCCCTCGCGCGCGAGGAGTTCCGGCTCGGCACGCGCACCTTCGACGAGCTGCGGACCACGGTGGACCAGGAGGCGGACGCCCGGCGGCAGGCGCTCACGAACCGCTACACCTTCGTCGACGCGCTCCTCGATCTCGAGGAGTCGGTGGGGGTGCCCGTCCGTCCCGGAGGGCGCTGATGTCGCTCCCGGGAGGCTCCACCCGGCGGCCGGTGGCGGTCGCGATGCTCTTCCTCGCGATCATCCTCCTCGGGGGGATCTCCTTCGTCCGGCTCCCGATCGACCTCCTCCCCGATGTGAGCTATCCCCGGCTCGTGATCTTCACCTCGTACCCCGACGTCGCGCCCGCCGAGGTCGAGCGGGTGATCACGCGGCGGATCGAGGCGAGCGCGGCGTCGGTGGCCGGCGTGGCGCGCACGAGTTCGGTGTCGCGGGAGGGGGTGAGCCTGGTGACGCTGCGCTTCGCGTGGGGCACCGATATGGATTTCGCGATGCTCAACGTCCGCGAACAGATCGACGAGATCAGCGATGACCTCCCGGAGTCCGCCACGCGCCCGAGCATCCTCCGGGTGGACCCGGAATCCGAGCCGATCATGGCGCTCTCGGTGTCGGGCTCCACCGACCTCCAGTCCACCAAGGAGATCGCCGAGACCGTCTTCCGTCGCCGGCTCGAGCAGCTCGACGGGGTCGCGCAGGCCTCGGTCACCGGGGGACGGGACCGCGAGATCCAGGTCCACGTCGACCCCGATCTCCTGACCTCGTACGGTCTCACCCTCGAGGAGGTCTCGACCGCCCTCGATCGCGCCAATATCAACTCGACCGGCGGGAGCATCGTGGAGGGACGCTTCCGCTATCCGCTGCGCACCGTGGGGGAGTTCGAGACGGTTGGCCAGATCGCCGATGTCGTCGTCACGCGCGAGACGGAGGAGCAGGCCGATTCGACGGCGGCCGCGCAGGGGGGCGGGACGCGCACGATCCGGCTCCGCGATATCGGACGCGTGATCGACGGCTTCGCCGACCGGGAGTCGATCGCGCTCTACAACGGCTCCGAGGCGGTCGGGATCCTCGTCTTCAAGGAGTCGGGTGCCAACACGGTGAATGTCGCGCGGCTCGTCGAGACGACGCTGGAGCAGCTCCGCGCCGAGTACCCCGAGCTCGCGCTCGACATCGCCACCTCGCAGGCCGACTTCATCGCCGACTCGATCTCGAACGTCGTCTCGGCGCTCATCTTCGGGGGTGTGCTCGCCTTCCTCGTCCTCTTCCTCTTCCTGCGCGACCCGCGCTACCCCTTCGCGATCGCGGCGGCGATCCCGATCTCGGTGGTCGGCACCTTCGCGCTGATGGAGGCGTTCGACGTCTCGCTCAACATCATGAGTCTGGGCGGGCTCGCGCTCGGCGTGGGGATGCTCGTCGACAACTCGATCGTCGTCCTCGAGAATATCTTCCGGCACCGAGAAGCGGGGGAATCGGGGATCGTGGCGGCGGCCCGGGGCGCCGAGGAGGTCCAGGGCGCGATCACCGCCTCCACCCTCACGACGATCTCGGTCTTCGGGCCGATCATCTATGTGGAGGGGGTCGCCGGCGAGCTCTTCGGGGATCTCTCGATGGCGGTCGCCTTCTCGCTCCTGGCGAGCCTCCTCGTCGCGCTCACCCTCCTGCCGATGATGGCGGCGCGCTTCACCCTCCCGGACGAGCTCCCGGAAGAGGAAACAATCCTCGCCCGCCGCCCCCGGCCGGCGGGGATCGTGGGGTGGGTCCGGCGCCTCCTCTTCTGGATCTTCGCGGGGCCCTTCCTCCTCCTGCGCGCGGGGTTCCGCCTCGGGCGCGCGCTCCTCGTCTTCTGGGGAAGCGGGATCGGGTCGGTCGTCTCGCGGATCTTCACCCCCTTCCTCGATCTCTTCGATCGTCTCTTCGATCGCTTCGCGCGCCGCTACCACGCCGCGCTCGAGTGGTCGCTCGATCACCGGGGGGTGGTGCTCGGGGGATCGGGACTCGCGCTGGCGCTCGCGCTGGCGGTGGGTGGCGCGCTCCCCCGCGATCTCCTCCCCGATGTCGACCAGGGGAGCTTCCGGGTGCGGATGGTCCTCCCCGAGGGGACGGCGATCTCGGCGACCGCGGAGGCGGCCGACCGCGTCGAGACCGCGCTCCTCGCCGACGCCTCGGTCGAAGCCGTCTTCGGGCGGGTGGGGCGCGACGAGCGGGCCTTCGCGGAGGGCGAAGAGGAGTCGGGGCTCAACTCGGCGATCTTCGACGTACGGCTCCGGCCGGGAGAGGCGACACCCCCCGTGATCGAGCGGGTCCGGGCGGTCTCGGCGGAGGTCGACGAGGCCGTTCTGACCTTCGAGGCGGGACGCGCGACGGCGCTCGGCGCGCTCCTCGGGGGCGCCGACGCGGATGTGGCGGTGCGCGTGCGGGGCGAGGATCTGGACGCGATGCGGGCGCGCGCGGACGAGGTGGCGCGCCGCCTCTCCGGTCTGGAGGGGCTCGGCAATGTGCGCGTCGGGACCGCGGAAGGCACGCCCCAGATCAACGTCGAGATCGACTACGAGGCCGCCGCGCGCTACGGGATCGAGCCGCGCACGATCGCCGAGACGATCGACCGGGCGCTCCGGGGCGAGATCGCCACCGAGTTCGTCGACTTCGATCGAAAGATCAATGTGGTGGTGAGCTACCCGGAGGATCGACGCTACGCGCGCTCCACACTCGATCGGCTGCGCGTCGAGGGGGTACCGCTGACCGAGGTGACCTCGGTGATCGAGGCGATCGGGCCCGCCGAGGTGCACCGCGAAGACCAGGGACGCGTGATCCCCGTCTACGCCGACGTCACCCAGGGGGGGCTCGACATCGCGATCACCCGGATCACCGAGGCGCTCGACGACTTGCCCAACACCGTCGATCTGCGGATGGATGTCGGGGGGGAGAATGAGGAGATGCGACGCTCCTTCCGCGATCTGGGCTTCGCCTTCGCGCTGGCGGTGATCCTGGTGTACATGATCCTCGCGGCGCAGTTCGAATCCTTCGTCCACCCCTTCACGATCCTCACCGCGGTGCCGCTCGCGCTCGTCGGCGCGATCGCCGCGCTCGCCCTCACCGGGGGCGGCCTTCACACGATGAGCCTGATCGGCGTCGTGATCCTGATCGGGATCGTGGTCAACGACGCGATCGTGAAGGTCGACTTCATCGTGCGCGCGCGCGAAGGAGGCGCCGAGCTCCGCGACGCGATCCTCGAAGCGGGGCGCGTGCGCCTCCGCCCGATCGTGATGACGACGGCTACGACGGTGCTCGGGCTGACCCCGATGGCGATGGGGATCGGGCGGGGAGCCGATCTGCGCGCGCCCCTCGCGGTGGCGGTGATCGGAGGGCTCACCGTGGCGACGGTCCTCACCCTCATCGTCATCCCCGTGGTCTACTCGGTGGTCGAGGAGGGGCGTCAGCGGCTCTTCGGTGCCGCGCCGGTCCCGGTGCGCGGCGCGCCCGCGATCGACGGGGCGGCGGGGCAGGGGGCCGACTGATGATTCGCCTCAGCATCGGTCGTCCGGTCGCCGTCGCGATGGCGTATATGGCGGTCGCGCTCCTCGGCGTCTTCGCCTGGCAGAATATCCCGATCGAGCGCCTCCCGAACACCCAGCTCCCGCGCCTGACGCTGACCGCGGAGTGGCAGGGCTCCTCGCCCGAGACGGTCGAAGCCTTCCTCACCTCGCCGCTCGAGTCGATGGTGCAGCAGGTGCAGGGGGTGGAGAAGGTGACCTCGGAGTCGCGCGAGGGACGGACGAGTATCGGCGTCGAGTTCGGGCTTCAGACCGATATGGACTTCGCGCGCCTCGACCTCTCGGAGCGGCTCTCACAGATCCGCGACGACCTCCCGGCCGGGGTGCGCAACCTGAGCGTCACCCCGTACGTGCCGACCGAGTTCGCCGATCAGTCGCGCCCCTTCCTCGCCTGGACCTTTACCGGACCGTACACCCTCGAGGGGCTCCAGCTTCACCTCGAAGAGGTCGTGGTTCCCGAGCTGCAGCAGATCGAGGGGGTCGGGGCGGTCTTCACCGGTGGCGCTCGGGATCGCGTGCTCCAGGTGCGCGTCGACGAGCTGGCCACGCGCGCGATCGGGCTCAACCCCTTCACGATCGAGGAGCGGATCCGCGACCTCGACCTGGTCCAGGAGGCGGGGGC
>JAVVEY010000226.1:0-1749 GCA_032250675.1 Longimicrobiales bacterium | reverse complement strand
TGAAGTCGGAGGGGGCGTCGGCAAGTCCCGCCACCACCCGCTGATCGAGTTCCCCCAGGTCGGGGTCGACAGCACCGAAGCGGTGTACGTCATCCGCATCCACGAAGAGCATGTAGGGAGGCTCTGCTCCCTCGCCTCCCCTCGGTCGGGCGTGGAGGAGGAGTTGCCCACTCCCGAGAACCGTGTGTGCGACCGCCCGCGCGGGGAAGCGCGTACTCCCCTGCCACTCGCCACCCACCCCGAGGTGGGCGACGCGGGCGTTGCGGTTGTCCACCACGTGTATCGCCGCATCGGTTGTGAGGACGCGCATGTCACCCCGGAATTCACCGGGTCCAGACCCGGGACGTCCGACGAGCGAATCGAGCGAGCCACCGGAACCGTAGACGCCGATCACACCCTCGCCGATCATGCGCGCTGAGAGGAAGCCGAGCTCGGCGGTCCACCCCAACCCGCAGGGAATCGTCATCGCGGTGGGCTCGATCGAGATCTCGTCCGCCGCCTCCCCGAGCGTAACGACGCTGTCGAGGGTGAGGCACGTCGCGCACTCGGTGCCGGTCACGAGGTCTGCGGCCACCCTCGTAGGCAGTTCGTCCGCCGTGCCGCCCTCCTCCGTGCACGCGCCTGCGATGAAGATGAGAAGGAGCGATGCGAGGACGGCGTACGGGTGCGCTACGCGAGAAACGAAGCAGTCCGAGGGACCCACAGGACCGCGCGAGTCATTCATCGGATCTCCTCCTCTCGGCGTTGAGAGATCTCTCCGAGGAGATGATCGACAATCTCGCGGCCCGGGTACCCGGTGAGCAGGTGTCGATTGAGGACCACCGTCGGAGTGATGCGGACCCCGGACCGCCGGAGGCGGACCGCGATCGCGTTGATCTCCTCGTGCACCGCGTCATCGTCGATACACGCCATGAATTCCGCGGCGTCCCCGACCCGTGCCCTGATCGCGAACTCCTCCCACGGAATGCGACCCAGGCTGTCCCGTAGCGCGAACAGCAGGTTGTTCATCGGATCGAATCGACCCTGACGATCCGCACAGATGGCGGCGGCCGCCGCGTCGCGAGATACCCCCCCGAGCTGCGGGAGGTGCACCCACCGGACACGGACTTCGTGGCGCGCGGAGAGCCACGCGAGATCTTCATGAAGCGTCGCGCAGTATGCGCACTGGTAGTCCGAAATGACCACGACGTCCGCGACGCCCTCGGCGACCTCACCTGGAGGATCGGTCAGACCGAGGGCGCGCAGATCGACGTCAGGCAGCGCGGCCAGACTCGCCGCGCCCGGACCTCGCAGCGCACCGAGCAGCAGTGCACCTGCCGCGAACCCGGTGGACGCGACGACGGCGACGGTCGGCCATGATGAGCCTTTCACCCGTTTGTCAACGTTCTCCGGTATATACCACCGTCCCGCATCCACCGGGCAGGACCGGAGTCTGGGTGTCGCACTGCGAGCAGTGAGGACCGAACGCGTTCTCGCATTCGTAGTCTGTTTGGCACTGGAAGAGCACGTCGCATCCGTTGTGATCCTGCACCGCCCGCACCTCCCCGCCCGGCACGAGCGCCGCGATGGCGACGAGGACCATTCCGATGGTCCAGATGACACGCTTCATGGGTACCTCCTTGCATGGAGTGATTGTCTCTGGTCGGCCGCGGCAGCCGGAACCGCCGTGGCTCGACCCTTCATTACCTTCATCGCTTGAGCCGCGAAAAAGGGTACACTCGCCCGATCAGAGGTCGTCGATCGAGGTCA
>JAVVEY010000225.1:0-1759 GCA_032250675.1 Longimicrobiales bacterium | reverse complement strand
ACTCCGAGAGGGCGGTGACCGCGATCTGCGGCGCGCCTGCGGGCGTTCGCTTGTCCTGTTCGACGAGCTCCGTCCCGTGGGAGTGGTGGTCCGTCGAGACGACGCGCACCTCGTCTTCCGCCGGCTCCGCGCCCTCGTGATGGTGCGACGGGAGGCCCGTGCTCAGCGCCCCGGAGAGGACGAGGAGGAGGGCAGCCGTGGAGCGGAGGGGTCGGGTGCGTCGCATGGACGGATCATGACGGGAGCGCCGCGCGTCCGTCAAGCGGGGGATGCCGGTGCTATTCCTCCACCTTCTTCGGCTCGTCCGCGCCCGGCTCGTCATCGGGGCGCCGGTGGCCGTCGGCGGTGTCGGAGCCCCCGGTCACGGAGTGGACCTTGCGCACGAGCGCGGCGCGCGCGACGAGGTGCGCGCTCACGGGAGCGGTGAGGAAGAGGAAGAGGATGATGAGGACCTCGCGCACGCTCGGGATCTCCCCCTGGACGGCGACGTGCAGGATCGAGGCGAGGATGAGCGCGCCGGCCCCGAGGGTGGTCGCCTTGGTGGGCCCGTGGAGCCGCGTGTAGAAGTCGGGGAAACGCGCGAGTCCGATCGAGCCGATCAGGGTGAAGACGGCTCCGATCACGATGAGCGCGGCGACGCCGGTATCGAGGATCATTCGATGATACTCCCGCGCCGGAGGTACTTCGCGAGCGTCACGGTACCGACGAAGCCCATCATCGCGATGAGGAGCGCGGCCTCGAAGAAGACTTCCGTGTCGAGCTGGATCCCGACGAGCACGAGGATCGTGATCGTGTTCACGTAGAGGGTGTCGAGCGCGACGACGCGGTCGATGGCGTCGGGGCCGACGACGAGCCGGTAGACGTTGAGCGTCATCGCCACGCCGATGCACGCCATGCCGAAGAGGGTGGCGATCTCGATCATTCGAAGATCTCCCGGATCGGAGCCTCGTAGCGACGCTTGATGAAGGCGACCGCTTCGTGCGGGTCGGGCACGTCGAGGCTGTGCACGAGAAGCGTCTTCCGCTCGGGCCCGATCTCCGAGGATACGGTGCCCGGGGTGAGCGAGATGACGTTGGCGAGGGTGGTGATCGCGTGCGGGTCGGTCAGCTCGAGCGGGATCACGATCCAGCGGGGGCGGATCGTGCGTCGCAGATTCACGATCAGCCACGCGACCTCGAGGTTGGCGACGAGCACATCCCAGAGGAAGATGGGGATGAAGCGGAGGAGCGCCCCCCAGCGGCGCACGTGGGGCCGCTCGGGCCAGAAGCGCCGCGTGAAGAAGGGCACGGCGAGCGCGAGCGCGGCGGCCATGACGAGCGTCGAGGGCGCCACCCTGCCCGCCAGGAGCACCCAGGTCACGAAGAGGATCACCGAGAGCACGGGGTGGGGGAGGGGCCCGCCACGCGGTGGGGGCGGCGCTGCGTTGCGTGCGTCGTCCGTCATGGTGCCTCCTCGAGGGACGAAGGGGCGGGGTCGGGCGCGCCGAGCACGCTCCCGATGTAGCCGTCCGGGTCGGCGAGCTGGGCGGCGGTCGCGTCGGTGTAGCGGGTGAGCGGCCCGGCGAGGAGCGCGACGGCGGTCACCAGCGCGAGGAGGAGGGTGGCGGGACCCGCGCCGTCGGGGAGGGGGAGCGCGCGGAGGGGCGGGTCGCTCGCGATCCCGGGATCGCCGGCGCCGCCCGCGATCGCCGCCTCCTCGCCGCCCTCGCCCGCCGACGTCTTCCAGAAGACCACGCTCCCGCTGCGCGCGAGCGCGACGA
>JAVVEY010000098.1:1926-10307 GCA_032250675.1 Longimicrobiales bacterium | reverse complement strand
GGGTCGCTCCCCCTTCCGCGTCCTTCGGGGCGCGGCCTCATTGAAGCCCGTTCTCGTAACGGACCTTCTTGGGTCCCCCTTTCCCCTTCCGCGTCCTTCGGGGCGCGGCCTCATTGAAGCTCGGCTTCGAGATGGCGACGGTAGAGGGTGGAGAGCCCTTCCGCGTCCTTCGGGGCGCGGTCTCGAAGCATCCCTCGCACGGCGTTCGCGGTCCCTGCCGCGACGTTCCCCACGCGCCCTCCGATGCGCGGCCTCACGACCGTGAGGCCGCGCATCGGAGGGCGCGGACGAAGAGCGGCGACTTCATACCTCGGCGCCCCCGGACCAGGTGACCGGGTCCTGCCGGGTAGGACACTTTCGTCCGCTTGGAGTGTCAGCTTCTCAGTTGCCGGTGATATCACCGGCCTCCGTTCACACGGCGGTCCCCGGTCACGTCGGCCCAGGTTGAGACTCGGCGGGATGTGCGTAGCTTGAGACGCTTCCGCGGCGTGTGCCGATTGGAGCATCACTTTCGTTGGCCACGACACTCACGCACGCGCTGCCTCCCTATCGTCGAGGGACTCGCCCATGCAGGACTCACCCGCCACCACCGCCCCCGTAGCCCACCTCCTCGCCCGCGTCGCGACCTCCGGCACCTTCGCCGCGAGCTGCACGGCCGCGCCCGACACCCTCCGGATCGAGGTCGAGGGGGTGGGGCCGCTCTCCCTTCCCGTGAGCGAAGCGGAGGCCCGGAGGGTGTGCGAGGCCGCCCGGCCGGCGCGCTACGGGCAGGGCGAGGACACGCTCCTCGACACCTCGGTCCGCGACACCTGGGAGATCCCGGGCGAGCGCCTCCGGATCGACGAGGAGAGGTGGGGTCCGGCGCTCGACCACGCGCTGGACGAGCTGCGCGCCGGCCTCGGGCTGGACGAAGGTTGCCGCCTCGTTCCCCAACTCCACAACCTCCTGGTCTACGGGCCCGGCCAGTTCTTCCTGCCGCACCGGGACTCGGAGAAGTCGGACGAGATGATCGCCACACTGGTGGTGACGCTGCCGTCCACCTTCACGGGGGGCACCTTCGAGGTCGAGCACGCGGGCGAGACGCTCACCTTTCAGGGCTCGAAGGAGGCGCTGAGCTTCGTTGCGTTCTATCCGGACTGCACGCACCAGGTGCGCCCGGTGAAGCGCGGCCACCGGGTCGCGCTCACCTTCACGCTCTCGCTCGACCCGGATCGGGCGGGGGAGGGGGGCGCCGGAGCGCGCGCCGATGCCGACACCGACGGCGACACCGTCGTGGAGCTCGCCCGCCGCCTGCGCGCGCACTTCGAGACGCGGCGCCCCCCGCGGTGGGCGTGGCGCACGGACGCCCCCGATCGCGATCCGCCCGCCCGCCTCGTCCATCTCCTCGACCATCAGTACAGCCTCCGGGGCCTCGCCTGGCATCGGCTGAAGGGGGACGACGCGCCGCGCGTACAGGCGCTTCGGGCGGCGGCGGACGGGGCGGGGTGCGAGGCCGTCCTGGCCATCGCGGAGATTCACGAGACGTGGGGCTGCTTCGACCCGGAGTGGGAGCCTCCGCGGGGGCGGCATCGCCGGTGGACGCGCGAGAGGGACGCCTGGGAGGAGGAGGTGGAGGACGTCGAGCCGCCCCCGACCGGGCCGGACCGCTACGAGCTCCAGGACCTCCACGACTCCCGCGTCGTCCTCACCCACTGGATGGGGGTGGATGGCTCGGCGCCCGAACCGGTGCATACCGATGTGGAGGAGGACGAGCTCTGCCATACGACGGCGACCGCCGCGCTCGAGCCGTACGCCTCGGAGTACGAAGGCTTCATGGGGAACTGGGGCAACACGATGGACCGCTGGTATCGGCGCGCTGCCGTGGTGCTCTGGCCCCGCGAGCGCGGCTTCGCGGTGCGCGCGGAAGCCGCGCCGCGCCAGGCGCTCGACACGCTCGTGCGGCGCCTGAAGAAGGGCGAGATCGACGAGGTTCGGGAGAGGGTCCGCGCGATCCTTCCGGAGTGGGCGCGTTCGGTCTCCGGTGAGGAGGGGCGGAAGCTTTTCGGTCGGGTGCTGCGGGTGGCGGAGGGAGTGGACGATCCGGAGCTCGCCGAGGCGCTCCTCGCGCCCCTCCGACTCGCGCCCCTCACGCCTCGGCGGGCCGCGGCGTTCGCCGCGCTCGTGCGCCGCTACGAGGAGGGGTGGACCGACGCGCTCCTCGCGCGGTGGTCTGCCGCCCCGGAGCACGCATATGTCCGGGGGGATCCCGACCCGATGAAGTGGATCGAAGGCCTGCCAGCGCTCTGCGACGCGCTCGTCGACGCCGACCCGCAGGCGGGGTGGTCGGCCGCGTGTCTCGTGCTCTGGGACCGATGGGAATGGATCTCCCAGCAGATCGATCGCGTCGGGGAGATCGGGTCGCCCACCCGGCGCGATGAGGCGATCCGCGAGCACGCGGCCCCGATCCTCGCTCTCCTGGAAGGCGTGGCGATGGTCGGCGACCGCGACCTGGCCGAGCGGGCGCTCGCCTTCCTCTGCTCGGACGAACGCGAGGTTCTGCTCCCCTGTCTCGTCGGGGTGCTGCGCGCGAGCCACGCGGCGGATCGCGATGCCGACCCTCCCGCCCTCGGTCTCGACCGCCTGCGCGAGCGTGCCACGTTGTGGCTCCACCGGCGCCTCGCGATCCCCACCCGGGCACCGGACGACTGGTCGATCACCCCGCCTCCGGGGTGCGACTGCGAGCTCTGCGGGCACCTCGCGGCGTTCCTGGCCCTCTCGGAGGAACGCGTGTTCGAATGGCCCCTCGCCAAGGCCGGACGCAAGCATCTCCATCAGCGCATCGACCAGGCCGAACTCCCCGTGCGTCACGAGACGCGGCGGACGGGAAGCCCCTACACCCTGGTCCTCACCAAGACCGACGCCCTCTTCGAAGAGGAGGCGTCGGAACGGTGGGCGCTGGAGGCCGATCTGGCGTGGCTCGAGGGGATGGGATGACCCACTGGGTGATCGTCTGGGACGAGATGCGGCAGGGTACCGACCCACAGGTCAGGATGGAGCTGATCGGGGACGAGGGTGCGACGCGGCCCGGATCGCTCGCTACATTGGGGGTGTAGACGCGAGAGGATCGGCCCTCACCATGGCCCACGGCAGGCTCGGATCCGACCCGGCAAAGGAGGAACGCATGAAGCCTCGATTCCGTGAAGAAAAAGCGACTCAGGCTGCCGCCGTCCTGCTCCGCGAGCGGGGGGGCAGGATGAACTACATGAAGCTGCTCAAGCTCATGTATTTCGCTGACCGAAAGGCGCTTCAGCGGTGGGGTCGACCGATCACCTTCGACGCCTTCGTATCGATGCGAAACGGCCCGGTCCTGAGTCGTACGTATGGACTGATTTCGGGAGACTCGGACCGTCGTGACGGCTCACTCTGGTCCGAATTCATCTCGGCACCTGAGGGCTACGACGTCGCACTCGTGGGGGATTGTCCCACCGATCAACTGTCCGACGCCGAGGTCGAGCTCCTGCGAGAGGTGTTCAAGGAGTTCGGGCACCAGAACCGGTGGGACCTCGTTGACTACGCCCACACGCTTCCGGAGTGGACGGATCCCGGCGATTCCGCGCTTCCCATCGAGTATGCGAACATCCTCACGGCCGGCGGATGGTCCGAAGCGGAGGTGGCACAGATCGTTTCGGAGCTCGAGGAACTCGCGCTGGCAGATCGACTCTTCTGATCCATGCTATCGGCCGGGGCGACCCTCTTCATCTCCCGGTCGCAGCGGGCGGCGAACCACCTGTGGGTCGTGGTGACCGAGCCGGAGGGGGATCCACGGCAATGTGTGATCGTCTCCCTTACCACCCGTCGAAGGGGCTCCGACCTCACGGTTGTGCTCAGACCCGGTGATCATCCCTTCGTCGTCCGGGAAACGGTCGTCTTCTACGCGGACGCACGTCTCGTGGTGACGGAGCAACTGGAGAATCTGATTTCGGCGGGCGCGACCAGCACCCATGCACCCTGCTCCCCGCAACTCCTCGAGCGCATCCAGGCGGGGGTGTTTTCGTCCCCGTTCACGCCGGGGCTTGTGAGAGGCTACTGCCGGAGCCGCATCGGCGGATCCGACGCACGGGAAAATCAATAGCGATGTCATGGCCCTCCGCATCGCCGACTCCTTCACCGTCAGCCTCGCCCCGCCTCACTCCGGCGACGACGTCACGAACTTGTGCCGGGTGTGTAGCTCCGCCAACTCCGGACGGAGATTTGAGCGAAATTATGTCACATTATGGAGTTTGCATAAATCGACCAAGATTCCCATCAACGTCGAGCTGGCTTCCACTACGGCGGTGGCGGCCCTGGACGAGAGCTTCTTCCGGGTCCGGTTCGACCGATTGACTCCATCAGAGAAGCGCTACCTCAGAGCCATGGCCGAACTCGGGCCGGGACCGCACCGCTCGGGTGACGTCTCCGCCGTGCTCGAACGCAAGGTGACGTCCCTGGGACCTGTCCGCGCGAACCTCATCGCCAAGGGCATGATCTGGAGCTGACCCATCCCGTCATCTCCCCGCCCACGCGTTCCCGCGGGAACGTCCCGCGACCGGCGCCTCGAGGTGCACGAGGAGCTCCAGCTCGCGCCGCGTGCGGGTGTTGTCTGTGCCACCATCGGTTGGATCTTGGACAGAATCGACGGTTGAAAAGTTGACACTATCCGTCCGCGCGCCGCCGGGAGCCGCGGGCCGGGCCGGTGACCGCCCGTGCCTGACCGAATCTCACGCTCCCGCACGGGCATGGGCGAGCACCTCGCTCAGACGGAGATCGGGGATGCGTCGGAAATGGCGGAGGTTCCCCGTGACGAGTTCGAGGTTGTGGTAGCGGGCGGTTGCCGCGATCTGGAGATCGGCGTCGGGAAGGATGTTACCTGTACGCTCCAACTCGGCTCGAATCTGCCCGAAGACCCGAGCGACGGCGAGGTCGTAGGGGAGGATCGTCACGGCGGGAAGCACGCGCTCCTCGATGTTCTTGAGGTGCCGTTCCCTGGCGGCAGAGCGGTAGGCCCCCTTGAACAGCTCACCGGCGGTCACGGCACTGGTGAACTGAGCATCGCGGGGGATTCCCCGGAGCCACTCCACGTAGGCTTGAAGCGGACGAGGGCGCAGCACCTCGGAGATCGCATCGGTATCGAAGAGGTAGGCCACCGAGCTCAGTCGAGGGAGGGGCCTGCGCGGCTACCGACCCGCGCCGATGTCTCCAGGATGCGAACGAGGTCCTCCGACTCGTCCCAGCCCCCCACCACGCTCGCGAGCCCCGCCTCCGGACCCGCCGCGCGGAGGCGCTGGAGCGTTTCGAGTTCCTCGACGCTGACGATCGCTGCTACGACTCGCCCGTGTCGAGTGATGACGACCGGTTCGCCATGCTGGGCACCCAGCACGTACTCGCTGAACCGGGCCTTGACCTCGGAAACCGAAGCCTCTCTGGACATGATGATCACCTCGGCAGAAGTAGTCATATTGATCATAATGACCAGAACAAGCTCCGTCAATCTTCCACCGGGGTGCGTCCGCCCCTTGCATGTGTGCGTACGGCATGTATACTTAAGTCCCAACACTATGGAATGTAAGTATACTTGTCACACATGCGCCTCACCGAGATCGACGCCGAATTGACCGCCGCAAATCCGTGGTGGCGGAATCCGGACAGCTGGACGGAGTCGGATGTGCAGCTCCGGGCTGCGACACGGTCCGGGCTGGACTACGACCCTCGCCCGCTCGATGATCTGTCCTCGTCCGGATTGTACGTCCTCCGAGGTCCTCGCCGGGTGGGGAAGTCCACGGCGCTGAAGAAGCTGATTTCGCGTCGCCTGAAGGCCGGCACTCCTCCCCGTCATATCCTCCACATCTCCGTGGAAGGGCGCACGGCTCAGGATGTGGCCGACATCGTCCGGAGGGGAGCTTCGACATGGCTTCTCGGAGACCCCGGTGAGTGCCTCTGGGTGATCGACGAGATCACGGGAGTGGAAGGGCCCTGGCCCGAGACGATCAAGCGTCTGCGTGACAGCGACGCCCACTTCTCCGCGGACACGGTGATTCTGACGGGCTCCTCCGCGGCCAGGTTCGACGAGGCGCGGAAGCACCTGGCGGGCCGGAGACACGCCGAGCGCAGCGATCGGACCCTCTTCCAGATGGGGTTCCTCGACGTTTGCCGGGCCTTCGGCATGGAGCTGCCCGCGTCCCCCCGTCTTACGCCGGCCAGTCTCGCGGACGACCGGGTCGTCGCGGATGCCGTGGAGAGTGTCCGCCCCTGGCTGGCGGAGATGATCGAAGGGTGGGATCGTTATCTACAGGTTGGGGGATATCCTCAGGCTGTCGCGGCAGAGAGGAGGAGATCGGGTGAAGAGGTCGCGGATGTCGGGCTACGCGACGCGCTCTGGGATGTCATCCATGGCGATGCGTTCCAGGGCTCGGGGCTCGCGCCTGCTCAGACTCAGACTCTGCTCCGTACTGTTACGGCGTCTCTCGGCTCGCTCTACTCGGTCCAGGGGTTGGCCAGCAGCATCAGGGTGGCGCACGCAACGGCCGGTGCTCGGCTCGATGCTCTTCGCCGTGCGTTCATCACCTTCCCGGTCTATCGAGAGCAGGGGCTGGCTCCGCGACCGCAATCACAGGCGAAGTGGTACTTCACCGACCCTCGGCTCGCCCGACTGGCGTCAGAGTTCGGCGCCGGGAGCCCTCCGGACAGGACCGTTCTTTCGGAACAGCAGCTGGCTGTCGCCTTGTTGAGAGCGCTGGAGAACGAGTCCCCCGGAGCGGCGGTGCGTCACGACAGCCTCCTCTACTACCGCTCCCGGACCCGAGCGGAGATCGATTTCGTCTCGCCGGCGTTCCCGGATTCCTGCGTGGAGTCGAAGTTCGTCGATCGAGGCTGGGGACGTGCCTTTCAGACGATCGAGGCGTCCGGTCGGCGGACCGGAATCGTGGCCACTCGATCCGGGACGGAGAAGCACGACGGCGGGTGGGCTTTGCCCGCGGCGCTGGTGGCCTTCCTTCTCGGCATGTAGTCACCGCGTCGCTCACTGCCCCGGGGACCCCGGCCCCGGCACACCACGCTGGCCGAGCCGGTGGCCGCGTGCCTCGAATCGGCGGGGTTCTACGACCTCTCGGAGCGCGAAGCCAGGGAGATCATCGACGGCCAGCTCCACGTCATTCGGACGCAGTGGAACGAGGCAGCCGACTCGGCGACGCTGACCCGTGCGGAACGAGAAGCGATGTGGACGCGGCAGATCCTGAACCCCTTCGCCACCTATGGGTACAGCGAGGCTTGAGAGGGCGGACGACCCGGTCCACAGGAGGAGGAGCCGCCGCCTGCGCCCCCGCCGGGGCCGCCACGCACTCTTTCGCCGCGCCCTTGTGAGCGATGCCGTAGCCGGCCATTCTGCCCCCCTTCGCAGGCTCGCCGGAGTCCCCGATCCCCGGTCGATGTGTTCCCTCTCCCCACCGTGACATCGCCCGCCCGTGTCTCGCGGGCGCTCGTCCGCTTCGCGAGCAGGCCGCCGAGATGCAGGCGTGGGTGGAGGCGCGGGTGACGCGGGTCCTCCCGGCGCTGATGGCGGAGTACGATGTCGAGATGTGGATCCTCTCGATGCGCGAGTACGGAGGGGATCAGCGGGTCGTTCTACTCGCACCCGATCGGCGACCACGGCCACGGCGCCGGCCCCCTGATCGGGCTCTGGGACCGGCAGGAGGGGGTGCCGGGGCGGGGGGATGCGCGCATCCGGCCCTCGACGTGGTTCTCGATCGAGCTCCAGGCGACGGTGCCGATCCCGGAGTGGGGCGGGAAGACGGCCTCGTGCCGGCAGGAGGAGGAGGCGTGGCTGGACGCGGAGGGCGATCGCCACTGGACCTTCCGCCGGCAGGAGAGCTTCCACCTGATATGGTGACGCCGCCGACGCGGGGAGCGTTCCGATGAGCCCCGGCCCGGGCTCCCCGTGGGAGCTCAAGCTCGATCCCGTCTTCGACCCGCTCCGCGATCTGCCCCGCTTCCAGGCGCTGGTGGCCCGCACGGAGGGGTGAGGCGTTCCCGCGGGAACGTTCCGTGGCCCGAGGCGTCGACGTCACGAGGAGCTCCAGCTCGCGCCGTGTGGACCGATGGCTGGCTCCTGGATCGGTATCACCTGCGGACGCAGGTCACCTCGCGACGTCCATCTTCTTCAAGAGTGCGACGAGCTTGGGCCGGACTTCAGCGACGTGCTCGGTCGCGGTCTTCCAGACGAGGTCGACATCCACTTCGAAATAGTCGTGGATCAGGCGATGCCGCATCCCGGTGATATCGGACCACGGAATCTCGGGGGACGCGGAGGTCAGCTCGCGGGAGACCCGTCCCGCAGCCTCTCCGAGGATCTCGAGCTGACGCACCACGGC
>JAVVEY010000098.1:0-1826 GCA_032250675.1 Longimicrobiales bacterium | reverse complement strand
TCCGGACTGTCGCGTCGCGCATGTGGCGAACGAAGACCGAGTCACCCCTCGCGGACATACACGGGACGTGCTGTGGCCAGGACGTCGTCCCTGAAGTAGCGGCTGAGTGACGGGGCCGTCAGCAGGTCGACGTCTCGTCCGAGGAGGGCCTCGAGGTCCCGCTCGAGCCGGACAAGATCGAAGAGCCCCTTGTCGCCCTCGAATTCGACGAGCAGATCGACGTCGGACTCCGGCGTGGCGTCGCCGTGGAGGGCGGAGCCGAAGAGCTTGAGACTGCGCACGTCGTGCCTGGCGCAGATCTCGGCGAGTTGCGTGGTGTCGAAGGTGACCATGATGGAATCTGCTCCGAACCGAACCTCAACGTCAACGTGACGGGCGAGCGGGGTTTCGCCCGAGTTCCGGGCGCGGGAGTGTCAGAACCCCTCCTCGTAGAGGTCGGCGAGCTTCCGGAGCGTGCCGGTGTAGTCGCCCGTCTCGCCCGCGGTTCGGAGCGCCGCTCCGGCCTCGGCGGGAAGCCCCCGCCACCCGCGGAGCGTGTCGGCCAGCGGCTGGCCGGATCGGGTCGAGGGGGGCAGCCGCGCGAGGTGCGCGCTCAGCGAGGCGTCGTCCGCCGCGGTGGCCGCGGTGTCGAGCGCCCGGTCCAGCGGGAGCCCGGCCTCGATCGCGATCGCGAGCGATCGGAGGAGCCGCGCCAGAACGAGCCGCGGCCGGTTCCGGTAGCGCCGCACCGCGAGCCGCACGAGCGCGCCACCCGAGACGAGCCCCGCAGCCGTCCCCGTGCCGACGATCACGAGGTAGCCGAGCGGATTCCCGAAGAAGGCGATGGGGAAGGGGGCGATGAAGATCGCGGCGATGAGGTTGATCATCGGGTAGGACATCTTCTTCTTCACCCACATCATGCGGCGATGCTCGCCGTCGAAATGGTCCCCGAGGAGGCGCAGGATCTCTTCGAGGCCGCCCGCCTCTTCGCCGAGCTTGATCAGCCCGGCTTCGAAGGGGGTGAAGAGGTGCGGGGCGCGGTCGAGGGTGTCGGCGAGGGTGTCGCGTCGGTCGACCCCGTCGAGGAGGCGCCGGCGCATCCCCTCGACCCACGGCGAGCGCTCGATCGCGCCCATCTCCGAGAGGACCCGCGAGTGGGGCAGCCCGGCGCGGTACCCCAGGTGCCACATCCGGTAGAACTCGGCCTTGTGCCTCGCCGTGTCGAGCTCGCGCCAGGCGCCGATCAGGGATCGGGTACGCACGTCTCTCCTCGCGTCGGGGGGGGGAGGAGTTCGCCCACCGCCGCCCCTCACTCCACGCCGACCTGGTCGCGGATTTCCGCGAGGCGAGCCATGACCCGTTCCTCGGCGATGCCCACCTCCTCGGCGAGGCGCGCCCAGTGCCGATCGCGCAGCTTGTGGCGGTGGTACTCCCCCCCGACGGACATCGCCAGCTTCAAGCGCTGGGGGTGCACCTTCTCCGGGTACTCCAGGAGTGAGGCCATGTCGTAGAGAGGAGCCAGACGGATCCGCCCCTCCGGCTCGATCAGGATGGAGTAGTTCTTCGCGTGCCCGTCGGTGGAGGCCACGATCGCGCTGAAGATGAGGGCATCGACGAAGGTCCGGACGTCCTCCTCGGGGCGACTCGAGACGAGCCGGAGAGCGTCGGCGACCTGGCCGGGCCCCGGACCTCCCTCTGCCTGGTACTTTAGATCCGGCGGCACGGAAAGCGCCTGGCAGAGATCCTCCTGATGGATGCGCCCGAGTTCCGCGGTGCGGTCGTACCGCTCGATGACCAGTGCCCGGGCCTCTCCCCACTGGACGATTTCGCCCTGCACCGTGGGCAGT
>JAVVEY010000097.1:0-10627 GCA_032250675.1 Longimicrobiales bacterium | reverse complement strand
GCCACCTTTTTCAGCGACTCCCGCCTCGTGCACGATCTGCGCGTCGCGGTCCACGACGACGCGCAGCGGGCCCGGCCCTACGGAAGGTGGCGGTGGCGTCGGGGGAGTGGCCAGCAGCGGTGAGTGATCCGCCACCTCTCCTCGAGAGCTTCCCGCCCCTCCCGGCGGCCCCCAACGCATCCGCGCCTCCCGGGTGCGTCGCGCTGTGAGACCTGATCCTGAGGATCCGGAAGGGGCGAGGAAGAGAGAGTTTCCCGGCCGGCCGCGCAATCAGCTTCCCGGCCGGCCGCGCGGTCAGCTTCCCGTGTCGAAGGTGATGGGAATCGCGACCCACACCGCGACCGCTTCGCCGGCATTTTTCGCAGGCCTGAAACGCATCGTTTTCGCCACCTCGAGCGCGGCGAGATCGAGCGCCTCGTGGCCGGACGTCGCCCTCACCTGGGCGTCCATGACCCGGCCCGTTTCGTCGATATGGAACCAGACGGTTGACCTCCCGCCGATCCCGGCTGCCCGGAGTTCGGATGGGTACCGTCGCTCGAGCTCGCCGGCGACCTCGCCGCGGTTCTCGAGGACGGGGGCGGTTTCGAATGGGGTGAAGCCGAGTTGCGAGGTGGAGGTGGACGCCGCCTGGGTCGCGTCGGCCTCGACCGCAGCCGGGGCGTCGGTCTCGATCGCGGTCGGCGCCGGTACTTCGCACGCGACCACCACCCCGGCGCCGGCGAGCCCGACGAGGGCCACACGGGCGCGCGCGCCGAGCCGGGTCCGCGGCCGCGTCATCGCCTCGATCCGCCGGGCGATCGGGACGGCGCGTTCGGCGAAGGCGGGCGCCATCGCCGGGAGGAGGGACACCCCACCCGACCGGGGCCCGCGCGCCACCGCGAGGATCGCTTCTCCATACGCCGCCGGATTCCCGCCGGCGCTCAGCGTGCGGCGATCGCAGTCGGTCTCCATCGCGCTCCGCAACGACCGGGTGAAGATCCAGACGGCGGGGTTCCACGGGGCCGCGATCCGCGCGAGGAGCGCGAGGGCGAGGAGCCAGGGGTCGCGTCCGCGGATATGTTCGTATTCATGGCGCACGATCCAGTCGACGACCCCGCGCGGGAGATCGATGACCCACGCGGGGAGGAGCACGGTGGGGCGCATGAATCCCACCACGGCCGGGCCGTGGACCGGCGTGACGCGGACGGCGTCGCCCACCTCGGGGATCGCGCTCGAATCGCGCCTCAGTCGCGCGACGGTGCCGAGCGCGAGCCCGAAACGGATGAGGAGGACGATCGAGGCGAGGGCCCACACGAGGAGGAGGGAGGGCGCGAGCCAGGCGAGGCTCGGGGTCTCGTTGACGCCGACGCGCAGCGGGACGAGGTCGATGACCGCCGCGGAACCGGCGGTCATCCCGCCTGCAGCGGGGGCGACTCCCGATGTCACGAGGGCCGGAAGGAGGAGGGGGAGCGCGAGCGCCGCGACGAGTCCGGTGGCCCAGACGCCCCGCTCGGCGCGTCCGCGCGCGTGGAGCACGCGGGCGATGGCGGCGGCGACGCCCCAGGCGAGGAGGCCGATCGCGATCGAGTAGAGGAGGGTGGCGAGAAGGATCATCGGTCGGAACTCCCTTCGGTGTCAGGGTGGGAAAGGCGGGCGTCGAGGAGGTCACGCAGGCGAGCGATCTCGGCGTCGTCGAGATCCTGCGCATCGACGAGCTTGAGCACGAGCTCTTCCGCGGAGCCCCCGAAGAGGGTGCGGGTCACGCGGCGCAGCGCGCTCGCGCCCGCCGAGGCCCTCGGCACGAGCGCCTCGAAGCGGTGGGCGCGTTCCTCGGGGTGGCACCGGACGTGCCCCTTTCCCTCCAGCACCTTGAGCATGGTGAGGACGGTGTTGTGGGCGAGTTCGTCCTCGAGGGCCTCGCGGACCTGGGAGACCGTGCAGGGGCCCCGGTCCCAGAGCACCTGCATGATGTCGAGTTCGCGCTCGGTGAACTTCACATCCATCTCGCGCCTCCGTCGTGGTGGGCGGAGCGGGACACCCGGGAGGGGGTGCGTCCAACTCCTAATGAATTAGGACACGTACCGACACGGTAAGGGAAAGCGGCGGGCGTGTCAACTAAAAGATTAGGAGTGCGTCGGGAGGAGGGGACCTCGAAGCGGGCCTCGACCCTTCCAGGCGACGCGTCAGGGCAGGCCCGGTCGTCCGCCGGGGCGGGGGAGCTCCCTGCACGGATCGATCACGACCTCGTCGTCGACACGGCGTACGGGGCAGACGAGCCCGATCGCGGGACCGAGGCGGATCGTGACCGTACCGCCGGCCTCGGAGTCGGACACCCAGGAGACGAGGAGATCGAAGACCCCCTCCTCGCGCGGCACGCCCTCGCTCGTGCGCTCCCCGCACTCCCCCCGGGGACGGACCTCCGGCGCGAGATGCCCCCGCCGCGAGACGACCCGTTCGATGGCGAGGAGCTGCTCCCGATTTGGGGCCCGGAAGGCCTCGTCTCCTTCGGCTACGCCGACGCAGTAGGCGGTGGCGAAGTGTCCCGCGCGCCAGGCGATGATCTCGGTGGCGACCGTCGGGAAGACGGCGTCGAGATCGAGGGGTTGCGCGCGGGCGGCGGAGGGAGCGAGGAGGAGGAGTGCCGCCGCCACGAGGTGACGTCTCCCCCTCCCCCACGATCCCCGGTGCGGGTGCGTCATCCGAGAGGCTTCTCGGGGAGGAGCGTGACCACCACGAGGTTGTCGAGCGAGAGCCAGCGGCGGGCGTCTTCGCGCACATGCTCGAGGGTGATCGCCTCGAAGAGCTCGAAGTCGACGAGGTGGGCCGGGTCGTCGATCCCCCCTTCGAGCGCGGCGCGAAGCTGCGCGAGCCACCATCCGTTCTCCCGGAGGTTCGTCTCCCGTGCACGTCGCGCCCCCTCGATCGCCTTCTCGACGTCGAGCGCCGTGGGCCCCTCGGTCGCGAGCCGCTCGATCTCGTCGAAGACGGCCGCCTTCAATTCGTCGACCCGCTCCGGATCGGCCCCGAACTGAACGCTGACCTGGTAGGTGGGGTCCGGGAACTCCTCATAGCTCGCGCTCGCCCCGACCGAGTAGGTGCCGCCGAGGTCCTCACGCAGCGTCTCGCGGAGCCGTGTCTGGAGGATCGTCGCCAGCGCGCGGATCCGCACACGATTCTCGTCGGTGAAGTCGAAGGGTCCATGCGTGATCATCGCGGTCCGGCTCTGCGGTTCCACACCCTTCCGGACGGTCTTCTCGACCCTCCCCGTGGGCGGGTTGATCCCGAGGTCTCGCCACTCCTCCTCACCGGGAAGATCGGGGAGCGAGGCGAGCCACCGCTCGACGAGAGGCCGAAGTTCGTCCGGCTCGAAGGCGCCCACGAGGACGAAGTGGAAGTCGCCGCCGTCCGCGAAGCGCTCGCGGTAGAATGCGAGCGCCTCGTCGAGCTCGACCGATGCGATCGCCTCGGAGGTCGGGGGCGCCGCACGCGGGTGATGCTGCGTGAGGGTGGCGGTCAGCGTGTCCCCGAAGGCGGTGGTCGGCGCGGCGTCGCGATTCGCGAGGAACGACTGGATCTGGCCCCTCAGCGCGGCGAAGGCCTGATCGTCGGCGCGCGGCGCGGTGAAGCGGAGCCAGGTGAGCTGGAAGAGCGTCTCGAGGTCCGAACGCGCCGCCGAACCGGAGAGGCGTTCCCACCGCTGCGCGATCGAGGGTGAGACGTCGGCGGCCTTGCCCGCGAGCACCTTCTGGAGGTCGACCTGCGAGAAGGCACCGACTCCGCCCGCTGCCACGAAGGTGGCGGCGTTGGACGCGGTGGTGTGCTCGGATTCCTCCGAGAGCGACCATCCCCCGGGGCTGGTGGCGGCGAGGAGGATCTGGTCGTCCTGGAAGTCGGTGGGCTTGAGCCAGACGACGGCGCCATTCGAGAGCTGCCATTCGGTCACCCCCACGGAGGCGATCTCTCGCTCGGCCACGATCGCGCCGGGCTCCGGTGTGTCGGCGACGAGCGGCGCGTCGACCCCTTCGTCTTCGTACGGCGCGATCTCGGTGGCGGTGACGTCGGAGAGGACACCCGCGAAGTTGTCCGCATCCGGAAGCTCCACCTCGGGCTTCTCGGTCCCGGTGGCGATCACGATCCGGTTCTCGGGGTCGAGATTCCTCCGCGCCACGGCGTTCACCTCATCGAGGGTGATCGAAGGCACGATCGCCCGGGCCGCCTCCCACTGCACCTCGGGAGAGAGCACCACGTCGTGCTGGAGGAAGTGGTTCACCCAGCTCCCCGCGATGCTCGCCGACTGACGATTCTCGCGCTCGTTATACGCCCGCTCGAAGCCGCGAAGGAGGTCGGCCTTCTCGCGCTCCAGCTCGCCCGGGGTGAATCCGTGGCGTGCCGCCCGCTCGGCCTCGGTGACGAGTGCGCGGAAGGCCCGCTGGTGCCCTTCCTCCTCGACCGCCGCGTTGAGCTGCCAGGCGCCGGCGGTCCGCACGAAGCCGCTGCGACCGGTGAAGGCGGCCAGGAAGGGCGGATCGGCCTGCTGCGCGATCTCCCGCAGGCGGTTGTTGAGCATCCCGTTGGCGAGCTGCTCCATGAGCGACTCACGGAAGTCGCCGATCGTCGTCATCGTGTCGGCGGGCTGCATCGTGAGGATGCCGACCTGCGCCTGCGGAAGCTCGGGGTCGGTCGCGATCGCGAAGCGCGTCTCCTCCTGATCCGGAACGGTGTAGTACGGGCGATCGAGGGGAGTCGTCGGCGCCGGGATCGCCGAGAAGCGTTCACGGATCTTCGCCTCGACCTCGTCCGGGTCGAAGTCACCCACCGCGATGACGGCCATCAGATCCGGACGGTACCACCTCTCGTAGAACGCTTCGATCTCCTCCTGCTCGAAGCTCCGGAGCGTCTCCACATCGCCGATCGGGAGTCGGTCGGCGTAGCGCGACCCGGCGAAGAAGATGGGGAGCTGCTGCTCCGAGATCCGCGCCTGCGCACCGCGACCGAGGCGCCACTCCTCGATGACGACGCCGCGTTCCTTGTCCACCTCCTCGGGGTCGAGGGTGACCTTGTGCGCCCACTCCTCGAGGATCTGCAGCCCGGTGTCGAGCGCGTTCCGGCCCTCTCCGGTGTCGTCAGTCGGCACCCGGAGCATGTAGACCGTCTCGTCGAAGCTCGTGTAGGCGTTGATCGAGGGACCGAAGGCCATCCCGATCGATTCGAGGTAGTCGACGAGCTCCTGCTTCTCGAAGCTCTCGGTGCCGTTGAAGGCCATATGCTCGAGGAGGTGCGCGAGACCCCGCTGCGCGTCGGTCTCGAGGACCGAGCCGGCGTTGACCACCAGACGGAGCTCGGCGCGGGCTTCGGGGCGCCCGTTGGCCTGCACGAACCAGGTGAGGCCGTTGTCGAGGACGCCGGTACGAACCTCGTCGGTCATCGGTAGCGCGCGGGCTTCGGCACGGGGCGCCTGGGCCGACGCGGAGAGCGGCGTGACGAGCGCGAGGAGGATCAGCGCGGCGAGCGCCGGGAGCGGACGGAGGGGGGCGGGAATGCGCATGGAAAGCAGGCTCGGAAGGAACGAGATCATCTCGGAGTACTACCTCCGCGCCTACGGTGTGCGTTCCCTCTCCTCCGGGATCGAACCGCCCGGGGCGAGGAGACCGTGCACCGCGTGCGCGGGGTCGGGGGCAGCCATTACGGCGCCGATCACGGCCACCCCGCAGGCTCCGGTGTCGACCACCGAGGCCGCGCGTTCGGGGGTGATCCCACCGATCCCGACCACCGGAATATCAACGGCGCGCACCACCGCGGCCAGTCGGTCGAGGCCGATCGCCTCATCTCCGAGCTCCTTCGAGGTGGTGCCGAAGACCGCTCCACACCCGATATAGTCGGCGCCATCGGCTTCGGCGGCGCGGGCCGTGGCGGGGTCGTCGGTCGAGTATCCGATCCGGAGCGAGCGGCCGAAGGCCCGCCGGATCGCCGCGACCGGCACGTCGTCGGGACCGAGGTGCACGCCGTCGGCGCCGACGGCGGCCGCGACATCGGCGCGATCGTTCACGAAGAGGAGCGCGCCGTGTCGGTGCACCCGCGGGAGGAGCGCGCGCGCGACGTCGGCGAGTTCGCGCGCCGGGGCCCCCTTCATCCGGAGCTGGACGCAGCGGGCTCCCGCGCCGAGTGCGCCTTCGAGTACGTCGACGAGGGCGAGTCCGTCGTCGCGGGCCTCGACGATGCGCGCATCGGTGATCACGATCAGGCGCAGCGCTTCGTCCGGCACGCCGGGGTGCGGGGCGCGACCCCTCACGCGTCGGGGTCCCACGGCATCCGCTCCGCCTCCGGCTCCGCTCCCCCCTCCGCCTCCGGCTCCGCTCCGCCCTCCGGCGCCGACTCCCGCTCGCCCTCCGGCGAGAAGGTGCGCCGGCGGTACTCGGCGGCCGCGGCGTTGTGCTCGGCAAGCGTGCGCGAGAAGATGTGCCGGCCCCGGGCGTCGGCCACGAAGTAGTAGTAGTCGGTCTCGGCCGGATCGAGCGCGGCGGCGAGCGCCGCGGCCCCGGGCGCGCCGATCGGTCCGGGGGGGAGGCCGGGTTGCGTATAGGTGTTGTAGGGGTGGTCGGCGACGGAGTCGATCATGGCGAAGAGGAGACGCTCGCGCGTGCCGCCGAGGGCGTAGAGGACGGTGGGATCGGCCTGGAGGAGCCAGCCGTCACGCACGCGGTTCCAGTACACCGAGGCGATCGTCGGCATCTCGTCGTCGAAGGTCGCCTCCGCCTCGAGGATGCTCGCCACCGTCACGACCTCGCGCTCGTCGAAGGGGAGTGAATCGAGCGCGGCGCGGCGCTCCGGCGTCCAGAACCTCCTGTACGCGCGGATCATCTCGGCGAGGACGTGCTCGAGGGCGATCCCGTCGGCGAAGCGGTAGGTGTCGGGGAAGAGGTACCCCTCCAGTCCCGGGCCCGGGACACCCCATCGGAGATGCGCGGAGTCGGCGGTCAGGGTGTCGAGCACCGCGGCGGTGGAATCCCCGGTGATCGCCGCGAGGCGAGGCGCGATCTGACGGAGCGTCCACCCCTCCGGGATCGTGACGGTGACCGTCATGACCCGTCCCTCGGTGAGGATGTCGAGGAGCGTCGGGGTCCCGGAATCGCGCGCCACCGAGTACCGACCGGAACGGATCTCTCGATCGGCGCCGCGCAGGCGGGCGCGCAGGGTGAAGATCTGGCGGTTGCCGACGAGACCGCGCGCGACGAGGGTGTCGGTGACCTCGGCGAAGGAGGCGCCGACCGGGATCGTGAACTCGACCGCCTCTCCCCCTCCGTCCGGCGCGCCGCAGGCCGCGAGGAGCGCGATGGCCACCAGGAGCGCTCGCCTCACAGCTCCACCGCTCCGTCGAGCCACGACTGCAGGATGACGGTGGCGGCGGCGGCGTCGATCCGGGCCTTGTCCTCGCGGACTTTCCGACGGAGCCCCGCGCTCCGGATCGCCTCTTCCGCCTGAACCGACGAGAGGCGTTCGTCGACGAAGACGACGGGACGATCGAGGCGTCTGCCGATCCGCACCCCGGCCTCGCGCACCTCCGCGCACCACGCATTCTCGGAGCCGTCGAGTTCGAGGGGGAGCCCCATCACCACCCGACGCGCCCCGGCCGCTTCGGCCAGCTCGATGAGCGCGCGGTAGGGGGGACGGCGGTTGAGGCGTCGGACCAGCGTCGTGACGGGAGACGCCAGTGTGCCGGTCGGATCGCTGCGAGCCACGCCGATGCGTTTTCGACCGAAGTCGATGCCGAGCGCCGGGATCCGGCGTTCTTCAGACACTACAGATCGCGGAGCGCGTCGTCGAGAGCCCGCCCCTCGATCAGCGAGCTGTAGAGCACCTGGATCGTCATCTCGGAACCGAAGACCCACTGGCAGGTGTCGTCGCCCCGGGCGCGGCAGGTGATCTCGAGCACCGCGATCCCGCCCCCCGCGGCTTCGGTGAGGAGGCTCGAGAGGAGACCCGTTGTGAAGGCACACGAGGGATGCCGCTCATCGCCGCCCTCGGCTTCGGCCCAGTCATCGGAGCAGAGGCGTCCGACCCCCGGGTGGATCGCGTCGAAGGTGAGCGCGCCCCACCCCCGACTCGCGAAGTGCTCGGAGAGCCCCTGCCAGAAGGCGTCGTCGGGGATCGCCGTCATCGCGGCGCCGTCCTCGTGCACGAAGTGATGCGCGACCTCCGGTCCCGAGCGAAACCCCGCCGCGTGCAGGGCGTGCACCGCCGTGACGGGTCCCGTTTCGTCGAAGAGCGCTTCACGGAGGGCCGTAAACCCCAGGGCGGGGAGAGCGACTTCACGAGGTGCGATTGGAACGGGAGAGGCGATCATGAGTTTCTCGTATCGAAGAGGGGGAGGTGGGGTATCACGATCACGCACTCGAATATGACCCATGAGCCGTCCGGAAGCCACGCGGGGCGGCACATGAAGATCCGGGAGGAACAGTGGAGTACGATACACAGGAAGGAAAGATCGGGGCACTCGCCGTCGGGCTCGCACTCGGCGCCGTGATCGGCGCGGGGATCGCGCTCCTGGCTGCGCCCGAGAGTGGAGATCGCACGCGCCGCCGCCTGCGGCGGACCACGGGACGGATCGCGAGTGACGCGGGGGACCGCTGGGAGGATTTTGCCGACGATGTGAAGGAGCGCATCGACGACGCCGTCTCCGTGGCTCGCGACCACCTCTCGAAGGGTTGAGGCGACGCGTCCGGCGAGTGAGGGCGTGCCGGGGCGGCCGGAGCGCGTGCCGGCAGCCGGAGCGCGTCCTTGCAGCCGGAGCGAGAGGGAATGATCCCCGCGAAGATCATCGAGAAGAAGCGCGACGGCGTCGCGCTCGATCGCTCGGAGGTCTGCGACTTCTTCCGGGCGTATCACGAGGGCGCGGTGGAGGAGTACCAGATGTCCGCCTTTTTCATGGCGGTCATCTTCCGCGGGATGTCCCCATCCGAGCTTGACGCGCTCCTCGAGGTGATGATCCACTCGGGTGAGACCCTCGATCTGGCACACCTGCCGGGCCCCCGTGCGGACAAGCACTCCACCGGCGGGGTGGGGGACAAGGTCTCGCTCACCCTCGCCCCACTGGCGGCCGAGCTGGGGATGTACGTCCCGATGATGGCGGGACGGGGCCTCGGGCACACCGGAGGCACACTCGACAAGCTCGAGGCGATTCCCGGCTTTCGCACCGACCTCGACATCGAGGCGTTCACGCGCGTGGTCGAGGAGGTCGGGTACGGGGTGACCGGGCAGAGCGAGCGGATCGCGCCGATCGATCGTCGTACCTACGACCTGCGGAGCGTGACCGGGACGGTGGCCTGCATCCCGCTGATCGCGGCGTCGATCATGAGCAAGAAGCTCGCAGAGGACATCGGCACCCTCCTCCTCGATGTGAAGGTGGGGGAGGGCGCCTTCCTCGCCGACCGCGCGGACTCCGAACGCCTCGCCCGCACGATGGTCGGGATGGGCGCCGCGCGCGGCGTGCGCACCGTGGCGCTCCGGACCGCGATGGATCGGCCGCTCGGCGTCGCGGTGGGCAACGCGCTCGAGGCCGACGAGGCGATCGCCACCCTCCGGGGCGAAGGCCCCGCCGACCTCCGGGAGCTCGTCGTGCGCGAGGCGGCCGAGATGGCCGCGCTCGCCTTGGGGATCGAGGGTGAGTCACGCCCCCCCGGCGCCGAGACCGCCCCCGGCGCCGAGACCGCCCCCGACGCCGAGACCGCCCCCGACGCGGTGGCGATCTGGAGCGCGCGAGCCGAAGCGGCGCTCGACTCCGGCGCGGCCTTCGCACGCTTCCTCCGCAACGTCGAGGCGCAGGGGGGCGATCCGCGCGCATGCGAGACCGGCGCTCCGATCGCGCCCGCACCGGTCATCCGTGAGGTGAGGGCATCGCGATCCGGATTCGTGCGAGCGGTCAGGCCCCGTGCGCTCGGCGAGGGGGTGGTCGCGCTCGGCGGCGGACGCACCCGTCTCGGTCAGGCGGTCGACGCGGCCGTCGGATTCGAGGTCCTCGCCCGTCCGGGCGCGCGCATCGAGGCCGGTGACCTCATCGGTCGCACTCACCTGCGGGACGACACCCGGGCCGATCTCGCCGAGCGCACCCTGACGCGCGCCGTGGAGATCGGGGAGGATGAGGCGGAGGTGCTTCCGCTCGTGATCGACCGGATCGTGGCGGAGGCGGGCTGATCGGCGCGTCGGACGCCGCTCGGCGGCCCCTCCTGGAGAGGAGGGCCCAGCTCTCTGCGGAGAGCCCCTGGTCCGATGGTGTGGACCCTCGTTCGAAGAAGCGACCGGACGATCGCGCGGTTCCTGTGAGCGCGTTTCCGGGGGGAGAAGACGTTCCCGCGGGAACGTCCCGCCGCGCACCCCATAACCCACTGGGCTGTTCGGACCGAGCTTCGCCAGTGTGGTGTCTCCGAAGTTCTGCTGCTATTCGGGACCAGAGGCATCCGTCCTGACCGCGCCCCGTGCCGGGGCGCTCTTCGTTGGAACTCCTTGCCGTAGCTATGGCTACGCCGCGTCGTTCCGCCTCGTCAGGCCAGCCCCTCTGGCCCCTCGGTAGCGACCAGACTTCGGAGACACCACACTAGTGCTTCGTCCAGATCATGATCATCCCGCAGTTGTTCGCGCTCGACTTCCACTCCAC
>JAVVEY010000222.1:0-1857 GCA_032250675.1 Longimicrobiales bacterium | reverse complement strand
GCCCCTGTCGGGCGGGGGGGACGGGTCGGACCTCGAAGGACTCACCCTCGAAGAGGTGCGCGCCGACCCAGTGGGGAGCCGAGGGGCCATCGTGACGTGGGAACTCCAGAAGATCTCGCTCGAGCGCGCCGATGCCGGGCGCGTCGAGTTCGCCGCCGGGGAGCCCTACCTCCTCATGCGGCCCGCGGACCTGGGGACGGGACGCTTCGTGTACGTTACGATCCCCGAGGGATCGGTCCAGGATGCCCAGGACTTCGCTCCGCTCGAGCGCTTCACCGTGCGTGGGCGGGTGCGGGCCGGGGCGTCTCCGATCACGGGCGGCCCCGTGATCGAGTTGATCGAGATGGTTCGGAGTCGCGGGCCGCGTTGAATCTTCACGGGGCGCCCGCGCGTATGCGTATGTACGGGAGGATCCCACCACCGATGAGGCCCGAAGCCGAGATGCGCTGTACCACCTGCGGAGAACACCTGCGCGACGGGGAGGACCGGTGTCCGACCTGCGGCGCGGTCGTCTCCCACGTCGACCTGACCACCGGACGCGGCTACGCGTCGCGGTCGTGGGCCCCCGCACACATGATGTGCTGTGCGCGGTGCGGCCAGGGCGGGCGGGGTGTGCCGTACTTCTCGCGCAAGGGACACGTCGCCCTCCTCGTCGGTGTCTCCGTCTTCACCTACGGACTCGGGGGGCTCGCGTACTGGCTCGCGCGACGCAACCACCTGATCTGTCCCGGCTGTGGACACTCCTGGAGCGAGGCTCACGTCATCGATGGGCGGGGTGCCTCGTTCCCGGCTCGACGCGACGAGATCTCCTCACTCCCGGGTGCCGGGGTCAAGCGGCGGCTGCTCGGCACCGCGATCGTCCTCGCCGCCGCGCTCCTGATCCTCCTGGGGATCGTCGAGCTCGAGGTGGGCGCGGTGATCGTCGGGAGCGTCATGGGGGCGGCCGGCACCGGCACCTTCTACTGGGGGTGGAGCTCGATGCAGGAGCGGCGCAGCGCGCTCGAGACCGCGCTGCAGCGCAAGGTGCTCCACCTCGCCACCGAACGCCGGGGCATCCTCACGGTGACCGAGGTCGCCGCCGCGCTCGACCTCTCGCTGCAGGCGGCCGAAGGGGTGATGGATGCTCTCGACGACGGACTGCGGGTACGCTCGGAGATCACCGACGACGGGGTGATCGTCTACCACTTCCCCGAGGTCCAGCACCGCGACCGTCTCGGACCGGGATCCGCTTCCGCGTGACGCGCACGCTCACGAGGATGATCGCGGCCCCGGCCACCTGCAGGAGCGCCGGCGTCTCGCCGATGAGCGGCCACGAGAGGGCGAGGGCGACGACGGGCACGGCGTTCTGGTAGATCGCGGTCTGCGCATTCCCGAGGAGCCGGACCCCGAGATTCCAGAGCACGAAGGCGATCGAGATCGAGAAGGCGCCGGCGTAGACCACCACGCCCCACTCGATCACGCCGAGCGATGCGAGCCCGATCGATGCGATGTCGCGAAGTCCCGCCACGACGAGGATCGGGGTTCCGATCCAGAGCGACCACGCGGCGAAGGGGATCGGGCCGTACTTCTGGATCAGGGGGCGCGCGCCCACGGTGAACCCCGCCCACGAGACCGCCGCGGCGATCATGACGAGGTCGCCCGCGAGGGTGGCGCCTTCCAGCGCGATCCCCTGCCCGCCGATCACGAGGAGCGTCATCCCCCCGAGGGCCCCGAGGATCCCCACCCACTGCCGGGCGGCGACACGCTCCTGTCCGGCGGCCACGGCGAGGAGCGCGGTCCACGCGGGAATCGTCGAGAGGAAGAGGCTCGCGTTGCCCGCCCGCGTCATGTCGAGCCCGACGATGAAGAGGAGCTGAT
>JAVVEY010000223.1:0-1857 GCA_032250675.1 Longimicrobiales bacterium | reverse complement strand
TGGAAGGGATCGAGGTGACGGTCGAGCGGCGCTCGGACTATCTCGATCGGACCGGGTTCTACGACCGCCGGAAGCGCGGGTTTGGCGACTTCATCGATGTCGAGGCGATGGATGTGAGCCGGATCTTGACGCCCGGCCAGCTCCTGACCCGGCTGCCGGGGACCACACTGGACGGCCTGGGTGATCCCTACTTCCCGAGGACCCGAACTTTCGGGCCGATCTGCTATCCGATGATCGTCGTCGACGGAATCACGGTCCGCAACGATCCCCAACCGTTCGAAGATTCGGGGTACTCCCGGACCGACGAATTCCGGAATCTGGTTCCGCGCGCGAACGAGATTTCCGCGATCGAGGTGTACCGGTCGAGCGCGCAGGCGCCGGTGGAGTGGAAGTCGAGCGCGAACAACTGCGGGATGATCATGATCTGGACGAAGCGGTGAACTCTGCGGCGCGCGTCCGACGGTTCATCCCCTGACCTGGGGCCCTGACCTGGGGCTTCCCGCGGGACGTTCCCGCGGGAACGTCTTCTTCCCCGGAAACGCGCTCAGCGGAACCGCACAAGCGTCCGGTCACTTCTTCGAAGAAGGGTCCATACGATCGGATCAGAGGGTCGCCGCCGAGAGAGTTCCCGAGTCGCCTCCCACTCCTGGAAGTCGTCATGCGCAGAGGCATCGACACCCCCCTCCTCCTCGCCCTCACCTCGCTCCTCTTTCTCCTCGTTGCAGGCGGCTGTGCCGAGGAGGCGGATACGGCGGGCAGATCGTCGGCGGACGTGACCACCGAGCTCGTGCACGGCCCCGAGTGCGCGACGTGCCTCACCTTCGATTCCGTCGCCACACTGGGAGACGAGACGGACGAGTCCTCGCTCGCGCCGGACGCCATGACGTTCTCGTGCGGTCTCGGGTGGACGCCCGACCTCGGCTTCATATCGGCGCGCATGGTCGCCGAGGGTGTGATTGGCGTTTACGGGTCCGGCGGCGCGCTCGACTCGCTGATGGGACGGCGCGGCGCGGGCCCGGGCGAGTTTGGAAGGGACATGCGCGTGCTCACGACTGACGGGGCGATGCACGTGGTGGACAATCGCAACCTTCGCGTCGCCCACCTCGGGACGACGGGCGAGTGGACGGGGAGTATGCGGTTCCCCGCGCCGACCGTCGATCCCACGATCCTCGGAGGAGGCCAGTTCCTCCTCCACAGTCGACCGAGCGGGAGGGAGGGGGTCGTCGATCCGCCCTACGCGCTCCTCGACGGCACGGAGAACGCGCGCCGCTTCGGCACCGTCGATCCCGCTCTCGCGGACCTCGATCAGCGTGTCGTGGCCGGACTTGCCGATGCTCCCTCCGACTTCATCGAGGCGTCAATCTGGCGTTACGAACTCACGCGCCGGAGCGTGGACGGGTCGGTTCGATGGCGGTTGGAACGGCGACCGGAGTGGTTCTCCGACGAAACCGTACCCTCGGTCGACGATCTCGATCGCATGCACGTCGAGATCCCGCCCGTGCCGATAGTCGCCCAGGTGTGGGAAGATGACGCGGGGCACCTCCGGGTGCTCTCGACGGTGCCCGATCTCGAGTGGTCGCCGGGCACGCCGGAGCCCAGGTCGATCGGCTGGATCCACGGCACCTTCGATTCGGTGCTCGAGGTGATCGATCCGGAGACACGCGAGCTCTTGGGCTCGCGTCGCTCGGACGAAGTCCTGGCGGCGATGCGCGGCGCGCCGTGGCTCTACACGATCCGCGAAACGGAAAGTGGGGACACGCGCGCTGTGATCCTCGGCGCGGAGCTCGCTCCGTCCCCGGCCAAGGTCGGGGAAGGAGGGTAGCTGTGGATTCATACCCTCGCCTGGGCGACGCTGCA
>JAVVEY010000096.1:0-10717 GCA_032250675.1 Longimicrobiales bacterium | reverse complement strand
CGCGCGCTCCCTTCACCCGCCTCCACGACCTCATGCGGATCGACCCCCTCTACCAGGGTGCGCTCGATCGCCTGCGCGGGCCCCTCGGGGAGGCCACCGGGCTGGCCACGCTGGCCTTCAGCAACGAGGTCCGGCTCGATATCCCCGACGAGACCGCCGTGCTCGACGCGCTGCGCTTCCGTGACGCGAGCGACTTCGCGGGCCTGGCCGGGCTCCCCGCCCGGGCGGGGATCGCCGCCGACCTCGAGGGAGATGGGGACGACGACCTCCTCCTCTGGAACGAGAGCGGGGTCACCCTCCTCCGCAACGAGCTCGGGCGCTTCGTCGATCTCACCCCGGCCGGCTTCGAGGGGGTGACGGGGGTGCGGTCGATCGAGGTCGCCGACGTCGACTCGGATGGCGTGCTCGACCTCTACCTCGTCCGCGACGGCCCGAACCAGCTCCATCGGCACGACGGCGCCTGGGGCTTCGAGGACACCTCCGCGCGGGACGGAGCGGACGACGCCGGATCGGGCCTCTCGGCCGTCTTCGTGGATATCGATCACGACGCCGATCTCGATCTGATCGTGGGGAATGAGGGCGCGACACGGATCCATCGAAACGACGGAAGGGGGCGATTCACCCCGGTGCCCGGCGCGATGGGGATCGCGGGGGTGACCGGCGTGCTCGCCTTCGCCTTCGCCGATCTCGATGACGACGGCGACATCGACCTCCTCGCCGCCCGCGGCGACGCAGGACTCACCCGGATCATGAATGACCGGGAGGACCGGCTGAGGCCGATCGGCGTCGACGGGGGCGTCCCCGGCGGCGTCCCCGTCGACGCCCTCGCGGTGGGCGACCTCGACAACGACGGCTTCCCGGATGTCGTGACCTTCGGGCGCGGGCGTGCCCCGACGCTCCTCCGGGGGAGCGCGGAGGGGGGGCTCACGCCGGGTGATCTGGAGGTCGAGATCGCCTCCCCCGTCGACGCACTCCGCTCCCCATCCAGCGCCGACGCGGTGGGAGGCACCCTCTTCGACTTCGACAACGACGGCGTCCTCGATCTCGCCGTGGCCGCCGGGACCGGCCTCCGCCTCCTTCACAACGAGGGGGGTGGGCGCTTCCGCGAGATCTCCCGAACCGCCCTCGTCACGCCCCTCGGCGGGGGTGACGGAGGGGCCGGCGGACAAAGCGTCACCCCTGCGGCGATCCTCGACTACAATGAGGATGGCGACCTCGATCTCCTCGTCCGCACGCCCGATGCGGTGCGCCTCCTGCGCAACGACGGCGGGAATCTCAATCACCACCTCACGCTCAACCTCACGGCGCTCGGCCCCGGGAGTGGGAAGGTGAACCGCTTCGCCGTGGGATCGCTCGTCGAGATCCGCGCCGGCGACCTCTACCAGTTCCGCACCGTGCGGGGTCCCCGGCTCCACATCGGCCTCGGGAGCCACCTCAAGGCCGACGTCATCCGTATCGTCTGGACGAATGGCGTGCCGCAGTACCTCCACTTCCCCGGGACCGATCAGGATCTCATCGAGTCGCAGGAGCTGAAGGGGTCGTGCGCCTTCGTCTACGCCTGGAACGGCGAGGCCTTCGAGTTCGTGACCGATGCCACCTGGAAGAGCGCCCTCGGGATGCCGGTCGGAATCATGGGCGGCGCGAACCGCGGAATGGAGCGGGTCTACGCCCCCGCGGGCTCCTCCAGGGAGTACCTCCGGATCCCGTCCGAGCGCCTCCGCGCCCGCGACGGGCGCTACACCCTCCAGATCACCGAAGAGCTCTGGGAGGTGGCCTACATCGACGAGGTGAAACTCCTCGCGGTGGATCACCCCGATTCGGTCGAGCTCTTCGTCGACGAGAAGTTCGTTCCGCCCGCACCCCCGCGCCTCACCCTCTACCACGTCTCGCGGCGCATCCCGCCCACCTCGGCGGTGGATCACCTGGGGTTCGACGTGTCGGAGCGCCTCTCCGGCACGGATCACATCTATCTGTCGAATGTCGGGGCCGGCCCGTATCAGGGGATCACAGAGCCCCACGCCGTCGTGCTCGAACTCCCCCGTGAGGTGGCCGAGGCCGCGGACCCGCACCTCTTCCTCCAGGGGTGGATCTTCCCTTCCGACGCCTCGATCAATCTGGCGATGACGCAGCGCGAGGATCCGGTGGTTCAGCCGCCCCACCTCCAGATCCCGGACGGTCGTGGAGGGTGGAAAACGGTGATCCCCGACATCGGCTTCCCCTCGGGCAAGAACAAGGTCGTCGTCGTGGATCTCACCGGCCTCATCGACCCCGACGATCCCCGCGTCCGGATCGCCTCCCGGATGGAGGTCTACTGGGACCACGCCTTCTTCGCGGTCGGCGGGGTCCGCGGCCTCTCGCTCGCCGGCGATGCCGAGCGCGCCGCAGCGGTGCTCGGGGGGCAGCGCGCCGCATCCGGGCTCGGAGTCGACGCCGCCTCGACGGCCGGAGGGCGGGCCGCGTCGGTGCCCGGGGGACGGGCCGGACGGGCGCCCGATGGGGCGTCTCCGGCCGACGCCCGGGCGGACGCCTTCCGGTTGCACCTCCTCCGTCCGCTCGCCGCAGACCTCCACTTCCGTGGCTTCTCCAGGGAGTACCGGAAGGGTGGGCGGTCCGGGCCGCACTGGTTCGACTACCAGAGGGTGGAGGCGGAGAGTCCCTGGCTGCCGATCCGTGGGCGCTACACCCGGTACGGAGAGGTGCGCCCCCTCCTGACCGGAGCGGATGATCGATACGTGGTCATGGCCCCCGGCGACGAGATGACGGTCGACTTCGACGCGAGCGGCCCCGAACCGGGGGAGGGGTGGACGCGAACCTTCCTCCTCTACACCGACGGGTGGATCAAGGACGCCGACCTGAACACCGCGACGGGTCAGACCGTCGAGCCGCTCCCCTTCCAGTCGCAGACGGTCTATCCGTACGGAGCGGAGGTGTCCTTCCCCGACGGGCCCGAGCACCGTGCGTGGCTCGCGGACTACCAGACGCGCGAGGTGACCGGGACGACGCGCGCACTCCACGGCGGGAGGACGGTGCCCACGGGGGCGGGGCCGACGCCCCGGCGCTGAGCGGTCACGACCCGACCGGATCGAGCCGTCCCCTCCCCTCGACGACCCGATAGCGCCGGTCGCGCGCCACCTCGGTGAAACGCTCCACCCCCCCGGCGGGCCAGCGGATCTCCACGCTGCGCACCTCGGCGGCGTCCCCGAGCCCGATCTCGACGGCGAGGCTGTTGCCTCCAAAGCTCGATCCGCTCCCCACGACGCGATGGATCTCACGCTCGGTTCCATCGGTCGCGGCCACCACCACCCGGATCCGCGCGCCGATCGCCGGTCGGTTCGACACACCGCCCTGAAGCGTCAGGGTGATCCAGTGGTGATTCCCCCCCGGGTTCATGTGGAAGAGGTTCCGCGAGGTATCGGAGGGGTAGGCGCCCCCCATCGTGACGTGGAGGTCCTGGTCGCCGTCGGCATCGATATCCCCGAAGGCCACCCCATGCCCCTTGCCGAGGTGGCCGAATCCCCCCTCGGTCGTCACCTCCCGGAAGACGCGCCCGGCGGCGTTCCGGAAGGCGCGATTCGGAACGATCGTCTGGAGGTTCGCCTCGCCGGTGCCGGCGTAGAGATCGAGGAACCCGTCGTTGTCGAAGTCGCCGAAGTTGGCCCCCATCGTGAGCAGCACCCGATCGAGTCCGACCGAGGAGGTGACATCCTCGAACGATCCGTCGCCGCGATTCCGGTAGAGGCGCGGGGTCTCACCCTGATGCGGCAGGCCGAGGTACTCGGCGGCGACATCGGCCAGCGTCCCCTGATATCCGGAGACGAAGAGGTCGAGCCACCCGTCGTTGTCGTAGTCCCAGAACCAGGTGGGGAAGCTCGCGAGCGGTTCGGCCACCCCGGCCTCCTCGGTGATGTCGTGAAAGGTGACGACGCCATCCGGGCCGGGCCCCGCATTGCGGAAGAGGAGGTTGGGCTCGTGCAGGCGCGAGACGTAGAGGTCGGGCCGGCCGTCGTTGTCGACATCCCCCCACGCCGCACCCTTCACGAAGCCGACGACATCCACCCCCGCCTCGACGGCGAGATCGGTGAAGCTCCCGTCTCCATTGTTGTGAAAGAGGCGACTCGGGATCACGCGATCGCCCGAGGATTCGTGCCCGACGAAGAGGTCGAGCCGACCATCCCCGTCGTAATCCGCCCACACCCCGACCTGCGTCGGGTGCGATTCGAGCAGCCCCGCGGCGGCGGTGACCTCCTCGAAGCTCCCGTCTCCCCGGTTGCGCAGGAGCGAGTTCGGCTCGCCGTACCCCGTCCACGCACCACGCAGCACGAAGAGATCGATCCATCCGTCGTTGTCGTAATCGGTCTGGACGAGGTGCAGCCCTCCGGTGATCCCTTCGAGGCCCGCTTCCTTCGTGATCTCGGTGAAGCCCGCGGCTCCGTCGTTGCGGAAGAGCCGGATCGGGTCGGTGAGATGCCACGAGGTGACCGCGAGGTCGAGGTCGCCGTCGGCGTCGAGATCGTCGAGCACCGCGCCGCCGGCGTGTCCCGTGACGTCGACCCCGAGCGCAGGGGCTCGATCGGGGAAGGTCGGAAAGGGGAAGACCGAATCGACAACCGAAGCGGGGAGCCGCAGTTCGGCGGGGACGGCATCCGGGTACCGCCCCGCCATCATCGCCGAGAGGTTGAGGAGCCAGCGCACGGCGAGGTTCCCGGGGCGGGCCTCCTGGAGCGAGGTGTAGACCTCGAGCGCCACCCCCGCCTCCGTCGGGTCGAGTACCGGTCGGATCCGGGGGAAGGTGCACGCCGTCCACTCGGTGGCCGCGACGCAGTTCGCCTCGGTCCAGAGACGCAGATGCGCGAGCGCCACCATCTCGATGACCGCCAATCCGAGCTCGCCGGACACCCCCGCTCCGCCCGACGAGAACGACACGACGACGTCGTGAAGCGCCGCGGTCCCCGCCTGCGTGTCGCCCGCACGCAGCGCCTCGCGTGCGGCACGCATCCGCGCCTCCACCGAGCCCTCGGGGAGGGTCGCGTCCGCCCTGTCACCCCCATCGGTGCGCGACATCGCATAGGGATGCTCCCGCGCCTCCACCTCCCGCGCCAGCGCCGCCAGCCGCTCGGCCATCTCGATCGTCGCCGCGGCCCGGGGATCGGGGGCGGCACACGCCGGAAGCGCCAGGAGGCACCCCGAGAGGAGGAGGACGCCTCGGCGGCGAGGGAGGGGTCGGCTCGAAGCTCGGGAGCGGCGCATGCGGGGGCGGAGGAAGGTTCGGATACGTCGGTGTGCGCGGCGGTCGCGCCCGAGGGCGTCCGGGAGCCCGGCGCGACGCGCGCGCTCGACGTGAGGTCGCTCAAACAGAAGAGCCCCGCCCCGCCCTCACAAGTGCCGGGTTGCCGACCGACGCTCGCGGGGCATACTCATCCCGTCATGCGAACGTCCCTCCTCCTCATCGTCGCCCTCCTCTCCCTCCATGGGTGCGGCGCTCCGCCCCCACCCGAGTGGCGCGCGGACGGCGCGCACCGGTGGCGTCCGCTCCGGATCGATCGCGGCTCGGAGCCGGGCTTCACCTCGATCTCCGCGCGCCGCTCCGGGGTGGAGTTCCGCAACACCCTCGACCCGGAGACCGCGCTCGAGAACGAGCACCTCCTCGTGGGATCGGGCGTCGCGCTCGGCGACGTGAATGGGGATGGACTCGCCGACCTCTACCTCGCCCGGCTGGAGGGGCCCAACGCGCTCTACCTCAACCGGGGCGGGTGGCGCTTCGAGGAGACCGCCGGCCCGGCCGGCGTCGCGCTCGACGACCGCTTCTCGACCGGCGCCGCGATCGCGGATCTCGACGGGGACGGGGATCTCGACCTCGTGGTGACCTCGCTGGGCGGGCCCGACGCGATCTTCCTGAACGACGGCTCGGGCGTCTTCAGCGAAGTCGCCGAGTCGGGCCTCATCGCGGGGCTCGGGAGCACGACCCCCGCCCTCGCCGATGTCGACGGCGACGGCGACCTCGATCTCTACGTCACCGCGTACAAGGCGGTGAGCGCGAGCGACGAACTCGGTCTTCTCGAACGCCCGATGACCGACATCATCGGCGGGACCACCGACTCGCTCACCGTCGCACCCGGCTTCCGGGAGCACTACCGCGTCGAGCTCCGCGACGGACGCGAGATCGTCGCCGAGCAGGCCGATCCGGATCGTCTCTACCTCAACGACGGCACCGGGCGCTTTGCGCCGGTCTCGTGGACCGGCGGTGCCTTCCTCGACGCCGCAGGGCGCCCCCTCGAACGCGACCTCGATGACTTCGGGCTCGCCGCTCGCTTCTACGACGTGAACGGCGATGGCCACCCCGACCTCTATCTCTGCAACGACTTCGACGACCCGGATCAGCTCTGGCTGGGTCGGGACGACGGCACCTTTCAGGCGGTGCCGGCCACCGCGCTCCGGACCACCCCGCACGCCTCGATGTCGGTCGACTTCGCCGACCTCGACCGCGACGGCTCGGTCGAGATCTTCGTGGCGGAGATGCGTCCGAGGTCGCATCGGCGGTGGCTCCGTCAGGTCCCCTTCCAGCGCCGACTCCTCAAGCCGATCGGGCAGATCGACGATCGGCCGCAGGTCCAGCGCAACGCCCTCTTCACCCCGCTGGAGGGCGCCGGCTGGAGCGAGATCTCGCAGATGGCGGGTGTGGATGCCTCGGAGTGGAGCTGGACGTCGCTCTTCCTCGACGTCGACCTCGACGGGTACGAGGACCTCCTCATCGCGAACGGCTACTCCCGCGACACGCAGAGCGGTGACATCGTCGACGAGATCTCCGCGCTGCAGGGGCAGGCCACGACCCGCGAGCTCAAGCGACTCTACCCTCCCCTCCTCAACCGGAACGCGGCCTTCCGGAACCGCGGCGATCTCACCTTCGAGGAGGTGGGAGAGGCGTGGTCGTTCGGTACCGAAGCCGATATCAGTCACGGGATGGCCACGGCGGATCTCGACGGCGACGGCGACCTCGACGTCGTCGTCAACCGCCTGGGCGAGTCGGCCCTCCTCCTCCGCAACGACGCCTCGGCCCCGCGCGTCGCCGTGCGTCTCCGGGGACGCGGGGCGAATACGGCGGGCGTGGGCGCCACGGTCCGTCTCGTCGCCGACGGGCTCCCCACCCAGGAGCGCCAGCTCACCGCGGGCGGGCTCTACCTCTCGAGCGCGGAGGCCCTCGTCACCTTCGCCTTCCCGGAGGGGGACGGCCCGGCCCGGCTCGAGGTCGACTGGCCGGACCGATCGCGGAGCGTGCTCGACGGCGTGCGCGCGGACCGACTCTACGAGATCCGTCAGGGGGGGAGTGAGGCGGAGACCACGGTCGGCGAAGGCACGGTGGACGGGACGCCGACCCCGGCGCGGGCATCACACGCGATCGAAGACGACGCGCTCTTCCGCGACGCCACCGACCTCCTCGCCCACATCCACCCCGAGCGGGCGTTCGAGGACTTCTTCGTGCAGCCGCTCCTCCCCTTCCAGATCTCCCGACTCGGACCGGGGATCTCCTGGGTGGACCTCGATCGCGACGGCGACGCCGACCTCGTCGTGCCCCCGGGCGCAGGCGGGCGCCTCGCCTGGCTTCGCAACGACGGTGACCGTTTCCGCTCCGTCCCGCTCGAGGCCGACGAGAGCGACGTCGATCGTACCGCGGCGATCGCGCTGCCGGGTCCCGGGGGCGCGCCCATCCTCATCGTGGGGCAGTCGAACTTCGAGGCGAGGGACGCCGAGAGCGCCCGATCTCTCCCCGCTGCCCTCGCGGTCGCGCGCGACGGCACCCTCCCGCGCGCGATCGACCTCTCGCTCGGCCTCAGCGGCGCCGGTCCGCTCGCCGCGGCCGATCTCGATGGCGATGACACCCTCGAGCTCTTCGTCGGCGGCCGTTCGGTCCGGGGCGCCTACCCCATCTCCGCCTCCTCCGCGCTCCTGCGAGAGGTGGACGGCGCGTGGAGGCGGGACACCCCGCACGACTCCCTCCTCACCGGGGTCGGGATGGTATCGGGGGCCGTCTTCGTCGATCTCGACGGCGACGCCGATCCCGACCTCCTCCTCGCCACCGAGTGGGGGCCGGTACGTCTCCTCCTCAACGAGGGAGGTCGCCTCGAGGACGCCACCGCCGCGTGGGGACTCGATGCGCTCGAGGGACGCTGGAACGGGATCGCGTCGGGCGACTTCGATGGCGACGGTCGGCTCGACATCGTGGTGACGGGGTGGGGACGAAACCTCCGCTTCCGTCCCACGCCGGCCCGCCCCATCTCGCTCTTCCACGGCGACTTCGACGGAAATGGAAGCTGGGATGTGGTGCCCGCCCGCAATATGAAGAACACCGAGACGCTCGTCCCCCTGACGGGATACGACCAGCTCCGGCGCGCGATCCCCTCCCTCCGCGCCCGCATTCCGGACTTCGACACCTACGCCGAGGCCTCGATCGTCGAGCTCCTCGGCACCCGCGAACCCTACGGTCGCCGGGCCACCCTCACCGACCACCTCGTGCTGATGAACCGGGGCGACCACTTCGAGGCGATCCCCCTCCCCGCGCAGGCGCAGCGCGCCCCGAGCCTCGGCGTCGCGGTCGGCGACTTCGACGGAGATGGGCGGGAGGACCTCTTCCTCGCCCAGAACTTCTTCCCCACCCCCCCGCACGAGCCCCGTCACGACGGCGGGGTCGGCCTCGTGCTCCTCGGCGAGGGCGACGGCACCTTCACGCCGCTCTCCCCCGCGCGCTCGGGCGTCGTGATCCACGGCGACCAGCGGGGTGTGGCGCTCGCGGACTTCGACGGCGACGCCCGGCTCGATCTGGCGGTCGCCCAGAATGGGAGCGCCACGCGCCTCTTCCGCAACGCCGGGGCCGCGCCGGGACTCCGCGTCCGGCTGGAAGGTCCGGAGGGCAACCCGTACGGCGTGGGCGCCGTGATCCGCATCGCCTATCCGGACGGCACCCTCGGGCCCGCGCGGGAGGTGACGCTCGGCTCGGGGTACTGGTCGATGGACGACCCGGTCCAGATCCTCGGTGTCCGCTCGCGACCCGCCGAGGTCGTGGTCCGGTGGCCCGGCGGGGGTGAATCGCGCCTCCCCGTGCCGGACGAGGCACGCGAGGTGGTCGTGACCCGGCCGGGAGGCTGAACCCGGGCGGCTCGCTTCCCCGGCTCACTTCCCCGGCTCACTTCCCCCGGCTCAGTCCCCCGGAAGGGTGTTGAAGACGTACGGGGGTCCCCGTCAGGAGCGCCACGGGGTCAGCTTCAAGGCGGGGCTCCGAAGGCATAGCCATCGCTACGTCGAGGAGTCCCAACGACGAAGATGGCCCCGTGCCGCCCTGACCCGAAGGGCGAAGCGGGGACCCCCGTACGTCTTCAGCACCCTTCCAGGACGTACCCGAAGATCAGCGGCGCGACGATCATCGCGTCGGAGTTGATGAAGAACTTCGGCGTCCCGGCGTCGAGCTTGCCCCAGGTGATCTTCTCATTCGGGGGCGCACCGGAGTAGCCGCCGTAGCTGGTGGCCGCGTCGGTGATCTGCGCGAAGTAGCCCCAGAAGGGGACCTCCTCCCGCATATCCTGGATGATCGAGGGGACGGTGCAGATCGCGAAGTCGCCGGCGATCCCGCCACCGATCTGGAAGAAACCGGGGGCCGGCACCTCACCCCCGCCGTGGTTCGCGCGGTACCACTCGATGAGCTCGGCGAACTGCTCGGTCCCCGACTTGACGCACTGGTGATGGGCGACATTCCCGAGGAGGACGTTCGCGGCGAACATATTGCCGAGCGTGGAATCCTCCCACCCCGGCGCCCACACCGGGATCTCCATCTCGGCCGCGGCCACCATCCACGAGTTCGCGGGGTCGATCTGGTGAAATTCGTCGAGCTCGCCCGAGCGCAGCAGCTCCAGGAGAAACTCGGGCTCGGTCCTCCGCTCCCCCGCCTCGCACGCTCCCTGCCAGCGCTCGATCATCCGTCGCTCCAGGTGGCGCATGACATCCTCGGGGATACAGGTGTCGGTCACCCGGTTCATCCCGCGTTCATAGAGCGCCGCCTCGTCGGCCGCCGAGAGCGCGCGCCAGTCGGAGATGATCTCATATTCGTCGTGGGCGACGAGGTTGAAGATATCCTCCTCGAGGTTGGCCCCGGTGCAGCTGATCGCGTGCACCTTCCCCTCGCGAATCATGCGCGCGAGGATGATCCCGATCTCCCCCGTCGACATCGCGCCGGCCAGCGTCACGACCATCCTTCCGCCGGCGTCGATGTGCGCCTCGTACGCCCGCGCGGCAGCCACCGTCTCGCGGGCGTTGAAGTGCAGGAAGTGCGTGTCGAGGAAGTCGCGGAGTGCGCCCATATCGGTTGTCGCGGGGGACGGGATCGCGTGTCGAGGAAGGAGGCGAAGAACGGCGCGAGACACCCGTCGATCGACCCCCGAAGAAGATCGGGCCCCACGCGCGCTCCGTAAACCATCGAGGCCAACCGGCGGTGTCGGCGAGGGGAGGCGCGTCGCCCTGCGCGCCCGCCCCGCACTGGACGCCGGGAGGTCGGGCGGTGTAGCGTTGTTGCATGCATCCGATCCCGATCTTCGTGGGCCTCGTCGCCGTCGCCGTCGTCGTCGCTGTGGGCCTCCTCCTCCGTGCCTGGACTGCTCCGAAGCGGTGCCCGGAGTGCGGGGCGGCCACCGTGCCGACGATGGCCGGGGTGCGTCTCCCGCGCGCGATCGAACTC
>JAVVEY010000095.1:0-10827 GCA_032250675.1 Longimicrobiales bacterium | reverse complement strand
ACGCCGCAGACGCCGCGGGTGAAGCGGGCGGCGACGTTCCGGCCCGCGAAGATCACGGCGCCGCAGACGCCGCAGGCGAAGCAGGCGGCGAGGTTCCGGCCCGCGAACCTCAGGGCGCCGATCGCCCGCCGTCGTGAGCCGCGACGCCGGACCGCCGCCTGCGGCGCCATCGAAGGACCCTTCCCCAGCCAGGGCGAAGCGCATCGCGTGGACGCCCGACCGGCTCTGGTCCGCTCTCTTGTCCGACGACAAGAAGCGGGTCGCCGTCGCCGCCGCCGGTGTTCGATCACCTCCTGGCCGCGGCCGGCAGAGGCGTGCCGGTGCGGCTGCTCTTTCGGGCCGGCAACCTGGCCGGGGGCCTGGTGCAGACGCTGCAGAGCGGCGGCGTCGACTTCCGCACCCTCACCGACCTGCACGCGAAGTTCCTGATCACCGACACGACGGCCATGAACGGCAGCGCCAACTTCACGCAGGCCTCCGCCGATCGCGCCTCGGAGGTGGCCACCTTCTTCAGCGACCCCCACCTCGTGCACGATCTGCGCGTCGCCTTCCACGACGACTGGCAGCGGGCTCGGCCCTACTGACCGCGCGCCCGCCCACGCCCCGTCACCCTCCCCCCGCAAGACCGCCCGGCACCTCACGGCACATCAGGACGGTAAGATGGATACCCCCGACCACGGTACCGTGGTCGGCGGGGCGATGGCCGGTGCCGCGCCCCACCTATTCGCCCGGTCGGCACGGCTGGAACTGAAGCACGCCACACTCGGGCGGTGGCGCGGGCGCCGTTTCACCCGGGACGATCGGGAGGGTCAGCCTCGACGGGTACTCCGGCGAATGGTACACCCGGTTGACCGAGGGCAGATCCAGAGGGACCGGTCCCCACCGCGGCTGCGGCGTCGCGCTCGGCGCCAGGATCGAGAGCTCCAGCCGGTGCCCGCGCCGGACGACGTGCCCCACCGCGTAGAGCGACATCGTCACCTCGTGGATCCGACCCGGAACGAGCTCTTCCCTCGTGTCGAACGCCTGCACGATCTGATCGGGCGTCGACCTCTCGGGGTCGACGGCGCGCAGCGACGCGCGCAGGTAGCCTCGCTGCACGAAGAGGGTATTGCCGTCGGGATCGACGTCCTTCAGCGTGACCATGAAGTCGGTGTCGCTCTGCTCGGAGCTCACGTGGAAGGTGAGCCGGGGGAGTCCCAGGATCGTCCGATCCTCGGGCATCGGCTCCGTGCGATAGGTGAGCGAGCCCCGTCGGGACGGCGGGACCTCGAACTGCTCATTGTTGCCGATGAGTTCGGTGCCCGTCGGATAGAGGTAGCTCCGCTCGCCGTGGTCCGGTCGAGCGGGGGGCTCTTCCCGACTCAGCTCGCCGTCCGCCGTCAGATAGAGGGTCACCTCCTGAAGATCCGGGACCGGCCAGTCGGCGTACGTCGTCGTCCAGTTCGGCGTGGCCTCGCGGCCCCGATCCCGAACTTCCCAGAAGACGCTCACGGGGGGCTCCTCGTCGATCCCGTTGCGCTCCCCCTTGAGCCAGCGGTCCATCCAGCGGATCACCTCGGCTCGGGAGACGTCCCGGCCGCCCGCGCCGTGTCCTCCCGACTGGAAGATGATCTTCTTCTCCGCCGCGGGGAGTTCGCGGAAGAGCCAGGACGGACCACTCGATGCCGTGCACCAGTCCTGCCACCCGTGCACCATCAGCGTCGGGACGTCGACCCGGGCGATCCTCGTTTCGAGCTCACGCGCCTGCCACCATGCGTCGAAGAGGGGGTGCTCGAGCGCCTCGTAGTAGGTCCGGTTCGGCTTGTGCTCGGCGCGAATCGCCTCGCACTCCGTGTCGCCCCACTCGATGCGGTTCTCGGCGGAGCGCCTGCCGGAGCCGGGTTGATCGTCGAGCGTCCACCCCGCCAGCTTGTCGAGGTTGAGCATCCCGCCGGGCATGAAGACTTCGCGATAGGTGCTCGCCGTGAGGCCGGCGGGCGCGATCGCCTTGAGGTGCGACGGGCGCTCGGCGGCGGTCATGATCGCGGTGTGGCCCGGGTAGGAGATCCCGATCATCCCGACCGCGCCGGTGCTCCACGCCTGGCTGCCCGCCCACTCGACGAGCTCCGCTCCGTCCGGACCGTGGCCCGGGTCCATCCAGCTGAAGACCCCTTCCGAGCACGATGTCCCCCGGACATTCGCTCCCACATACGCATATCCGTGGTCGAGATACGGCTTCACCCGGTTGAAGTCGACGCCGTCTTCCACATACGGCGAGAAGGAGATCAGGGTGGGATAGCTTCCCTCCTCCGTGGGGCGCCAGACGACGTACGCGAGTCGGGTCCCATCCCGCATCTCCAGATAGCCGATCTCGCGGTGGGCCTCCTCCTCGGCGAGGTCGAGAATCTCTCCATCCCCGTCGTGCGGGACGCCGGAGTCGATCGGACCCGAGAGCGCCAGGACGGAGGCGAAGGCCGGGAGTGTGAGAAGGCTTCTCTGGATCATGGTTCCTCCCTGGGCATTCGCCCGGTGGTGATGGCGCCTCATCGTGTGGAAGCCCGGCCGACCTCTCTGAAGCGCCGACCGAAGGCGTTCGAGGTATAGTGGGTGGATTCAACCGGTCGTCGCAACACGTCGTGTCAGGATGGAGATCCGGTGAACCGGGGGAAGCGGGCCGTGTACTCTTCGATGGATGGATGGAGGCCGATCCCGCCATGGGATCGCCCCGGGCGACCGACGAACCTTCACCCGTGAGTGAGACGACCCGCATGGACCCGACCCCGCGCTACACCTGGACGTATGACGAGTACGCCCGCCTCCCCGACGACGGGAACCGGTACGAGGTCATCGACGGCGAGGTGCTGGTGACCCCGTCGCCCTCGCCGACCCATCAGCATATCCTCACGAACCTCCTGATCGCCCTGCGCATCTACGTCGAGCGGGAGGAGCTGGGCGTCGTGCTCCCCGACGTGGACCTCCTCTTTCAGGAAGGGCACTTCCTCCGACCCGACCTCCTCTTCGTCCCGGATGCGGGGCGCGGAGGCATCACCAGCCGGGGCGTCGAGACCACGCCGGGCCTCGTCGTGGAGATCCTCTCGCCCTCGTCGGGCTCGATCGACCGGGTGAAGAAGCCCCGGCGCTACCGGGACTTCGGCGTGCCCGAGTACTGGGTGCTCGACCCCGAGGAGCGGGCGGCGTGGGTGTGGCGTTTCGCCGAAGGCCGGACGGAGGCGGAGCGGGTGGAGGAGCGGGTGGTCTGGCGGCCCGAGGGCGCTTCGGACACGCTGGAGCTCTCCATCGAGGAGCTGTTCCGGCCGATGTGAGCGGTGCCCCCGGGCTCTCTCACCCCTTCAACGCTCCGCGCGCAGCACCGCCATGAGGCGGTCCGCCTCGATCGGGGGGATCGAGCCCGCCCGGAAGTCCTTTTCGTTGCGGGTCACGATGTAGTCGGCGCCGATCCTGAGCCCCGACGCGAGCTGGATCGCATCCTCGAAGTCTTCGACGGGAAGGACGAGCGCGTGGTGCAGATCGTCCTTCTCGACGGGCACGACGTCGACGACTCGAAGGAGATCAGAAACGGCCGTCGTCGCGATCCCGCGGTCCCGGGCCCGCGTCACGACGTAGTGGATCGTCGGCAGCGTGTGGCTGGCCACGAAGCCGTGGAGCCGGCCCTCGTCGATCCACGAGAGCAGCCGCGCCGCGGCGTGGTGCCAGGGCTCACGCTCGAGGATCACGTCGAGGAGGATGTTGATATCCAGAAGCACCCTCATCCGTCGTGTTTCTCGAGGAGGTGGGCCCGGTAGTCGTCCCGGTCCGGACCGCCGCCGGCCACCCCCACCAGCCGACGCACCGTGGGCGTGAGTTCCTCCTCCGGCGTCCCCATGGTGGGGTCGTCGGGAAGCGATGCCAGAAAGTGTCCGACCAGGCGCGAGATGCTCGTGCCATGCTCCCGCGAGTACCGACGGGCACGCTCGATCAGCTCAGGATCGAGGGTCAGATTGAGACGCTGTCGGGGCATCGGACGATCCTCCATCAGATCAGAATCATACGCATAGTATTCACAAAATGATGCGCACGATTCGAGAGAAGGTCAACCCGGCGCCCCCCTGGACTCGTCTCGTCCGGCGCCGCCCCAATTGCGGATACCGGCGACCCTCACGCCTCTCTATCGACACTCCACTCGACGCGCTCCAGGTACGCCTCCAGCTCGTCGATGAGCTTCGCGATCTCCTCGCGGGAGGCGCCCTCCCCCTCCCCTCCCAGCCGTTCCAGCTCGATCCCGATCCGGCTCACCGGGTCGAAGCCGAAGGCGCTCCCCATCCCCTTCATCCCGTGGCCGAGATCCTCGATGGTGACGAGGTCGTCGTCGGCCAGCGCCTGCCGGAGCTTCGGCACCTCCGCCTCCCGGGACTCGAGGAAGAAGGGAACGAGATCGGCGATCTCGGGATCGACGCGCACGTGCCGAGGGCTCTCCGACGATGTGTCCATCCTGCCTACCTCCGACGTTCGAGGACTCTCTCGACCCGGAGACGCAGGAGCTGCTTCTCCACGGGCTTCTTCAGATAATCGGCCGCGCCCAGTTCCAGCCCCCGCACCTCGACCTCGCCCTCGGTCCGGGCGGTGAGGAAGACCACGGGCACGTCGACCCCCTTCTGGCCCATCACCTCGAGGAGCTTGAGTCCATCGAGGTTGGGCATGTTGATATCCGAGAGGACGAGATCGAAGGCGCGGCTCCCGAGGGCCAGGAGGGCCTCGGTGCCATCTTCGGCCAGCACCACCTCGTGCCCGTCATTCTCCAGGTATCGCTGGATCAGGAGGCGGGTCTCGGCCTGATCCTCGACGACGAGAATCGTGGCCCCGCGGGTCTCCTCGTCGTCCGGCTCCGCGCCCGACGCCCGGCGCCCGACGGGTCGGTCCCGCGCGGCCTCGCGGGCCGCTCCCCGGTCGGCGGTGTCGCCCGACGTGCCGTCCCACTCCCGCGCGCCGACCCCGTGTGCGTCCGCGCCCGCCGGCTTCGGGGTCCGCGCGCGCTCTTCCACCAGGATTCGCCGGTGCACCTCGTCCACCGAGCAGATGCCGTCGCGGACCTTCGTCAGGGCGTGGTGCGAGATGAGGAAGTTGCCCCGCTCCTGGACGAGCTCGCGCATCTCGGAGATCGCCGCACCCCCGCGGATCATGCGGGCCAGATCCGGATCGACCTCCAGCACCTCGTAGACCCCCACGCGTCCGTACGTCCCCGTCCCCCGGCACCGGGGACAGCCGGCGGCATCGCCCACCTCGGCGGGGACCTCGTCGGTGAAGCGCGCCAGGATCTCCCGCTCGTCGTCCCGGATCGGGCGCATCGTCCTGCATCGATCGCAGAGTTTGCGCAAGAGCTGCTGGGCAACGATCGCGAGGATCGCGTCGGCCATGGCGCCCCGCTCGATCCCGAGACGCTCCAGCCGGAAGACGGCGGTGGTCGAGTTCGAGGAGTGGATGGTGGTGACGCAGAGGTGCCCGGAGCTGGAGAAGTCCAGCGCCGCCTTCGCGGAGAAGAGGTCGCGGATCTCTCCGAGGAGGAGGACGTCCGGGTCCTGGCGGACGGCGGACCTGAGCAGCGCCTCGAAGGTGGCTCCGGCCTTCTCGTCCACCTGCTGCTGGTTCGCCTGGGGAATCCGATACTCCACCGGGTCCTCCACACTGACGATGCTTCTCCTTGTACCGTCGATCCCCGAGAGCAGACTGAAGATCGTCGTGGACTTTCCCGACCCGGTGGGTCCGACCACGAGCATCAGCCCCTGGCTCCGCCGGGCCAGTCCCTGAAGGAGATCCGTCTGCGCTTCGGTCATCCCCAGCTCGTGGAGTGTCGGCGGGCGGCCACCCGGCTCGAGGACACGGATCACGAGGCTCTCGCCGTGGGGCGTTGCCGCGGTGGCCAGTCGGAGTTTGAAACGCCTGCCGTCGATCGTGGCTTCGAGTGCGCCGTCCTGGGGCTTCCGTCGCTCGGCGATGTCGAGACCGCCCAGCGCCTTGAAGCGGGAGATCAGGCGGGTTCCCTGAATCGCGGGGATCTGCCGCACACCCTGGAGGTCTCCGTCGACGCGGAAGCGGACCATCGTGTCGGACCCCTTGGGCTCCAGGTGGATGTCGCTGGCTCGGTCGGCAACGGCCAGCCGGAGCAGTTCGTTGGCCAGCTTCATGACCTCCTGTCCCAACCCTTCGGGTGACACCTCGTCGGTATCGATCGTCCGATCGCCACCGAGATCATCGACCTCCGCCACCGCTTCCGCTTCGGCGTCGCCGCTGCCGTATTCGTAGAAGCCCTGCACCACCGCGGGCTCGGCCACCTCGAGCCTGGGCTCGCTCTTCCCCCAGAGATTCCACCGGATCTCATCCAGGAGCTGCCAGTCGAAGGGATTGGCGACGAGGGCGGCCACCGCGCCGTTCGCGTCCTCGACCGGGACCACCTGGTTGGCGCGACAGAAGGCGGTGGGGAGCAGACCGGGCCGAACCCGCTGGGGGTCGATCCCCGATCGAATCGGCACATCGAGGAAGTCGGCGGCGTGCTGCGCGAGTTCACGGGAACTCATCCCGAGAATGCGTGCCAGGCTGGCGAATCCGGAGGCGGGAAGACCCTGCACCACCTCCCGCGCCTCGGGCGGAATGTCCACCCTCTCCTCGAGGTGCCGTTTGAAGGCGAGGAAGGCGGTGGGCTGGAGCCAGTCTCCGCCGTCGTTGGAGTCTTTCAGAGATTTCCAGCGTCGGCGCGAGTCGATATGTCTCCGGATCGTATCGAGAAGCTCGGCGACCTCGAAGGGCTTGGCCACGAAGTCCGTCGCGCCCGCGGCGAAGGCCCGAGCCCGGTCTTCGGCCGACCCCAGGCCGGTCAGGAAGATGATCGGGATGTTGCGCAGTTCGTCCTCCTCCTGAAGCCGACGGCTGACCTGGAATCCGTCCATCCCGGGCATGAGGACATCGAGGAGGATGACGGCGGGGCGCAGGTCGTGCAGCGCGAGGAGTGCGGCCTCGCCATCGGCGGCGGTGGCGACCCGGAAGCCGTTCGCTTCGAGGACCTTCCGCAAGCCGGCCCGGACCTTCTCGTCATCGTCGACGACGAGGACCAGCGGCTCGTCACTCATGATCACGCCTCCGACTCGTCGGTGTACTGCGCCACGGCGGTGAGAAGCTGCTGCTTCCGGATCGGCTTGGTGAGGTGGGCATCGCACCCGGCATCCAGGCTCTTCTGCCGCTCCTCCTCGAGGGCGTGGGCGGTGAGCGCGAGGATCGGCATCGGGTTCGCACCGGTCTCGGACTCCCACCTGCGGATGCTCCGTGTGGCCTCGTAGCCATCCATCACCGGCATGCGCATGTCCATGAGAACGAGGTCGAAACGCTCGCCGGATGTCGCGAGTTCCAGCGCCTCTTCTCCATTCTCCGCGACGACGATGTCGTAGCGCTCGTCCTTCAGATACGCCTCGACCAGCATCCGATTCTCCGGCTGATCCTCGGCGAGGAGGATCCGGATCCGATCTTCCCCCTCTTCGTCCCCGGGAGCGACCGATGCGGCGAGCACCACCACCTCGTCGCCTGCAGAGGCGGAGGTGTCGGCGGACCGCACCGCCGCCTGGATTGTCTCCAGGAGCCGACCGCGGCGGATCGGCTTGACCATGTAGGCGCTCAGACCGAGCGCCTTCACGCGCTCCAGGTCGCCGGCGTAGTCGCCCGAGGTGAGCATCATGAGGGTGACGTCGGTCAGTCCCTCCTCCTGGCGCACCTGCTCGGCGACCTCGAACCCGTCCATCTCCGGCATGTGACCGTCGAGGAGGACGAGCGAGTACGGATCACCCGCGGAGCGAGCCCGACGCAGCGCTTCCATCGCCGATACGCCATCGGCCACCTCGCTCCACCGGATCCCCCAGCTCGTCAGGAGCTCACCGAGGATGAGCCGGTTGGTGGCATTGTCATCGACGACGAGGGCGTGCTGCTTCGTCAGTTCCGCCGTCTCGGCGTGATCCGCGGTGCCCACCGGGGGTACGGCCCGCTCCAGCGAGACCTCGAAGAGGAAGGTGCTCCCCTCCCCCTCCTCACTCTCGGCCCAGATCCGGCCGTCCATGCGCTCGACGATCCCCTTGCAGATGGTGAGGCCGAGCCCCGATCCGCCGAAACGGCGTGTCGTCGAGGAGTCGGCCTGGGTGAAGCGTTCGAAGATGGCGTCCACCTTCTCGGGGGCGATCCCGATCCCGGTATCGCGCACAGAAAGGCGCAGGTGGACGGGCCCCGCCTCACCGACCCCAGCGTTCGCGGAGACGTCGACCACCACCTCGCCTTCCTCGGTGAACTTGATGGCGTTGCCGATCAGATTCACCAGCACCTGCCGCAGGCGGTCGGGGTCGCCGAAGAGCCAGGCGGGGATATCGGGCGCGACATGGCCCGCGATCTCCAGATCCTTCCGGTGGGCGGGAACGGCGTACATCTCCACCGCGCGTTCGACCAGATCGTGAATGCGGAAGGGTCGCTCGTCCAGCTCGAGGCGGCCGGCCTCCATCTTCGAGAGGTCGAGGATGTCGTTGATGAGGGTGAGGAGGGTGTCTCCGGCGGTGCTGAAGACCTGGACGTAGTCGCGCTGTTCCGCGGTGAGCTCCGACTCGGCGAGGAGCTCGGCCATCCCCACGATGGCATTCATCGGCGTGCGTATTTCGTGACTCATCGTGGCCAGGAACTCGCTCTTCGCCCGGTTCGCCGACTCGGCCAGCTCCATCGCGGCCCGGAGTTCGTGCTCCGCGCTCTTGAGTCTCGAGATGTCCCGACAGAGCGTCGCGATGATCGGCTCCGTATCGTGGCCCTCGTCGATCCGGAAGACCGACGAGTCGACCGGCACGGGATGCCCCACGCGGGCATCGTGCAGGTAGAGCTCCCCGGACCACGCGCCCTCCTCCCGCAGCCCCTGCCGGATCGCTTCGCGCTGTGCCTCGACCTCCTCACCGGCCATGACGTCGGTGATCCGCATCTCCTCGGAATCGGGGATGGTGTCGACCCCCATCATGGCGAGCGCGACGGGATTGAGGTATCGGATGCGACCCTCGCGGTCGCCGAGCGCGATGAAGTCGTCGCTCTTCTCCACCAGGGCGATGAGTTCCCGGCGGGTCTTCTCCAACTCCCGCTCGCGGGAGCGATCCTGGAGCTGCACGACGAAGGCACCGGCCGAGCCGCGCTGCGGCGCGTAGGTGGCGCGGAGGGTCACCCAGACCAGCCGTCCGTCGGGCACGACGAGTCGTTCATCCCCCTCCACGCTGCGTCCGGTGCCGAGCGCGAGCTCGCGGAAGGCGGCCCTCAGACGATCCGCCGCTCCGTCGGGCAGATAGTCGATCAACGACCGACCGCGGATCGTCTCCTCCGCGCCGATCATCGCTTCCAGGGCGCGGTTCACCTCCACCAGGGTCAGCTCCATGTCGAGGAGCGCCATCCCGATCGGGGCGTGATCGAAGCCGCTCCTGAATCGGGTGCGCGCCTGGTCACTCGCCTCCGCCACCCGCGCGTGATCCTCGACGAAGAGCGCCACCGCCCCGGACCCGATCATCGTCAGGAAGAGGACATCGAGGAGGTGGGCCGGGGTGCTCACGAGGTAGCCGGTGGGTGCGGCGAGTGCGAGGTCGAGGTGCGCCGCGGCGAGGATCGAGAGCGCCTCGAGCGCGTAGATCGCCTGGTTGACCCCGTAGCCGAGGAAGCCGAGCGCGCTGACCAGCGCCGGCGTTCGGTGACGCCCCGACCAGATCCCGACGAAGCGGATGGCGCAGTAGGGCAGGATCACCGCCAGCGCACACTGGCGCAACACGCCGCGGTAGGCCTCCTCCAGGGCGCCGCTCTCTGCCGCGACTCCCAGCCCACCCATGGCGAGCCCCACGAGCACGGTGGCGCCGGTCCAGAGCACCGCGGTGCGTCGGGAGATCGACCGATCGCCCCGGAGGGTGACGGCACCGAAGGCGAAGAAGAGCGCCTGGAGGAGAACCAGCGGGGTGTACACCAGCTCGAGCGACCGCACGAGCTCCGGAGCCCCGAGGAGGGGCGGGAGCCGGAGGAGGAGCATGAAGAGGGCGAGGACCGCCCAGCCCCACGTCCACCACCCGAAGAACTCCCGCCGTTCGAGCCTTCGGTACAGCAGGAGGAAGACCGCGAAGAGCCCCACCATGAGGAGGAGCTGAACATCGAAGGCGGTCAGGATCGGATCGTTCATGATCTCCGGGTACCGAGGGTCGGGGACAGCGCACACGACGCTTCGGCGCGGTCGTCGAGGGGCTTCCCTGCGTCAGGTTGGATTGGGAAAGTTAACCGGGGGACGCCAGGACCCGCATCCGCAATCCGGACACCGATCCCCGATCGGGCGCGCTCGAGGCGGGGGTGGCCGTGCTCCTCCTCGTCGGGCTCACCGCGATGGGCTCGGGGCCCCGGTGGATCGAGGAGGTGCCCGGACTCCGGGGGCTGCCGCGATGGAGTCATCAGCTCCGGCTCTTCTACCGGCACAACCCGCCGGGCTCTCCGCTGCGGCTCATCTTCCGACCGATCACGGCCTTCGTGACCGCGCCCTTCTTCTCCCGGGCGCGCGCCGAGGCCCGGCTCTCTACGTGGAGCTGGGGGCGCTCTTCACCGCCTTCTTCCTCCTCCTCGAGGTCGTCCCCGGCATCGTGATCCCCGCGATCCTCCCCTCGCAGGAGGTCCAGCTGGGCGCCTTCATGAATGACTGGGCCGGCGAGGTCTTCATGACCTTCTTCCTCGTCTACGGCTTCGCGACGCCGGTGGGGGCGATCCTGAACCGCCACCTCCTGATCGAACGGACCCACACGCTTCCGCGCGCGTTCTGCGCGCTGACCGCGC
>JAVVEY010000221.1:0-1884 GCA_032250675.1 Longimicrobiales bacterium | reverse complement strand
CCAGCCCGGGGGGCTCGGACCGCTACCTCAACGGGGTGATCGCGGGGGTGGTGGAGGCGCTGGGGGTCGGGCCGCGCTGAGCGGGGCGAGGGGGTCGTGGGCTGCGCAGGTCCTGCCTCCGCTCGGCGCGCGACGTTCCCGCGGGAACGTCGCGTCTTCCCCGGGATCGGCAACCGGAACCGTCCGCCGGTCGGCGGCGTATGACGCCCTCGCGCACCCACCCCGCCGGATCCCGGAGATTCCTCGAACGCCATGAATGACACGCCCGCTGACGACACGCCCGGCGAAAGCTTTGCGGAATTCCTGGGTTCGTTCTTCTACGGCTCCCGCAACGACCTCTCCTTCAAGTTTCTGAAGGCTCTCCCGGAAGAGAGAGCGGCGGAGTTCTTCCGGGCCCTCCTCGAGCGGCTGGGCGACGCCTTCGACACGGGCGAGGTGCTTCCGCTCATCGAGCTGGCGTACGAGGCGCAGATCGAGGGATATGCCGGACGCGACCTGGAGCCCTGGATCTATGACTCCGGGTCCTTCGCGGAAATGCAGAAGCCGCTCTCGGAGAGCCGCGTGCAGCTCCTGACATCGAGCGGCCACTTCGTCGAGGGCGACGACCCCGAACCCTTCGGCGTCCGTGACATGACGCAGGAGGAGGCGGTGCAGCGGATCGGCGAGTTCCTCCGTGAGGCGCCCGAGCTCTCGGTCATCCCGCGCGACGCTGACGAGCGGGACCTCCGGGTGCGGCACGGGGGCTACGACGTGCGGGGGATCCGCCGCGATCCGAATGTCGGCTTCCCCCGCGACCGGCTCGTCGAGGCGGAGGCCGCGGGACGGATCGGGGAGCTGGCGCCCGAGATCCTCTCTTTCCCGGGCGCGACGGCACAGGGGCGTCTTCGACAGCTCCTCCCGGAGTGGGTCGCACGGGTCGGGAACGCCGAGGTGGATGTGGCGCTCCTCGTCCCCCTCTGACCCGTCTGTCACGTGTCGGTCGGACACGTCGCGCGGGCCCTCGAAGAGGCCGGCATCCCCACGGTGACGATCATGGTGCGTGCCTTTCGGCCCGTCGCCGAGGCGATGCACCTCCCCCGGACGCTGATCACACGGCACCCGATGGGGCGTCCCCTCGGCGCGCCGGGGGATGTCGAGCGGCAGCGGGAGGTGCTGGAGGATGCCCTGAAGCTCTTCGAGGAAGCCGCCTCGGGGGCTACCGTCATCGAGCGCCCGGACGCATATCGCCCGGGCCCCGCGGCCCCCTGACCAGGGGCACGATGAACTCACTCCCGAAGGGCGACCGGTACTCCACTCCCACCCGCCGGTAGATCGCCCCCGGAATCCCCAGATCCGCGAGCCAGAGTTCGCCCACCTCCGCCCTCGCCAGACCGGCCTTCGGGAGCGCCAGGGTGAGCGTGGCCCGCGGTCGGATCGCCACACCCGGCATCTCGCCGGTGTCGGCGTCGATCCCCGAGGGAAGATCGAGCGAGACGACCGGCGCCGGAGTGTCGTTCGCCCACTCGATCATCTCGCGCGCCTTCCCGCGGGGCGCGTCCACGAGGCCGTAGCCGAGGACCGCGTCAATCACGAGATCGATCCCGAGGTCGTCGAGCTTCGACGGATCCACCTTCCATCCGTGGGAGATCTGGTAGGTCTCCCACTGCGCCCGCGGCGCGCCCGTCAGCGCGTCGGGGTCGGTGACGCAGAGGCGCACCTCGCCCACCCGCGGAACGAGATGGCGCGCGGCGCAGATCCCGCCCCCGCCATTCCCCCCGGTCCCGGCGAGCACCACCACGCGCGACTGCTTCGCCGGGCGACCGAGCACGCGCAGCGCCACCTCCGCGAGGGTTTGCAGCGCCACCTCCGCGAGGCTCCGCCCGGCGTGCTCCATCATCTGGAGGA
>JAVVEY010000094.1:0-11087 GCA_032250675.1 Longimicrobiales bacterium | reverse complement strand
ACTGACGGGGTCCGGATCCGCGTAAAGAGACGACGCCGGCCTGATCGAGAAGTTGCCCCTGACTGAAGAGCGTGACCTCAAGTGCGCCGTCGTCCTTCTGCGCCGCCGTCCTTCTCTTCGGTTACGGGGCGGACTACCCAAGAATTCCCCCAAGAAACTACCCAAGACCGGATCCTGACCTTGCTGCACCGCGTGGCGGGAGACACCCACGCTTACGCAGTCGGGAGACACCGCACGCAGGCGATGACGTCGCGGCGGCAGGACACGTACAGATGCGCCTCCCCACGATTGCGCCGCCGCGAAGCGGCCACCTACCTTGTGCTCGACGGGAGGTGCGAACGGAGCTGCATTCCCCGAACCCTGTTCGCGGATTCCGCCCTCCGCCGCGCTGCTCCGACGTACGGAGAAGCAGACGGCAGGCGCCATCTTGAACTACTTCGTGGAGCGCGATGATGAGTCTCTGGCGTATCGCTGACGAAGGGCCGCAGCGCGTCCCCGGCACGCGGCTGCTGAACGAGGGGCTGAAGGAGGATATGCTGGAGTCCTGGATCGAAGCCGATGCGACGCTCCTTGGAGAGCCGCTGTTCATGATCGGACGTCAGGTGCAGATCCCCGATACGAGGGATCGGCTTGACCTCCTGGCCCTCGATGCCCAAGGCCATGCCGTGGTGATCGAGCTGAAGCGAGGGGATCTCAAGGATCCCGTCGACGTCCAGGCCTTGAGATACGTGAGCTATGTCGCGAAATGGAGCTTCGATGAATTCGAGGCCGTTGCTCGAGAGTATCGCAGCAGGACGCAGTCTGACTTCGATTTCAACCAGGAGTTCGAGCGGTTCTGCGAGGACGTGCGAGGTGAGCTTCCCGAGGACTTGAATGCAGATCAGCGGATCATCATCGTGGGCGAAGCCGTGCGCGAGAAGCTGGGGAGCGTGGCACTCTGGCTCCGGGATCACAGCGTGGATATCAAGCTCATCGAGGTGCGGTCGTACATGGACGGGGGGTCCATGCTCATCGAGCCGAAGGTGCTCGTGCCGCAGAAGGCCCTTTCTGGAATCAGAAGCTGTACGTCGCCTTTCGAAAGAACAACTTCAACTGGTTGGCCGTGCACACCCGCCGCACGATGCTCGCATTCGACTTCCACGTGAAGGCCGGTACGTTTTCCCAGGCGACCGTGGCAGCCGAGCTGGGTGTCGTGGAGTTTGATGCCGAGGAGGAGATGAGCGAGAAGCGGAACCTGCCCAGCTCGGTAACGATCAAGAGCATCACCGAGCACCGAGACCGTGTACGGGTACGAGCGAAGGAGGGGTTCGATGTGAGGAGCGAGGCGTTTCGAGCCCTGGTCCTGAAGGCATGGGCAGAGAGCCCGAAGTAGCTCCGCACAACGCGTGACGAACGAGCTGTGCCCCCGCCGCGCTGCGTGCGGCTCCGGGGTACACCGGCGCAAGCGTGTGGGCCGTTGGAAGCGGCGCGAGGAGGGATCGCAGAGAGGTGCCCCGTCGGAGCGCGAGACCGCGCCGACGTCGCGGATCTTGAACGCTGACCGAACGGTGCCTTCGGATTCGGGGTTGAAGCGAAGCGGACCCCCGGGACGGTGGCGGGTGTACACATATCGTGTGTACATTGATGCATGAGCCAGATCCGGTTCGAGTGCGAGATCGGGACGTGATCCGGATCATCTCCGCGCGGAAAGCGACCCGCCTGGAGACACGGGAATACGAGATTCGCCTGAGGTAGGTGCCATGCGAGCCGAATACGACTTCTCGAAGGCCAAGAAGAACCCCTACGCAAAGCGGTTGAAGCAGAGGGTCACCATTCGCCTGGATGGTCCCACGGTGGAGTACTTCAAAGGTCTCGCCGAAGAGACCGGGATCCCCTACCAGACGTTGATCAATCTGTATCTGCGAGATTGCGCCGAATCGAAGAAGGAGCTCAGCCTCGACTGGCGGCCGGAGTAGGTCGACGTTTGCCGGGGACGCGAGAGCCATGGCCGAAGCGGGGCACGAGCTCGGCAACCTTCGTTCGATCGTACTCGAAAAGCTGGCTCCAGGCGGCGAGGGTGGGATAGTATTCCCAGATCGCCCTGAGGGTTGATCCACGAGAGGAGATCTGATGACGACCTGTCTTCCGGAGCGGACCGCATGGACATCGAGAAATACCTGGATCCGGCTCGCACCACGCGACGCGTGATTACGATGGGCCTCATGCTCGGCGGTGCCGTGGCGGGGGCGGTGGTTGGAGTGGCGATTACGCCTCTGGGAAAGATCGTGGCTGGCGCGCCGCCGGCGGAGATGGCGAATCTCATCTGGAACGCGGCCGCATTCGGAGTGATGGGCGCGTGCGCCGCTCCCCTCGTTGCCTGGTCCGCGCTGCGACGTGTTCCGCTGTGGCGGACGATCGCGGAACCACTGGCAGGGGCGATCGCCGGGGCGGGAATCGGGGTTCTCCTGGGATCCGGCACTGCGTTTCTGACCCTCATTCCGATCGGGGGTGCCGCAGCGGCCGCCCGCCTCGCGATCTCCTACACGGACCCCCCGGCCTCCGCGCTCCACTCTCCGTCCGATCTGCTCCAGGACGCGCGTGGGGATCAGACGCGCTGAGTCCCGGCAGCGGCGGAGGAGTCTCGGGACTCCGCCGAACCGGAGGGAGGATTCGATGAATCGATCACGGACGAAACGATCCCGGACGTCCATCTCGACCCTGGCTGTGCCGCTGTGCGCGGTCTCGATCCTCGGCTCGGGGTGTGGCGGCACGGAGTCGGACGGAGGATCGAGCGTGGACCTCTGGATCGCGGACGCTTCGAAAGAGGTGGTGACGACCGCCTCGGGGCTGATCGCGGGTGCCTCCGATCTGGCCGTGGATGCAGAGGGGCAGGTGTACATCCTGGACTACCGCGCCCGCGCGATCCACGTCGTGGATTCCACCGGTCATCTCATCCGGACGATGGGCCGGCCCGGCCGGGGCCCCGGAGAGCTGGAGCGGCCGGCGAGCTTTCGGGTGTATCCGGATTCCGTGGTGGTGGTGGATCAGGGAAATCAGCGGTTTCAGTCCTTCACCGATGCGGGCGAGCCTCTGGGGTCACAGCCGATTCCCGAATGCGCGCAGGGCGCGGCGGCTCCGACGCTGGGGCCGGGTGGGCTGCTGGTACGGCCCACGATCGGGATGGACTCGGGGCTGGCCGTGCTCTGCTCCCGGCAGGGGGAGGAGCAGGCCACGATCGGAGAGCCGCTCGCGCCGGTGTCGTCGGTCATCGACATGGTGGAGGTGCGGGCGGAGATCCTCGAGGGAGGAGTCCCCGGATTCCTCCTGAACCTGGTCTCTCCCGTGGTGGGGCAGGACGGATCGGTCTGGCTGGTCTTGCCTGCGGCCCACAGGGCCGATCGACATGAAGGGGGGGAGCGGGTGACCACCGTCACGCTTCACGAACCGGAATTCGAAGCGGTCCGGGCGGACTGGATGACCGAAGTCGAGGAGAGGGAGCAGCCGGGGGTGCCCGGCCTCCGGTATCTGCTGCGTGCCCGCGAGGCCGGTGGGATGCTCTGGATCCTGACCCACACCGGAGACGAGCCCTTCGCGAAGGTGGTGGTGGTGTCGAGGGCCGGGGAGGTGGTCGCCCGGTTGCACTTCGCGGACGTCGCGGGAGCGGGGGACTTCGCCGTGGACCTCGAGGGCGGATGGATCTACTTCTACATCCCGGAGAGGGCGGAACTCGTCCGCGTCGTCCTCGATGCGGAGGTCCCCCCGGGGATGGGAGTTGCGTCGCAGGGGCGGTGAAGGTCTTGTGACGAAGCCCTGAATGGGAGGCGAGTGCGTCACGGACCAGCGGCGTCGCCGGGCTCGGTGACGAGCCTCGTGACGGCTTGGGACGGGAGAGGCTCGAGACTTGCAAATGGAGCAACCGATGAACGAAGCGTCGAAGGGCGACGTCAGCGTCGCGTCGAGCATGGCCGATCCCCCTTCCTTCCCCCTCGCCGAGAGTCGGGCCAGGCGGATCCGCCTCTTCTCGCGGATCGGGTTCTGGGGCATTGTGGAGAAGCCGGAAGCCGGTGAAGCTGGCCGCACTCGTCGGCGTCCCCTTCGGCCTCACCCTCGTGGCGTTGGCGACGATGTATCTCGCGATCCCGCCCACGCCCTTCCTGGTGGCGGTGGCCTCCATGGGCGCGAAGGCGGCCTTGGCGCTCGGGGTCACCCTCGTGGTCCTCCTGATCGCGGGCTTCGTGATGGAGGGCGTGGACGACGCCGAGCTGGACGACGACTTCCGGTGATGTGAAGCGGCGCCGGTGACGCAGCGTGGCTTCGGGGAGGCCCGGGGCGGTTCACGCCTGCACCGCGACGCCCTCAGTCGCGCGCCACAGGCTCACGCGGATTGGCCGCACTGACTCGATCCGGCTCGGCCGTCACCCGTCGCGGCAGCTCGTGCAGGATCTCCCCGATCGCGCGCTGAAGGTGTTGCGTCACCTCCTTCGGGCTCGGCTGATCGCCCAGATCCCAGCGCGCCCAGCCGCGCCACACCAGCTTGTTCGTCTCGGGGTCCCAGACGTCGAGCATGATCACGCACCGGACGATGTCGCGCTCGTAGGTGACGGTACGGAATCCACCCCCGTATCCACCCCCGTATCCACCCCCATACCCACCGAAGTGTCCGTGCCTGCCGTGTCCGAATCCGCCGGAATACGAGTGGCCGATCGGGTAGTTGCGTCGGACCTCCTCGACCTCCTCGGTGGCGAGCATCTGATACGAGATCACGAAGTGCGTCTGCTCCGACTCCGACGCTCTGCGGACGTATCCGAGCCTGTCGAGCTCGGCGTGAATCATCCGCTGGATGCGGCGGGCCATGATCTCGTTGTCGAATCGGAGTGCCGGTTCGTCCACGGCGGGCTCCGGGGTGTCCACCCACGCGTAGGAGGTGAGGTTGTCGAAGGAGACCCCGGGGTCGTGGTCCGACTGGATCTCCATCGCGGTCCTGCAGCCGGCCAGCGTCAGGACCAGGGCCGCCGTGGCCCACGCGACACGGGAAGTGTTGAGGGTTCGAGCTTCAACGGTATTAATGGGAGCCTCCTGCGCTTCGGGTGTACTTGAAGAGCACGCGAGACCCCCCGTCCGGTTCCTCGACCTCTCGTGAGGCGTTCCCTCTACGGTGCCTTCAGCGCGTCGATCGCCCCTTCAGGGCGGTCCGCTTCCGCGGCGTGTCGGGGATGCGCCGCGCCCGTGGACGGAAACAACGGAAGCACACCCTTCGCCGATCAGGCCATCACGACACACGCCTGCCGCCGGGCGAACGCCAGGTAGGCGAAGTCGTCGTCGACGAATCGCTCTTGCCACGCCCGGTACTCGCCGTTCTTCCAGTTGGGGTAGTTGAAGAACTCGTCCATGACCACGATCGATCCGGAGACGAACCGATTGCGGCAGTGATCGAAAATGCACGCCGCGGCCTCGTAGGTGTCGGTGTCGATGTTCATGAAGGCGATCGGTCCCTCGAAGGCCTCGAGGAAGCGGGGCAGCGTCTCGTGAATCCACCCCACATGGAGCTCCACATTGTCGCGCACCCGCGGCGGCCGTCCGCCGCGGTCGAAGGCACCGCGCGGATGCCGTGACCCGGGCCATGCCTCGGCGAGACCCTGAAAGGCGTCGAATCCGTGCACGGTTCTCGGGTCCCCCGAACGAGCCACGTCTGCGGCGATCGCGTTGATCGACTTCCCCTTGAAGACGCCGAACTCGAGGAAGAGTCCCGGGTTGGCCAGGGCCCGTCGAACCGCGAACCGGTGGATCTGGCGACGCTTCCTGAAGAGGACCGCACCGGGCGCGCTTCGCTCGATCAGGTCGGCGGAGGACTCGGCAGCGCGGCAGCGCAGCACCTCGATGGGGTGACAGCGCTTGAGCGCGTGGCGCTCGATCAAGGTCGAGATGAAGTGAGACGGACGGATGCGACCGAACATGCTGACGGGCCTCCTCCCAAGCGACGTGGCCGCCGCGAGTGTTCCATCGGACGACCAGCCACCGGCACGAGTGATCAGAACCGAGATGTGGGCGAAATCTACGAGATGCCCGGCGTTCGGAAAGTCACCGGGCGCCGGGCGGCAGACCTCACCCTCTTCCGGAGGCCGCGCTCACCCGCCCGCCATCAGCTCGGTGAGCGCCTCCAGGCTCATCTCGTCCTTCGAAGCGTCGGTGGCGATCCGGCGGTGGGGGCCCCACCCGACGGTCGGCTCGGCGCCCAGGCGGTGGGGTCAAGATTCCTGAATGGCAAGCGCGAGCTCTCCAAGTCCCAGGTTGAGGGGCTGAGGCGCCTGCTCGGAATCCCGGCCGACGTCCTGCTCGGCCTGGACGGGTGACCCGGCCGGCGGTCGCCGCCGCGCGCTGAGCCGGCGCCGGGGCGGGGTGCGGCGGATGTCTCGTGCCGCCTGAGCCCCCGTCCTACTCCACCACCACCCGCGAGTGCACCGGCTGGACCGGGCGGTTGTTCGGTTCGTGCATCGCGTGCACGAGGGCGTCGAGCTGTTCGGCCGAGAGCTCCGAGGGCGCCTCCATCACGATCCACGCGACGCCTTCGGTGCAGGGGGGTGTCGTCAGCGAGCCGTTGTACTGGAAGTGGTCATCTCGCGGAGGAAGGAGCCGCCGGGCGTCGAGGAGCGGCGGCTCGAGACGGCGGGGCTCCCCCTCTCCCCCGGGGAGCCGACTCCACGCCCTGGCCATCTCCAGATTCGCCTTCCCCTCCTCGAAGAGGACCGAGACGACGGCGAGATGACCCTCCGCATCCGCGTGCACGAGGTGCTCCTCCAGCGGATACGGGTGGCCGTCGATCGTGTGTTCGCTCGGGGCGTGGAAGTGGAGCTGCTTCAGCTCGTAGGTGTGCGCACCGACCGAGAGTGTGCTTCCCGGAGCGTAGTCGATCTGGACGGTGTGTCCGTCATCGTGTCCTCTCATCTCTCCATCGTTGAACCATCGGGCCATCGACGAAGCATCCGAACCCTCGTCGAACCATCCGGGTCGAAATACCGGCGCCAAGCCGGGGGTTTCGTTCTGGCGCATTCAGCCATCCTTCCGACCCACCCCCGCGCGATATTCTTCTTGCCCCCTCGGAAGGCTTCTCCTACCTTGCCGTCCGGATTTCCTGTCCTCCTTCGGGAGAAGGCGTTTCGGGCGGCCTCACTCACGCCGGCCCGCGTCGTCGGCATCGAGATGACTCTCCGAATACCCCTCGACGCTCGTTTCGAGGCGGAACGGGCCCACATCGACTGATACGGATGGAGGCAGAAGCGCGATCGTGAATCGTATCCCCTTCCTCGGCCTTGCCGTGCGGCGGTTGCGCGCGACGCCGGGCTTCACGGCCGCGGTCCTCCTCACGCTGACCCTGGCGCTGGGCAGCCTCGTCGCGGCGTACGCCGTGACGTCGGCGGTGGTGCTCGAGCCGCTGCCGTATCCGGAGTCCGAGCGGCTCGTGGATTTCGGCTTCGCCGTGCCGGGATACGGCTTCGACGAGATCCCTCTCTCCGACGCCACATGGGTGCTGGTGCGACAGTCCGAACGCTCCTTCTCGGATCTGGCGATCTATCGCGAGATGGGAGGGGTCAACCTGGGCAGCGAGCAGCCCGAGCGCGTGCGGGCCACGGAAGCCACGCCCGACTTCTTCCGGGTCCTCGGCCGTGCGCCCGTCCTGGGTCGGTCCTTCACCGCCGAGGAGGCGCGACCGGGCGGCCCGCAGGTGCTGGTCGTGAGTCACGGGCTCTGGGAGCGCCGCTGGGGCGGGGACCCCACGATCCTGGGCACCGGTGTGGTGGTGGATGGCGCGCGGTGGGAGGTGATCGGGGTCGCGCCGGAGGGCTTCCGCTTCCCGAACGAAGCGAGCGATCTCTGGCTGCCGATACAGATCGACGAGGCGAATCTCGCGGCCCGGAGCTTCATCTATTCCGGTGTCGGACGCCTCGAGGCGGGGGTGGATCTCGCTGCGGCGTATGACGACCTCGCCCGCGTCACGGGGATGGCGATGGAGTCATGGCCGGACGAGTTCACGACGAGCTGGGTCGAAAATGGGGACTTCCGTCCCTTCGTGAAGCCGCTGCACGACACCGTCGTCGGGGATGTCTCGACCGAGTTGTACCTGATCATGGGCACGGCCGTCCTCCTCCTCCTCCTCTCACTTTCCAACCTGGCGAATCTCTTCGTGGTCCGGGCCGAACGGCGCGCGCGCGAACTGGCGCTGCGCTCGGCGCTGGGAGCGGACCGGCGTGAGCTCCTCTGGAATCTCCTCACGGAGAGCGCGGTGGTATCCGCCGCTGGGGGAGCGCTCGGCCTGGGGCTGGCGGCGGTTCTCATCTCGTGGCTGAGGAACCACGCGCCACCGGATCTTCCCCGGGTCTCGGGGATCGGCATCGGGGTCGCCGAAGTGGGGTTCGCGGTGGCCATCCTCTGCGCCGCGATCCTCCTCTTCGCCGCTCTGCCGATGGCGGGCCGTCGGTTCGAGTCCGTGGCGGATCTCCTCCGGGCCGGGGGGCGGAGTGCGACGGCGTCGGGCCGCGCCCACCGGATTCAGACGGTGCTGGTGGTGGGGCAGGTCGGACTGGCCGTGACGCTGCTCGTCGGAGCGGGGCTCCTGGCACAGAGCTTCGGAAGACTCGCCCGCGTCGATCCGGGCTTCACGAGCACCGGCGCCGTGACCTTCGAGCTGGGCCTTCCCCGGGCGTCCTACCCGGCGGAGGTTCGCACCCGGGCCTGGTCCGACCTCGAAGGAAGACTTCGCGAGGTGGCGGGTGTCGAGGGCGCGGGTGCCATCACCATCCTTCCGCTGGACCCCTTCTTCCAGAAGGTGCCTCTCTATGCCGAAGCGAGGGAGGATGAGTGGGAGGGTTCGCCGCCGCTGGCGGAGATCCGCCGTGTCACCCCCGGATATTTCGACGCCGCGGGTGTCGATCTGGTGGAAGGACGGACGCTGACGTGGAACGACGGACCGGGGGCACTCCGCGCCGTCGTGGTGAACGCGACACTGGCTCGTACCCTTCTGGCCGAGGGGCCCGCCACGGGGCAGCGGATCCGGATCGCGGATGACGGAGACGATCTGCAGGTCGTGGGGGTCGTATCGGATGTGCTCACCGTCTCGCTGGCCGACCCCCCGGAACCGGAGGTCTATCTGCCGGTGAATCTCACGCAGCGGACCGACACGGAGGTGCCCTCCACGATGCAGGTCGTGGTGCGCAGCTCCCGGCCGCTGGAGGAGCTCGTGCCGGCGATCCGGGAGGCCGTCGGCGCGGTGGACCCCGGTCTCCCGGTGGCCGGGATGGTGCGCCTGCACGCGATCGTGGACGACGACCTCGCGCGGGAACGCTTCCTCTCGGGGACCCTCCTCCTGATGGCGGGCACCGGATTCCTCCTGGCGGTGATCGGGGTGTACGGTCTGATCGCCTACGTGGTCTCGAACCGCCAGCGGGAGATCGGAATCCGCATGGCGCTGGGCGAGTCGAGAGCCGGGGTGTGGGGTGGCTTTGTGCGGCGGGCCGTGCTGCACGGCAGCCTCGGAGCACTCGGGGGACTGGCCGTGGCCGGCGTGGGCAGTCGGTACCTCGACAGCCTCCTCTTCGAGACCGCGCGGATGGAGCCGTGGATCTACGGCGGGGCCGCGCTGGTCCTGATCATGACCGCGGGACTCGCCGCCTTCGCTCCGGCGTGGCGGGCCGCCCGGATCGACCCGGCGGAGGTGCTGAGGGAGGAGTAGGCGGCGGGTACCGCCTGACGCCCTGCATCAACGCCTGTGCCACCCGCACCACCGTGGCGGTGGGCTCCCGGTCGAGCTGATGCCACGTGACCCGGACGACACGCAGCCCCTGCGAGGTGAGCACCGCGTCTCTCCGCCGATCGCCCTCGAATGCCCGGCGCGAGCGGTGGAAGGCCTGACCGTCAACCTCCACGACGAGCCCCTCGCGGCGCCAGAGAAAGTCCACTTCATGGGCACCGACGACGACGTTGGTTTCCGGCTGACGCAACCCGGCTGTCCGGATGAGTTCCAGAAAGACCGCTTCAGCCTCGGACCGGGTGAGCTTCGGCTGATGCTGGTCGGAGAGCAGCGCACGAAGACGAGGGGCACCGCGGCGCCGCGGGTGGCGCCTGACGAGGCGTTCGACGCGGTCCAGGGTCACCAGCTCGTTCCGCTCCGCCCGCGCCAGCGCCCGTTCGACTTCCCGTGCGGAGCCACACGAAGCCAGATCGAGGAGGGTGCGGGCCGGCGCGGTGATCGGGAGCCCTTCGCGCTCCATCATCTCGTCCGGACGCAGGGGCGCCACACGGTGCACGGCGATGCCGGAGCCAGGTCTCCTCCGGCCGCCCTGGATCGTGACATCCACGGGTTCCGTGGCCCCGGGAGTCGGTACGAGCCCCCAGATCGCCGCGGCGCTGTGGTGGCTCAGGATGGCGTCCCGGCCACACGCGAGGACGGCCGCCATCTCACGTGCCCGGACGCCCCCGATCGGTCCGACCCGATAGACACCCCTGTGCAGCGACGTGAGCAGCCGCGTTCTGATCCGGTAATCAATCCATTGTCGGGGCACGCCCCCCTCAATCAGCTGATCCCGCGTCACGACTCCATGTTGTCGTGCAGCAAGGGACTCGACGAGAGCGTACCGATCTGCAGCCGGTGTCATCGTGGACCTCCCGGTCCGGAGTATGGAACCGCCGTGACGTTGGACCGAGCAGCGGCGCGCGATCGCGAGCGGTGGCACGCAAACGGACGCCGGCATGGGCCGACACGGCATGGACGCTGGATCGCGGGGCGTGGTGTGCAAACTGACCTTTTTCCGGTCATCAGAGGACCATGGTGTCACTTGGCGTCGGATATTGAGGTCAACTGCCCTCCGTCCAACCGCACGCTCGGATCTTGTCACATTATCGACGATAATTGCCGCTACGAGACCTCCCATGAAAGCGAAGCCCTCGAATGGTCACTTGACGTCATCTCCCGGGGGCGAGAGGAACCGGACCGATGGGGTGCGGCCCGGATCTCCGGCCCGGCCACACCCGCGGCCGGGATCTCCCGCCGCCGCGCCGCCGCGCACCCCGCTGCGCCCCGCCGCCGCGCACCCCGCCGCCGCGCCCAGGCCTACGAT
>JAVVEY010000093.1:0-11094 GCA_032250675.1 Longimicrobiales bacterium | reverse complement strand
CCCGGCCACACCCGCGGCCGGGATCTCCCGCCGCCGCGCCGCCGCGCACCCCGCCGCCGCGCACCCCGCCGCGCACCCCGCCGCCGCGCGCCCCGCCGCCGCGCACCCCGCCGCCGCGCCCAGGCCTACGATGATGGCTGGGTCGTTCGGGCGACACGATAGTAGAAAAGGTCGTGACTCTTCGCGGCGTCCATCAGGGCGTTCCGCCCGCCCGCGCCCGCGCCGCCGGGTGCGACCCCGATCAGCCCCGCACCTGATGCTCCAGCTCGGCTCGCACCTCGTCGCGCAGGTGGGCGAGGGCGGGGGAGATCTCGACCGGGTAGGGGGGATCGGCCGGGTCGAGGTCGAGGAGGGGAGGGGGAAGGATCGACAGCTCGTCCCGGACACGGCGCCGGATCGTCTCGAGCGACTCCTCTCCGGCGGCGAGCCGCTCGCCTCCTCGCATGACGGGGCGGAGGAGGGGGCGACCGATTCCCCGCTCGGCGGCGCGGCCGATCACATCCCCCACCGCCTCTCCTCCCTCCACTCTCCGGAAGACCTGCTTCCGCCCCGGCAGCGTCGTCTTCTCCGAGGAGAGCTTCATCCGCACGCTTCCGGCCCGGGCGACCAGCTTGTAGACGAGATCGAGCGAGGGCGCATCCGCCGAGACACCCATCGCGGTTCCGACCCCGAAGCCGTCGATCGGCGCGTCGGCGCGTATCAACTCACGGATCTTCCACTCATCCAGACCGCCGCTGGCGAAGATCTCGACCGCGGCGAGCCCGGCATCGTCGAGGATCTCGCGGGAGGCGCGGGCGAGGGTGGCGAGGTCGCCGGAGTCCAGGCGGATCCCGCGCACCCGGAAGTCGTCGCCGAGCTCGCCGGCCAGCCGGACCACATTCCGGACTCCCTCGAGGGTATCGAAGGTGTCGACAAGGAGGACCGTCGCGGGGTGCGTGGCGACGAAGCTGCGGAAGGCCTCGAGTTCGTCGTCGTGCGCCTGGATCCATGCGTGCGCCATCGTCCCGGTCACGGGGACGCCCCAGCGCCGCCCCGCCAGCTCATTGCTCGTCCCGTCGAGACCCGCAATATGGTAGGCGCGGGCTCCCTTCAGGCCGGCGTCGGCACCGTGCATCCGGCGCAGCCCGAAGTCGATGACCCGGCGCGCTCCGGCAGCCTGTCGCACCCGGCTCGCCTTCGAGGCGAGGACGCTCTGCAGATGCATCTGGTTCATCACGATCGTCTCGACGAGCTGCGCCTGGGGAAAGGGGGCCTCGATTTCGAGGATCGGCTCGTTCCGGAAGATCGGGGTCCCTTCGGGGACGGCCCGCACATCACCGGTGAAGCGGAAGTCGCGGAGCCACTCGATCAACCTCGGCCCGAACCCCGCGTCCTCCAGGTATTCCAGCGTCGCCGGGGTCGCCCGGAGCGACTCGAGGCAGCCGAGTACGGTGTCGAGTCCGCAGGCGAGGAGGTAGTTGCGGGACTCCGGAAGTCGCCGGGTGAAGAGGCTGAAGACCGCAGGCTCCAGCAATCCCTCCTCCAGCTGCGCTTCGACCATCGAGAGCTCATACCGATCGACGAGGAGGAGGAGGTCGTCGGGCGCGACCCATGCGGCGGAATCGGCTGCCGAGGTCGGTGTGAGTGGTGCGGGATCGCGGGTCATCGGTGCTCCGAGTCGAGGTCGGAGAGGAAGGATCGGCGGCGCGCAACAGTTGCGCGGTGTGAGGGCGGATGGCACGATCGCCCTCCATCTTCGTACCAGAGACGCCCCGGGAAGATGCATCCCCGACGTCCCGCACGGAGCCCCCATGACCGAGAACCGACCCGCAGAGTCCTCCTCGATGCGCCTCCCTCACGTCGCCCTCGTCGTGGTCGACATCCAACCCGACTTTCTCCCCGGGGGGGCGCTCGCGGTGGAGGGGGGCGACGAGATCCTCGCGCGGGTCGCCCGACTGATGGCCGCGGAATCCTTCGAACTCATCGTGGCCACGCAGGACTGGCATCCCCCCGACCACGTCTCCTTCGCGAGCCACCACCCGGGGCACGAACCGATGGAGATCATCGAGCTTCATGGATACGACCAGACGCTCTGGCCGGACCACTGCATCCAGGGGACGCCCGGGGCCCACCTCGTCGATGGCCTGCCGTGGGACCACGTCGACGCCTTCATCCGGAAGGGGACCGATCCGGAGGCCGACTCCTACTCCGCATTCCGGAACAACTGGAATCGCGAGGGAGACCGTCCGGCCACCGGGTTGGGCGGGTACCTGCGGGAGCGGGAGATCGAGGATGTGTGGATCTGCGGACTCGCCCGGGATGTCTGTGTTCGCTGGACCGCCGAGGATGCCGTGGAGGCGGGATTTCGCACGACCGTCCTCTGGGATCTGACCCGGTCGGTCGATCCCTCCAACGATGAGGTGTTGCGCCGCGACCTCACGGCGAAGGGCGTGCAGACGGTGAATCTCTGGGATTACGTGGAGGAGTGATGGGAGGCGAGTGAGCCGGCGTCGGGGGAGTCGACAGGGGGGGTTCCCTCGCTCCGGCCTGCATGGTCCCCCGCGCTCCGGGCGCGTATGTTGGGCGCCGATACCATTCCAACAGAGGAGATGGCCATGGCCCGCCCTGATCGAAGGGATACGCCGCATCACCGGACCGGCGCGGCGGTTGCAGCGCACACTGTCGTACTCTCGCTGCTGCTCCTGGTATGCCTCCCGGTGCTCGGCACGGCTCAGGCGCCGGATGCACCCGAGGGGGACGAGGCACCCGAGGGGCCCGATCGGGGCGGATTCACACTTCTGACGACGATCGGATTCGCTATCCAGAAGGACGCCAAGCTCAAGGGCGCCGGGCTCGATGGCACCAACATCGGTGTGGCCGGGCTGAATCTCGGCATCGGCGGGTTCGTCACGGACCAGGTGGCCCTCCTTCTCCGATTCTCCGGCATGACCGCGGACATCGGACCGACTCTGCAGACGTCAGGCTTCTTCGGCCCCAGCCTCCAGTACTGGCCCAGCGATCGCTGGTCGATTGAAGCGGGCATCGGAGGAGGTTTCTCGGATATTGACAACGTCTCGAACGACGGCGGATTGGGCCTCCTCGTGGCGGTGGGGCGCACGGTGTTCAACAGCGGATCGCACAACCTCCACGTCGGTCTCGAGTACGTCCCGGTATTCACCGATCCGAAGATGGTCCACGGCTTCGGTCTGGTCTTCGGTTGGCAGCTCCTCTAGTCATGCGTCGGAGCGGCGAGTGATGTGTCGGAGCGGCGAGCACGGCCCATCCCGGCATCGAGAATCGCGTGCGACGCATCACCGGGTATCACGACACATCGATTCCCGGCTGACCCGGCGAGAGGGGGCACCCCGATGATTTCTCGACAGTGGCGCGGGCTCGCGAAGCGCGAGGATGCCGATCGCTACATCGGCCATCTGCGGGAGGAGATCTTCCCGGCGCTTCGAGCGATCCCGGGCTTCGTGAGCGCGTCGATCCTGAAGCGGGAGGCGGACCCGGGTGTGGAGTTCCTGATCGTGACGCGCTGGGCGTCGATGCAGGCGGTGGAGGCCTTTGCGGGTCCGGAGCCCGAGCGCGCGGTGGTCCCGGAGGAGGCGCAGGCGATGATGATCGACTACGACCGGAGCGTGCGGCACTACGAGGTGGTGGCGTAGCCGACGGGTGGAAGGCCCGGGTGAACCCCTCCCGGCTTCGTGTCAGAGCGCCCGCCGCCCCGAGAGGACCCGCAGCACGATCACGACGAGCGCGATGATCAGGAGGAGGTGGAGAAGACCGCCCGCATGGACGCCTCCGATGAAGCCGAGTGCCCAGAGGACGATAAGAACGATGGCGATTGTGGTGAGCATGTTGGACTCCGGGGTGTCGGGGTGGGTCAGGACGCCGGTTTCGGGAAGGGATCCCCGCCGGCCTTGCGCTTCGCATCGTGCACGACCTCGAGGGAGGCGCTCACCGAGTATCCCGCGTCGAGGCGGGTCAGCTCGGCTTCCACTCTGCGGTTGATATCGAGGTCCTGGGCGGGCGTGTCACTGACGACGAGGATGTGCGTGATGTAGTCCCCATTGATGAATCGGCCCTCCCAGATCTCGGAAGTCTTCCGGGCTTCGGTGTGCCCTGCGTCGAGGACGGCCTGCATGCTGCCCAGACGATCCCGCGCGACCGGAGGGGCGAGTTCGTATCCATAGGCCCAGAGCACCCGGTCCGGTCCGCCGTTTCTGTGAAGTGTCATCATCTGATACAGCGCGCTCCCGGCGCGTCCCCCGTCCCGACCGGCGCGAGCACGTTCGGCGTCACGTCGATGGATCCGAGGGGAGAGAGGAAGGAGGTCACCGTTGAAGCGTAGCCGTCAGTTCACTCGGCGGGTATCGGTCGGAAGCACTAGTGAGGGTGGGGGGGAAGGGGCCCGGAGAACCGCAACCGGGATCACTCCGCCTCGATCTCGGCTTCGGCCTCGGGCGCTTCGTCCTCCGTATCGTCCACATAGCGGGCGAGCTGTAACCGCGAGTGCAGATTGAGCTTCTCCATGATGTTGCGAAGGTGGCTCTTCGCCGTGTGGATCGAGATGTGCAGCTCCCGGGCGATCGCCTTGTTGCTCTTCCCCGTGGCGATGAGTTCGATCACCTCTTCTTCGCGTGGTGTCAGGCGGACCGAGTCGAGGTGCTCGGTCTTGCCGGCAGAGATCGCCTCCCTGGCGATCTCCGAGAAGAGGGTGGCGGTCATCGCCTCCGGAAGCACGTCGTTTCCGACGGCCACCGAGCGGATGGTGCGCGCGACCTCGTCCAGCGGTGCGTCCTTCAGGATGAAGCCGGACACCCCCAGGGTGATGAAATCCACGAGATCGGCCGCCGCCGGGAGAAGATCCATCACGATGATACCGGCTTCCGGGAATTCTTCGATGACCCGGCGAGCGACGGCGAGGCTGTTCCCGCCCTCCAGGCCGAGGTCGAGGAGGACCACATCGGGACGGGCGACGCCCTGCATCGCCTCGTGGTCGGTGGGTCCGGAGGCGACGACCTCGATGTCCTCGAACCGGTTGAGCACCGAGGTGATTCCTTCCCGGATCAGTCGGTTGTCCTCGATGAGGACGACCGTGATCACGTCGTCGGGCGGATCTTCGACGAGGTCACGGTCGCTCACGGAACCTTCTTCGGGAGCCGATCGTGCCGAGGCCCTTTCGTCCATGAGAACCACCTTCAGACCTGGTGTCCGGGGGGGAGAGGCTCCCGGCAGACCGACGAGGTGGCTCGGTTCCTGCCGCGAGCTGCTGACGGATCACTATTTGATGATGGTCCGCCTGCGTTCGCCTTGCAAGGAACGCGGACAGAGGGGACGGAGAACATATCGGGATCCGGGAGATCGTTCGGAGGTGCGGCATGCGACGCTCGGTCAATTTCGCCACAGCGTCCAATGCGGATCGGCGATCTGCAGCAGGCAGGAGCTGGAGAGTGTCACTTCCCCCGCGCTGCGGGTCCGTTCGACCATGAACCACCCGGTGCCACGGATGGCCACATCGATTCGCGTCGGGACGATGCCCTTTGAAAGGACGAAGTCCCGGACCGCCTGAACGCGCAGCAAGGCGAGCTCCATGCTGTGGGACGAAAACCTCAACTGGCTGGTGAATCCCCCGATCACCACCCGAATGTCGGGGTCGACTCTGAGCGCCGCCGCCCGGTCCCGAAGCGCCGCTCTGGCCGCATCGTCAAGGCGGGATGACCCCTCCCTGAAGAGGACCGTCTCTACCATCCTCGGGGGGGGTGCGGCCGGGAGGGGGCCACGGAAACAGGAGAGGAGGAAATCCAGGAGTTGGGAGTCGGAATCGGAGTCGGACTCGGCCTTCCGCCGGCGCCGGGTATCGATGCTCCCGGCGCCGTGGTGCTGCAGGACAGCCCGCTGCGGCCGGGCGTTCACTCTGTTTTTCATGGAGTTCCTTCCGTGCCGTGTTGGGATGATGCCTGTACGCTTATGCTTTCTTGCTCGCTCCGGCCAGGAGTCCGCCGCCGATCACGATCAGGCCGACGCCGAGCCAGACCGGGAGGTCTACGCGTTCCCTGTCCTCGACCTGGACCGAGAGCTCGCCCATCTCCATATGGCTCTCGTCCTTGGTATAACTGAAGCCGCCGTAGGCCAGGCTGAGAGTACCACACACCAGCAAGATGATGCCCGCAATCTTCATGCCGCTCATCGAGGTGTCTCCTCTTCGAATGGATGGAGGTGGAAGGGTTCGTCAGAAGACGAGGTCGCGGTCGAGCTGGAAGACGATCCGGGAGCCCCGGGGAAGGGTGGCGTCGCCACCCCGCTTCGTCAGCGCTACACCGACACCGACGGCCGTGCCTGCGACGGCCCCGATCACGGTGGATTTCGCGCTACCCCCCAGGATCTGTCCGACGAGCGCTCCGGCGGCCGCTCCGATCCCGATCGTGGCGGCGGTGCGCTTTCCGCTCTCCTGGGTGTCGCCCTCGAGCACGGCCGACTGGACCACGCCCTCGACCGCCTTCTGCACGCCTCCCGCCTGGAGCGACGTGATATTCACGCCCAGCAGCGACACATCATCGGAGCCGGTGCTGGAGTGCGCGTCGGTCACGACCCCCCGAGCCGGGCTTCCCGCCGCCACCAGGGCCCCACCAGGGCCACTGACCGCATCCACCAGCACGAGCGAGAAGGAGTCCCCGGCCTCGTGGGACGAAGTCGAGATCTCTTCCCGGACTTCAAAGGTCAGTATCGTTCCTGCCGGGATCGCGCGCACGGGCTGGTCGGGTGCTGCGGACTGGGGCTGGCCCTGGCCCTGGGTCGGCTGAGGTACGGCCTCGTTGTCCTGGACCTCTCGGGACTCGGCTTCACCGCCACAGGCGGCGAGTGACGAGAGCAGGAGCATGCTGAAGGCGATACGAATCATGAGGTCCTCCTTGAAGTGACCCTTCCGAGCCGCGCGGCGTCCGGAGCGACGGCTGCGGACACGGGGGAGCGGGAAGGGAACGCGGTTCTGTTCCGTAGGATGAAGCTCGTCGGAAGTCTCCCCCGCAGATATCGGTCGATGGAGTGAGAGGCGTGGTACGGGGGCCTCATGCCATCAGCGTGGATCGAAGCCCCCGGATGACGATCGGACGCGCTCCAGTCCGAGGACGAGATCTTCGGCCAGAACGTCCAGCGCTGCATCGAGCAGCCCGACCAGGGCGTCGAAATCCCCTGCGGTCCACCCGCCCGAGCGTACGTCCGTGGTCCCCGTCATCTCTACGGCACCACCCCGGGGGTCGAGGATCTCCCACGTCGCCAGGAGGTGGGCTTCTCCATCGGTGGAGAGGGTGTCGGGGGGCATCACCCCCTCGAACCGCTGAAGGTGCACCTGGATCACATGCTCGGGGCGGGTGCCGGAGGGCCACGGGACCATCTCCACATGATGGGCAGGGGAGCGCGCGGCGATCCGGTCGGCCAGCGTCCGGTGGACCCCCCGGGCCAGCTCTTCCCCCCACCGGTCGAATTCCGAGAATCCGACGCGATGGGTGCCGTGGCGGACCACGATGTAGGCGTTGTCGAGGTAGTCGGCCACCCTGGGCGGGCGGAGCCCGATCACGGTGATCGCGACGCTCTCCGGCACACCTTCCATCTGGCCATCCCGCGGGGAGTTCGCGTCGGGGGCGCCGAGCACGTAGTGCTTCTGAACCGGGGTGCCGTGGCTCAGACTGAAGCAGCCTGTGAGTGAGGCGAGGCTGCAGAAGAGGAGGGGACGGAGATGCTTCGTCACACACGTCATGAGGGGTTCCATGGGGTCACCTTCCGGGCGGGCGATGCCCGCGGAGGAGCATGTCGGGGTTGCGTTCGAGAGAGATGGCGAGGATGCGAAGCGCCTCGGCCGCCTCGTGCAGGCTGCCGAGCGCCTGCGCCAGGCCGTACCCGAGGTCGGAGTCGGTCGCGAAGATCCCCTGCGCGTCCTCGATCGCCTGCCGGGTGGTCCTGAGGGTCAGAGCCGTCTCGTCGAGGGTGGCTTCCATCCGGGCCTGAAGCGGATCGATCGACCCACCGATCTGTTCCATCGTGCGCTCCATCCCGGTCAGCGTCCGACCGAGCTGCGCCGAGAGCTCCGGCAACTCCCCGATCGCGGCGACGAGCTCGTCGGATTCGACGAGACGTTCGATCGCCTGCGCGGAGGCCACCACCGCCGTGTTGAGTCCCTGCATGTCCACCTCGTCCAGGATCTCGTTCACCCGGAAGAGGATCGTGACCACGTCGCCCACCAGGCTGCCTGCTTCAGTGCCGAAGGCAGCCAGGAGCGAGGGGGTCGTGGGGATTTCGGGGTAGGCCGTCTTCGCCTCGAGGTCGGGAAGCTCCGCCTCGGGGCGGTAGGTGAGTTCGACGTAGAGGAGCCCGGTGACGAGGCTCTCCATCTGGAGCCGTGCCCGGAGACCGTTCGCGATCTGCTCTCGCAGCACGGCTTCGTCATTCAGGCGCAGGAAGCTCCCGACCTCCGTGGTGAGCCGCTCCAGATCGATCTCGTACTCGACGGGTGCCCGGAAGGTCTTGTCGGCCTGACTGATCCGGACGAGGAGATCCGAAACGGTGCCCACCGGCACGCCCTGGAACTTCACCGGCGCGCCCCGCGCCAGGCCGTGCACCGACTCGCCGAAGAAGCTGACGAAGGTGTGTCGCTCCCCGCGCCAGGAGAGCGAGGCGAGCGCCGCCACCCCCACCACCGCGAGGATGACGGCGCCGATCACGAAGCTCCCGATCGCGGTGGGGTTGGCACGGAGGCTCATCTTTCGTCCCCTCGGACCGCGCCCGGGGCTCCCCCGGTCTCGCGGTTTCGTGTCAGGAAGAGGCGTACTTCTTCGCTGGGCGGGTCGTCCCTCAGTGCTACCGGCGGTCCGAGTGCGGTCATCGTTTTCTCCGTGATATCGAGAAAGAGCGCCCGATCGGCGATCCTGAAGATGCTGTCGAGGTCGTGGGTCACGACCACGATCGTGGTGCTGAAGCTGGCGCGGAGTTGCAGGACCAGATCGTCGAGACGGCTCGCGGTGATCGGATCGAGGCCCGCCGAGGGCTCGTCCAGGAAGAGCACCTCGGGATCGATCGCCGTGGCTCGGGCCAGCGCCGCGCGCTTGCGCATCCCGCCGCTGAGCTCGGACGGGTAGAGCGCTCCGAATCCACGCAACCCGACCAGCGCCAGCTTGAGCGCGACCACCTCGTCGATCGACTCCCGACTCAGGCTCGTGTACTCCTCCAGAGGAAGGGCCACATTCTCGGCGAGCGTCAGGCCACTCCAGAGGGCGTTGTTCTGATAGAGCACACCGATCCGACGCAGGATCCCCTTCCGCAGGGTCGCGTCGGCAGCTCCGATCTCCTCGCCGTCGAAGAGGATGGCACCCTCCGCAGGGACATTGAGCCCGATCAGGTGCTTCAGGAGGGTGCTCTTCCCGCTCCCGCTCCCGCCCATGATCACGAAGATCTCCCCTCGCCGAACCTGGAAGTTCAGCTCCTGCAGCACCGTGACCGAGCCGTACCTCAAGGTGAGATCTCGGACCTCGATCGGGATCTCGCCCATCTCGCTGATAGTCATCAGAGGTCCAGGAGGACGGAGAGCCAGTCGATGACGGCGTTCGCCCCGATGATCAGCGTGATTCCAAGCACCACTGCGGAGGTCGCGGCCCGACCCACCGCGCTGGCGTCCGTGCCGGTCTGCAGCCCCTTCATGCAGCCGACCAGCCCGATGATCAGGCCGAACACCGTGCCCTTGAACACTCCCAGCAGCCCGTCGGAGATCGTCACGGCGGTGAGGAGGCCGTTCACGAACTGGGTAACGCCGAGATCCAGCACGGTGATCGCGACGACCATCCCTCCCAGGATGCCGACGAAGGCGGCGTAGATCGTCAGGAACGGCATCGCCACCAGCAGCCCCAGAACCCGGGGGAGCACGAGGTGGTCGATGGGGGAGATCCCCAGCGTCCGTAGCGCGTCGATCTCCTCGGAGATCTTCATGCTGCCGAGCTCGGCGGCGAAGGCGGCGCCGGTGCGGCCGGCCATGATGATCCCCGTCATGAGTGCGGCCATCTCTCGCAGCATCCCGTAGCCCACCAGATACGAGACGAAGTAGCCGGCTCCGAAACGGCGCAGGACCGCCGCTCCGAGGAAGGCGATGATCATCCCGGTCAGGAAGGCGATCAGGGTAACGATCGGAAGCGCCCCCGAGCTGTTCGACTGCACCACGACCCAGAAGCTCTGCCAGCGCATGCGGCAGCGGGAGCGGAGCATCCGGGCGACGCCCCCGGTGACCTCACCGAGGAAGGTGATCGAGTCCAGAACCGCGTGACCGGCAGCCAGCCCTCTCGACCCGATCCGGGCCAGGAAGGAAGCGGCCACCGGCGGATCCTGGATCGCGCGTCCGGGCACGGCGCGGGCGAGCTCCAGAAGATCTCCGATCCCGCCGGGCAGCCCCGCCTCCCTGAACTCGAGATCGTGAGTCTCGCAGTAGCTCCTCGCCTGGACGAGGAAGATGAGGAGGCTGCTGTCCCACGCGCCCAGCTCCGTGGCTTCGAAGTCCAGCGCGTCCGGTGATCGCTCGTCCGCACCATTCACGACGAGACGAGCGAAGCGTGGAGTAGCACCCTCCAGAGCCCAGTCGCCCGACAACTCGACGACCAGCGCGTCGGCGTCGCGGCGAAGCGTCGCACTCCCCTCGGTGCCTGTCCGGGTGGTGGTTTCAGGGTTCGTGGCCCCTCCCGCCTTCTCGGGTGTCACGGCGACCTGCCGCTGACCCAACCGGTCGAGAAGGTCGCCGATCCGTCGACGGGATCGATGCCCCAGTCGAAGCGAAACCATCCCGCGATGATCGGGACACGGACCCTCATGCCGAGCCCCAGGTTGACCGCACCCTGTCGTCCTTCGGGGTCGACGGTGCCCGGCGGTGTCTTCACGACCCGTACCCCGTCGGCGAACGCCGCCATCCCGAACCCCAGAGGGCCCATCGTCGTCACCGGTTGATGGAATTCGACGCCTCCGTGCACCCACGCCCGACCGGGGAAGAGGGGGCGGATGACGCCGTCGTCCACATCCGAGCGCGCGCGCATCAATAGGGAGGTGTTGCCGCCGGCCCCGATGCGGGGGACGAGATCGGCG
>JAVVEY010000220.1:0-1926 GCA_032250675.1 Longimicrobiales bacterium | reverse complement strand
AAGGGAGCCGAGCCGGGTGCCCGTCCACCCCGGGTGAGCACGAAGCGCTCTCTGAACACACTTGTGGTTCCATCCAAGGTATTATATACTATACCGTATCCTCCGCACTAGCTAATATATTGAACCTCTAGACCGATGCGATCCGAGGCATACGATATCCTGCCCACCCCGGTCCGCCGGTCCCTCCGCAAGCTTGGCAGGGACATCCGCGTGGCGCGGAAGAAACGGCGACTCACGGTGGCGATGATGATGGAGCGGGTCGGGGTGTCGAAGGGCACCTGGATCAAGGTCGAAAAGGGAGACCCACGCGTCGGTATCGGGATCTACGGAACCGCGCTGATGGCGCTCGGCCTCGGCACTCCGTTGGCCGAGATCGCCGACCCGGCGACCGACGACGAAGGCCTCGCGCTCGAAGAATCCCGGCTTCCGGACCGCGTACGGCCGAAGCGCACGGAGCCGGGCCTGTGAGTCGCACGATCGCCGTTCATGTCGGCAGCAGAGGCGACCTCGTTGGACACCTCCGCTACAACCGTGAAGGCTCGAGAGAGAGTGCATCGTTCGAGTACGATCCGGGATGGCTGGAGTCGTCGGGGGGATTCGCCATCGATCCCGCCCTCCTGCGCCTGGTGCGCGGCCCGCAGTTTCACAAGCGCATGCACCGCGACGATACCGTCTTTCACGGCGCGATTGCAGACACGGAGCCGGACGGCTGGGGGAAGCGGGTCATCCTGCGGGACCACGCGAAGAGGCGGGCAGAAGGCAGAGCCACGATTGCGCGATCCGGTGAGCCCCTGAATCGCCTGGACTTCCTCCTCGCCGTGGACGACCAAAGCCGGGTCGGAGCCCTCCGCTTCCGCGACGAATCGGGAGAATTTCAGCGCGCCCCGGCCCCGGAGGGGCGACGGACCCCTCCGAGCGTCAGCCTGGCGCAACTCGTGGCCTCCTCGCACGCCGTCGAGATGGATCAGGAGACGATGGCCGACCTCGACTACCTCCGCGGCAGGGGGACATCCCTGGGAGGCCTTCGGCCGAAGTGCTCCATCGTTACCCCGGACGGCCACCTCGCCATCGGAAAGTTCCCGAGTGTCGAGGATCAGCGGGCCGTCACGAAGGGGGAGGTGCTCGCGATGCGGATCGCACAGGACGCCGGCGTCCGGACGGCCGAGGCTTCTCTCGTCGAGACCGGGGGACTCGCGGTAGCCGTGGTCCGACGGTTCGACCGGGATGGAGCGTCGAGGATTCCCTATATATCGGCGGCCACCCTGCTCGGCGTGTCGCCGAGGGATCCCGAGCCGCACAGCTACATGGAGATCGTCGACGCGCTTCGCACGCATGGCGACAACGTGGCGCACGAAGCGGAGGAGCTGTGGCGACGGGTGGCGTTGTCCATCCTGATCACGAATCTCGACGATCACCTCCTGAATCACGGCTTCCTGCATCGAGGGCACGGACGCTGGGCCCTCTCACCCGCATTCGACATCAACCCCTTCCCCGATCGGGTGCGGGAGCTCAAGACGTGGATCTCCGAGAGTTCCGGGCCCGCGGCGTCCCTTGATCTCCTCCTCGAGGCAGCCCCGTACTTCCAGGTCAAGCCGGCTCGTGCGCGCGAGATCGTCGGCGAGGTGGATCGCGCCGTGTCGACGTGGCGCATCCGCGGGCGCGAGATCGGGATGTCGAATGCCGAACTCGATCACTTCGCCGATGCCTTCGAGCACGCGGAGCGAGAGGTGGCGCGTCGGATCGAGGCTCGCCGCGGTCCCTGACCCGAAACACGCCGGGGGCACGGCGTCGAGTCCCTTCCCGGACGGAATCGGCGAGGAGCCGCAACGCCTCGTTGACGGCATCGGCGGCCGTGGCCGAGCGGGCGCTGATGAGGCGTACTCGAACCCCAGCTCGGCCATCTTCTCGGGGTCGTAGAGGTTGTGG
>JAVVEY010000092.1:0-11182 GCA_032250675.1 Longimicrobiales bacterium | reverse complement strand
GTCGAGCCGGGGGAGGCGGGATTCTTCCGCACCGACATCCGCTTCAGCCACGAGTACGTGACGCCGATGTCGGCGATCTTCTTCGAGCAGAAGGTCGGCGGCGACGCGAGAGTGCGAGACCCCGGGTCGATCCTCTTCTTCCGCGATCACCTCACCTTCCTGCACAAGGTGATGAGCCAGGAACGGATCGAGGACGGACTGCTCGATGTCGCCAATCAGCTCGAGGTCAAGCAGCGCGAATTCGCGGAGAAGCAGGGGATCCGCCTCTACGGCGAGCAGCAGGGGACGGTGATGGGGTCCGAGGCGATCTGCCACAGCAAGATCCTCGAGGAGTATGCCGAGCCGGGGATGCTCGTGATCGGCTCCGACTCGCACACCCCGCACGCCGGCGCGATCGGGTGCATCGCCTTCGGCGTCGGGACCACCGCGATCTTCAATTCGTGGGTCACGAAGGATGTCCGGGTCCGGGTGCCCCCGTCGTTCAAGGTGGTGATCACGGGTGAGCCCGCGCCCAATGTGACGGCGAAGGACTACATGCTCGAGATCCTGCGGCACCCGTACGTGCGCGAGGGTGAGGCGATCGGGCAGATCATCGAGTACGCGGGACCGGCGGTCGAGGCGCTCGATGTCGATGAGCGCGCCACGATGACGAATATGGCGGCCGAGGTGGGCGCCTTCACGGGGATCGTCGCCGCCGACGCGAAGACGGTGGAGTACCTCGTGACCGAGCGCGGGATGGAGCGCGCTCGCGCGGTCGCCCTCGTCGAGGGGATGCAGTCGGACCCGGACGCCGGGTACGTGAAGGTGATCGAGATCGACGCCGCCGCGATCGAGCCGATGGCCGCGCTCCCCGGCGATCCCGGCAACGGCGTCTACCTCCGGGAACTCGAGGACGAGCCGGTGCGCATCGGGATCGCCTACGCCGGATCATGCACCGCCGGGAAGAAGGCGGATATGGATATGTACGCCCGGGTCTTCCGTGCGGCGGAGGCGCAGGGGCTCTCCGTCCACCCCGACGTCGAGTGCTTCATCCAGTGCGGCTCGATCGAGGTACGCGAATACTGCCGTGAGGAGGGCTACCTCGACCTCTTCGTGCGGATGGGGGCGGAGTGGATCGAGCCCGGGTGCGGCGCGTGCATCAATGCGGGTCCGGGGATCACGCGCGGCGCCGAGGAGATCAGCGTGAGCTCGCAGAACCGCAACTTCCCCGGTCGCTCGGGGCCCGGGCAGCTCTACCTGGTGTCGCCCTTCTCGGTCGCCGCGAGCGCGATCGTGGGGCATGTCGCTCGATGGGAGCCGGGTCGGCCCTTCTCACCGCTGCCTCCCCGGACGCTCGTCACCGTCTGAGGATCGGGCGTCGCGGTCGCCGGTGTCGCGGTCGCCGGTGTCGCGATGGGAGGCACCTCGGCGCCATCTCACGAGTAGAAGACCTCCGCATCCTTCAACCTGATCACGGAGAGCTTCTCATGCGCCGGACCGCCCCTTCCCTCGCGCTCGTCGCGATCACCGCCCTGGTCGGCCCGACAGGCCTGCATGCCCAGATCAGCAGCGACTGCTGGATCGTGCCGCAGCGCGACGGCTCGCCCACCTCCCCCGAGGCGGCGATGAATCGCACCTCGCCCAAGCGGTCGATCGACTTCACCCTCGGCGACCAGGCGGCCACCCTCTGCTGGGACGCCCCCTCGGTGCGGGGTCGCGAGATCTTCGGCGGGCTTCAGCCCTACGGCGAGCTCTGGCGGATGGGCGCCAATGAGGCCACCTCGATCCACCTCCCCTTCGCCGCCGAGATCGGCGGGATCCGCCTCGAGCCCGGGAGCTACACCATCTACGCGAAGCCGGGCCGGGAGAGCTTCGAGATCTTCGTGAACGCGCGGGTCGAGCGGTGGGGGATCCCCTTCACCGACGATGTGCGGGAAAACGACATCGGCAGCTTCACACGTCCGGTCACGCGGATCGACACCCCGGTGGAGCAGCTCCGCTTCACCTTCGAGTCGCACGGCGAGGGTATGGGACACCTCGTGATGGAGTGGGCCGATGTGCGGGTCGAGATCCCGGTGCACCGCGTGATGTAGTTCGTCACCGGGTTGATCGTGACCGGCGCCATCGTGGTTCGGGCGGGGTTCGACGCGACGCGCGGTACGCGACTCGCATCCTGGACCACGGCAGGTGACGTACACGGCGTTGCACGACGGCACGTGACTTGCAGTCAAATCACACCAACCCACATGATGTGCCGGGACGGCACGAGGCCGTGAGGTCCCGTGCGATCCTCTCGCTCACCCACCCGATCTGGAACCCCCTGATCATGCCTATCCTGCAGACATTCTTCCGCCTCTCGCTCGTTGCCGCGCTCCTCGTGACCGTGGCCGCATGCGACGACAGCCCCTCCAGCATGGGTCCGGGAGCATCCGGCGATGTCGCGATCCGCTTCCTCTCGGGCGCTCCCGCCTCGTCCGCCTCGTCGTCCGGCCCGATGGCGGCGCCGGTCACCGGCACGAACGGCGCGCTCGAGATCACCTCGCTCCATGTGATCGTCGCGGAGCTCGAGTTCGAGGGCACGAATGGGGCGTGCGGCTCGACGTCGGGCGACGATGACGACGAGGACTGCTTCGAGGTCGAACTCCCGCCGCGCCTGGTCGAGATCCCCCTCGACGGCACCCCTCTCGCCGTCGTCACGACCGAGCTTCCCGCCGGACTCTACAACGAGTTCGAGCTCGAGATCGAGGACCTCGAGGACGACGAGGACGACACCGAGTTCGCGCAGGAGATCGCCGCACTCGAGGCGGAGATCCTCGCCGCCTTCCCGAACTGGCCGAAGGAGGGCACGATCCGTGTCGAGGGCACCTTCACCCCGAATGACGGCACGCCGGAGCCCTTCGTGGTCTTCGTCGACGGTGAGGTCGAACTCGAACTCGATCTCGTGCCGGCGCTCGAGATCGCCGACTCCGGTACGAGCAACCGGATCCTCGATGTCGTCCTCTTCCCCGAGCGGTGGTTCGTGCGCGGGGACGGCTCGGTGATCGACCTGACCGAATTCGACTTCGAGACCACCGGGCAGCTCCTCGAGCTCGAGGTCGAGATCGAGGACGGCTTCGAGATCGAGTTCGACGACTGACACCGGTCGTGATCGTCGCGTCCCGGATGTGACGGCGTGCCGGGGGCAGCTGCACTACGCCCCCGGCGTCATTCGGTGAGACTGCCCGTCATCCTCGGGCGTCCGTCGTGTCGGATGTCACCCCCGCCGTCAAGTTCGGCGGAGTTTCCGGGACCTCGAGGGCGCGTGGAGGTGAAGTGCATGCGACCAGGAGCGGCACCAGGGAGGCTGCTGCCATGCGTCCGCATTTCGCTACATCCACTGTTCCTCCGTCGCATTTCGACCGGCGTGACGTGGGTGAGTTCTCGCACGGGGTATGGTACTCGGTTGGTGCAGGTATTCGCACGCGGGCGAGGCGATGAAGCTCTCGCAAAGGCGTACGGCGGGGCCTTCGAGAACCTCGGATCCGTGAACTCCTGGTTCGCAGTTCCGGGGAGGGAGCGGAGCCGATACTGGTACGGGCATGGGTGCATCCGCCATCTTTCTCATTCTACGCTGAATTCCGAACCACCTGGACACATCCCATGCCGCACCTCTCTGCCCGCTGCCTCGTAGTCGCGGTACTCGGCCTCCCGGCCGCGCTCTCCGCCCAGGCCCGCCAACCGCAGCTTCCCCCTCCGAGCATCACCGAGTATCGCCCCGAATCGACGCTGGTGGTGCCCGAGAACTTCGTGGCGCGGGCGAAGTTTCCGGTGGTGGACGTGCACGGGCACCCGCCCACCCTCGACAACCCCGAGACGATCCGGGAGGTGGTCCGGGCGATGGACGCGCTCAACCTCGCGGTCATCGTGCAGGCCCGCGGGTCGTCGGGGGAGCGGCTGCGCAGCCAGATCGAGGCGGTGCGCGCGGCGGGGGTCGAGGACCGCTTCGTCTTCTTCACCACCCTCGACCTCCGGGATGTCGGGCCGGGGTCGGGGGAGCGGATCGCGGCGCAGCTCCGCGAGGATGTGGCCGCGGGCGCGGTCGGGATCGGCGAGATCTCGAAGGCATTCGGGCTGATGTACACGAAGGCGGACGGCTCCCGGCTCGAGATGGACGACCCCGAGCTCGACATCGTCTGGCAGACGGCGGGTGAACTCGGGATCCCGGTCTTCCTGCACACCGCCGATCCGCCGGAGTTCTTCGAGCCGCTCGACCATACCAACGAGCGCTGGCTGGAACTCGCGATCTTCCCCAATCGGCGCTTCATGGACGCCGAGCGCTTCCCGCACTTCGACGACCTCATGGCGGAGCGCGACCGGCTGATCGCGAAGCACCCGAACACCACCTGGATCGTGGCGCACATGAGCTGGTACACCGCCGACCTGGCGCGCCTGGGACGCCTCTTTGACCGCTTCCCCAACGTCTACGGCGAGCTCGGCGCGGTCCTCTACGACCTCGGGCGTCAGCCCCGCTTCGCGAAGGCCTTCTTCGAGAAGTACCAGGACCGGATCCTCTTCGGGAAGGACTCGTTCCAGCCCTCGGAGTACCCGTACTACTGGCGCGTCTTCGAGACCGAGGACGAATACTTCGACTACTACCGCGACTACCACGCCTTCTGGAAGCTCTACGGGATGGGGCTCTCCGACGAGGTGCTCCGGAGCATCTATTACGAGAACGCGCTGCGGATCATCCCGGGGCTTCCGGTCGAGGCGTTTCCGACGGGCCGCTGAGGCGATGCCGCGCCACGGGGGGCGTCACGACCGCGTGGAGCGTTACCGCTCGTCCGCGCCCTGGGCGATCCAGGCGGTCAGGATCCGCACCTCCCTCGGGAGGAGCCTCGGGCCGTCGTCGGGCATCTTCCCCTCGAGGACGAGCTCGAGCATGTAGCTCGCGACGGGATCACCCGGCACGACCACCGCGCCCCACGTCGATCCCGCCATGATCGCGTCCCAGGTGCGCAGGTCGAGTCCCTCCTCGATCCGCAGCGTTCCGTCGTCGCGGGGCGCCCCGTGGCACTTGACGCACCGACGCTCGAGGATCGGCATGACGTCCTCCGCGAAGCCCACCACGGGGAGGTCGTCGAGGTTGGGGAGTCTCGACCGGGCCGCCTCCTCCTCGAAGGCGGTCACGGGGTCGATTTCGGTAGCCACGGGGTCGGCAGGAGCGACGCCGGACGCATCGGCGGACGACGAAGCGGTCGGTCCCGAGGCGGGAGGATTCCCCGCCCGCACCGGCGATGACGCGGCCGGGATCGGGGCCGTCCCGTCGAGCGGCTCGCCCGCATCGGAGAGATCCAGCGGGTCGCCCGCAGCCGCCACCCCGCCCGCGTCGCCCTCCGTCGAGCCGGTCCCGTTCGAGCCGACACCCGGGGAGTCTGCGCCGGTCACCCCCGCAGCGACGCCCGCCCCCGGGGTCGGCCCCTCTTCCGTGACTCCCCTCGCCTCCCCTCGCGAGCGGCGCTCCTCGCTCCGCGCGCTCTCGGGTGCCTCCACCGGGAGGTTCATCGCCAGGCGAAAGCTCCCGATCCACGCCAGAAGCACGATCGCGACGATCCCGAGCTGCCGCGCGAGATCGGGGCCGGTCGGCGCCTCGACCTTCGATCTCCGGAAGCGGTCCCCGGGCGTGGGCGTGGGTGTGGGCGTGGGCGTGGGGCCTTCACCGTGCGCGGGGCGATCACCAGCCATAGAGGATGATCCCTCCCATGAAGCCGAGCGACGCGGTCAGCGCGACGGCCCCGAGCATCCCCGAGAGATAGAGCACCATCGTGCGGGGGTTCCAGAGGAGTTCCTCGTCGAGGGCGCGCGCCAGGGAGAGCGCGCCCGTCAGGAGGATGAGGGTGACCCCGAGGAAGGCCTTCTCGGGCACGAGTGGGGCGTCGCCCTCGAATCGGACGAGGACGTCGCGGTATCCGGACATCGCCGCCAGAACGCTGCTCCCGGCCGTCGCCACGAGGCAGTAGAAGGCGGCGCGCTCGAACGCTTCGCTCCCTTCCTTCAGCGCCAGGAGGGCGAAGGCGAGCGTGACGACGGAGAGCGCGATCGGGAAGTGCACCAGCATCCCGTGGAGGGGATGGGTCACGAAGATCGTCTCGAGGAATTGTGACATGGCGACGGAGAATGACGGCCCGTGGAGTCGAACCGCAAGCGGGGGCGTGCCGCCGGCGGGATTTCTGGCGCCCGCGACGGGCGCCTCGTACTCTTGACGCCAGCCACGACCGACGCCGGGGATGACGAGTGCATCCCGCGGGGCCGGACTCCGCTACCCGATTCGCGCGCGGAGGGATCCCCGGTGGGGAGCGTGTGCGTTGATATGGTCAGGGGACGAACGATGACCCTCGTCGACGGAATGATCGCGTGATGGCACTCCTTTCACTGCTCCTCTCGGCCACCCTCGTGGCCGGATCGCTCTCCGCCGGAGGCGCGTCGGAATCGGAGGCCGATCACCCCCGCGTCGTCCCCGTGAGCCTCGCGGCCACCCTCTCTCACGCGCCGCCGCTCCCCGACCCGCGCATGCACCGGGCCTACCCGGGCGACCTCATCGACACCCCGCCCCTCGACTACGCTCGCGCCGATGACGTGATCAGGGAGACGTGCATGCGCTGCCACAACGACCGGCGCATGCGCGGGAACATGTCGCTCGAGGGGTTCGATGTGGAGCGGGCGTACGAACGTCGTGCCCTCGCCGAGGCGATGATCCGCAAGCTCCGTGCGGGGATGATGCCGCCCCCGGGGACGAACCGGCCGACCGAGGAGATCCTGCAGGGGCTGGCCGCCACACTCGAGACGCAGCTCGACTCCTTCGCGCGCGCCAACCCCGATCCGGGGGTACGGAGCTTCCAGCGCCTCAACCAGGCGGAGTATCGCAACGCGATCCGGGATCTCCTCGATCTCGAGATCGATCCGGAGGCCTTCCTCCCCCCCGACACGAAGAGCGCGAACTTCGACAATATCGCCGACGCGCAGCTCCTCTCGCCGACGCTCCTGGACGCCTACCTCAATGCGGCGGCCCGGATCGCGCGTCTCGCCGTGGGCGACCCCACGGCGATCCCCGAGGAGGCGACCTACACCGTGCCGCGACTCGCGTCGCAGTGGAGCTGGGTCGAGGGCGCGCCCTTCGGCACCCGCGGTGGACTCTCCGTCGTGCACCTCTTCCCGGCGGACGGGGACTACGCCTTCCGGATCCGTCTCCAGCCGACTCCGACCGGACAGCTCTTCGGGCGGACGGCGCGCAACGAGGTGGTGGAGATCTCGGTGGACGGCGAACGCGTCGCCGTCGTGCCGATCGACCGCTTCAAGAGCGAGGCCGATCCGACGGGGATGGAGGTGTACCTCGACGAGCGGGTGCATATCTCCGCCGGACCGCACCGTATCTCCGCGGCCTTCCTCCCGAACTTCGAGGGCCCCGTCGACGACATCCTCTCGCCGGTGGGCCACTCTCTGGCCGACACGCAGATCGGACTCGCCTACGGGGTGACCACGCTGCCGCACCTCCGCGATCTCGTGATCGCGGGTCCGTACGATGTGACGGGGGTCTCGGAGACGCCGAGTCGCCGGCGCATCTTCGCGTGCCGCCCGATCTCACCCTCCGAAGAGGCCGGGTGTGCCGCCCGGATCATCTCGCGGCTGGCCACCCGGGCGTACCGGCGTCCCCTCGAAGAGGGGGACATCGACGCGCTCCTCTCCTTCTACCGCGAGGGCGCCGCGCGCGGCGGATTCGAGGTCGGGATGCGTGACGCGCTCCAGGCGATCCTCGCGAGCCCCCACTTCATCTTCAGGATCGAGTCGGCGGCGGAGGGTGTGTCGGGGGAGGGTGGGGTGGAGTGGATCGCGGGCGCCGATCTCGCCTCCCGCCTCTCCTTCTTCCTCTGGGGCACCGTCCCCGATGGAGAGCTCCTCGCCGCCGCGCGTGACGGGCGGCTCTCCGGCCCGGAGGTGCTGCGCGGTCAGGTGACGAGGATGCTGGCAGACCCGGCAGCCGAGCGCCTCGGAGCCCGCTTCGCCGGGCAGTGGCTGCGCCTCTCGGATATCGAGAAGGTGCACCCCGACGCGATCCGCTATCCGGACTACGACCAGCAGCTCGCCGCACTCATGGTCGAGGAGACCGAGCGCTTCTTCAACCGGATCGTCGCGGAAGACCGTTCGGTCCTCGAGCTCCTCACGGCCGACTGGACCCTCGCCAACGAACGCCTCGCCACCCACTACGGGATCCCCGGGGTGGCGGGACCGGAGTTCCGGCTCGTGTCGTACGCCGACGCGCGCCGCCGGGGGCTGCTCGGCCAGGGCTCGATCCTGACCCTCACCTCGCACGCGAACCGCACCTCGCCCGTGCTTCGGGGCAAGTGGGTGATGGAGGTGCTCCTCGGGACGCCGCCCCCGCCCCCCCCGCCCGATGTGCCCGACCTGGAGGCGACCGAGCCCGCGGTCGAGGGACGGATGCTGACGGTGCGCGAACAGCTCGAGCTGCACCGCGAGAGCCCGAGCTGCAATTCCTGCCACCTCTTCATCGATCCGATCGGGCTCGCCCTCGAGAACTTCGATGTGACGGGGCGGTGGCGCACGCGCGACCAGGGCAACCCCGTCGACCCGAGCGGAGAGCTCTACGACGGGACTCCGCTGCACGGGCCGAACGACCTCCTCGAGGCGCTCGTCGGGCGCCCCGAACCCTTCCTGCGAAACTTCACCGAGAATCTGATGGCGTACGCGCTCGGGCGTCGCGTCGAGTACTACGACATGCCGACGGTGCGGCAGATCGTGGCGGATGCCCGCGAGCGTGACTACGCGATCACCGCCTTCATCCAGGGTGTGGTCCGAAGCCGTGCCTTCCGGATGCGGCGTGCCGAGGTGACCGGCGCCGACTCTCCCCTGCGCCACCCGTGATCCCTCCGAGGAACCTCCCATGTTTCTGACCGGAACCCACCTCTCGCGTCGCACCTTCCTCCGGGGCGCCGGAGCCGCCATCTCGCTTCCCTTTCTCGAGGCGATGACACCGGCGGGACGAGTGTCGGCGCAGATTCGCGCCGAGGCCGAGAAGACGCGCCTCGTCTGCATCGAGATGGTGCACGGTGCGGCCGGTGCGGCCCCCTACGGTCTCGAGAGTCACCTCTGGTCGCCGGCGCAGATGGGGCGCGACTTCGACCTCTCGACCTCGTCGCTCTCCCCCCTCGAGAGCTACCGGAAGTGGCTCACGATCATCTCGAATACCGATGTCCGGATGGCCGAAGCCTTCGAGGCGGACGAGATCGGAGGCGACCACTTCCGCTCGAGCGCCGTCTTCCTGACGCAGGCGCACCCCTACCAGACGGAGGGCTCGGATGTGCGGGTGGGCGAGTCGCTCGACCAGATCTTCGCCAAGCGATTCGGGCAGACCACACCGATCCCCTCGATGCAGCTCTGCATCGAGAATGTCGATCAGTCGGGGGGGTGCGCCTACGGGTACGCCTGCGTCTACACCGACACGATCTCGTGGGCGTCGGAGACCGAGCCGCTCCCGATGATCCGCGATCCGCGCGTCGTCTTCGATCAGCTCTTCGGCGCCGGTGGGACGGCGGAACAGCGCGCCGAGATCCGGCGGACGAACCGGAGCATCCTCGACTGGGTCACGAGCGAGATCGCCGATCTTCAGCGCTCGCTGGGGCCCGGGGACCGTCAGCGGATGGAGAACTACCTCGACGCGATCCGCGAGATCGAACGTCGGATCACGATGGTCGAGGCCTACAACGAGAGCGGCGATGTGCGCGAACTCCCGACCGCTCCGGCGGGAGTGCCGGATTCGTTCGAGGAGCACGTCAAGCTGATGTTCGACCTCCAGGCGATCGCCTTCGCCTCGGACATGACGCGCGTCTTCTCCTTCAAGATGGGGCGCGACGGATCGGCGCGCGTCTACCCCGAGAGCGGGATCGACCGCCCCTTCCACCCCGCCTCGCACCACGGGAACCGGGCCGAGAATGTCGAGGCGTTCGCCGAGATCAATCGCTACCACGTCTCCCTCCTCCCCTACTTCCTCGATCGACTCGACTCGATCATGGAGGGCGACGCGAGCCTCCTCGAGAAGACGGCGATCATCTACGGCTCGCCGATGGGAGATTCGAATGTCCACAATCACAAGCGGTGTCCCCTCGTCCTCCTCGGGGGTGGGAATGGCGCGCTCCGCGGCGGGGTGCACCTGAAGGCGGACGACGGGGTGCCGATGGCGAATGCGATGCTCTCGCTCATGCACAACCTCGGGATGGACGACCTCACCTCCTTCGGGGACTCGAGTGGCGAGTTCACCTTCACGCAGCTCTGAGGGAGGCGGATGAAGACGCGCGTACACCTCCTCCCCGGCCTCCTCGCTCTCGCCCTCCTCGCCGCGGCTGCGGGTCCTGACACTCCGGTCGCGGATGCGGCGCGGGAGGGGGCTCTCGCCGAGGTGCGCACACTCCTGCGTCAGGGGGCGGACGTCAACGCCGCGCACGGCGACGGGATGACGGCGCTGCACTGGGCTGCGTATCGGGGCGACCTCGAGATGGTCGACGTCCTCGTGTACGCCGGTGCGAATCTCGAAGCGACGACGCGCGTCGCGGGCTATACCCCCCTCCTCGTGGCCGCGCGGAGCGGGCACTCAGCCGCGGCGGTGCGACTCCTCGACGCGGGCGCGGATCCGCGGGCGCGGACCTCCACGGGGGTGACGGCGCTCCACTTCGCGGCGGGCACGGGCGGGGTGGAGGCAGTCGAGGCGCTGATCGTGGCGGGGGCGGCGGTCGACGCGCGCGAGCACGCGCACGGCCAGACGCCACTCGTCTTCGCGGCGCACGACGGACGGGTCGAGGCGATCCGGGCGCTCGTCGCGGCGGGCGCCGATCTCGACGCCACCACGCGGGTCACCCCGATCTCGCGCCTCGAGGAGGAGGACCGGATCGAGTCGCGCCTGCGCAGCGCGCGCCGCGATGCCGAAGAGGCGCTTCGGACCGCCGAGACCGACGCGCGCCTGGAGATCGCCGCGCTCTCCGCGCCCAGAGCGCGTGAGGGCGGGGGAGCCGACTCCACGGCGAGCGCGGACTCCACCGCCGCGGCCTCCCCGGAAGGCCGTGAGGGGGAGGAGGTCGAGGAGGGGGAGGAGGAGGAGAAGAAGAATGAAGAGGAGGAGAAGGAGAAGAAGGACGACGAGCCCCTCCTCCCGAGGCTCGGC
>JAVVEY010000091.1:0-11234 GCA_032250675.1 Longimicrobiales bacterium | reverse complement strand
CCTAACGTCGCACCCCTCCGCCCCATACCTCCGACGACCTCCGACGCGAGTGGCTCCATGCGACGCTCCCTGCCCTTCTCTCTGGCTGCCGCCGGTCTCACCGCGGCCCTCACCGCGGGCCTTCCCGCGCTGGCCGTCCTCCCGATCTCCGTCCCGATCCGGACGGAGGCCTCCGCCCAGGAGGCGGACCCGGCCCTCTTCCAGTCGATGCGCTACCGGAACATCGGGCCGCACCGGGGAGGGCGGGTCACCACGGTGACGGGGATCCCGGACGAGCCCTTCACCTTCTACATGGGGGCCACCGGGGGCGGAGTCTGGAAGACCACCGACGCCGGGACCACGTGGGAGAACGTCTCTGACGGGTACTTCAACACGACGGGGATCGGCGACATCGTCGTCGCTCCATCGGACCCCAACGTCATCTACGTGGGGACGGGGGAGTCGCCGGTGCGGGGGGTGAAGACCTCCCACGGCGACGGGGTCTACAAGTCCACCGACGCCGGCGAGACGTGGCGGCACATCGGGCTGGAGGCCACCCGCCACGTGGGGGCCCTGTGGGTCCACCCCGCGGACCCGGACGTGGTCTACGTGGGAGCCCAGGGCAACCCGTGGGGCCCCAACGAGGAGCGGGGGATGTACCGCTCCACCGACGGGGGCGAGACGTGGGACAAGATCCTGCATATCAACGAGGACTCGGGGATCGTGGATCTGTCGGTGTCCGCCGCGAACCCCCGGGTCATGATCGCCACGTCGTGGGACTTCCGGCGCCGTCCGTGGGTGGTGAAGAGCGGCGGGCCGGGATCGAAGGTGTGGAAGACCACCGACGGCGGGGAGAGCTGGCGTGAGATCACCCGGGGGCTGCCGGAGCTCATGGGGAAGATCGGGGTGGCCATCTCTCCGGCGGACCCGGAGGTGGTGTACCTGGCGGTCGAGGCCGTCCCGGGAGAGGGGGGCGTGTATCGCTCCGACGACGGGGGCGAGAGCTTCCGGCAGGTGAATGGCGAGGCGGTGACCTACGCCCGCGCGTGGTACTACATGCACGTGGTGGCGGATCCGGTGGACGCCGACGAGGTGTGGGTGCTCAACTCGCCCCTCCTGAAGTCCATCGACGGGGGGCGCACCTTCACCCGCATCCCCGACAGCCATGTGGACCACCACGACCTCTGGATCAACCCCCACAACACCGAGATCGTCATCAACGGGAACGACGGGGGCGCGGCGGTGAGCGTGAATGGGGGAGAGAGCTGGTCGTCTCTCATGAACCAGCCCACGGCTCAGATGTACCGGGTCATGACGGACAACCTCTTCCCCTACAACGTCTACTCGGGGCAGCAGGACGCCAGCGGGATTGTCATCGCCAGCCGCACGCTGGGCAACGGGATCGGCGAGCACCACTGGCAGACCATCCGCTCCGGCGAGTCCGCCACGGTGGGGCTGGATCCCGAGAATCCCCGCTACGTCTACAGCACCTTCTTCGCCTCCTTCCTGGGAGAATGGGATGCGGAGACGTGGAACTACCGCATGGTGCGCCCCTACCCGGAGCGGGTCACGGGGGAGCAGCCGAAGAATCTGAAGTACCGGGCCAACTGGAACGGGCCGGTCTACGTCTCCACCCACGACCCGAATGTCATCTACTACGGGTCGCAGTACCTCATGAAGTCCACGGATCGGGGCAACACGTGGGAGGTGCTCAGCGAGGACCTGACCCGGGATGAGGAGGAGAAGCAGGGGATGGGCGGCTACCCCATCTCCAACGAGCAGATCACCGCCGAGAGCTACAACAACGTCTTCAACATCGAGGAGTCGCTCCTTCAGGAAGGACTCCTCTGGATCGGCTCCGACGACGGGCTGGTGCACATGACCCGGGACGGGGGGCGGACGATCGTGAACGTCACCCCCGAGGGGCTGCCGGAGAGCATCGTCAATGTGGTGGAGCCCTCGCCCCACGACCCCGCCAGGGCGTACTTCGTGGCGGCGGGATACAAGATGAACGACTTCACGCCGTACGTCTTCCGCACCGACGACTACGGCGAGACGTGGACGAAGATCATCGACGGGATCCCCGGGAACACCTTCGCCCGGAGCATCCGGGAGGACCCGGACCGCGAGGGGCTCCTCTACCTGGGCACCGAGACGGGGATCTTCGTCTCCTTCGACGATGGTGCCCACTGGCAGCCCTTCCAGCTCAACCTCCCGGAAGTGCCGGTGACGGACCTGAGGGTGCGCCGGCAGGATCTGGTGGTCGCCACGCAGGGTCGCTCCCTCTGGATCCTCGACGACCTCACCCCCCTGCACCAGATCAGCGACGCCGTGGCCGCCGCCGAGGTCCATCTCTACGACCCCCGGGATCCGTACCGCGAGATCACTCCGGGATACTACGCGGAGGGCGGGCCGGGAGAGAATCCGCCCCGGGGGATGCAGGTGAACTACGTCGTGGGGAGCCCGGTGCCGGCGGAGGTGCCCATGGCGATCGAGGTCCTCGACGCGTCGGGTGAGGTGATCTTCGGCGAGTACGCTCCCGAGACCCGGCCGGACTGCCCCGCCGCGCCCCGTCGGCAGCTCCTGCGCCGCACCGCTGGCGCCCACCGGTGGAGCTGGGACATGAATGTGGGCCGCTTCGCCTGCATCGACGAAGTCACCAATACCTCCCGAAATCTGAGCGCCTACGCCGCGGCTCCCGGGCGCTACAGGCTGCGCCTCACCGTGGGAGACGATGTCCGGACGCAGGACTTCGAAATCCTGATCGATCCGCGCCTCGACGGCATCGCCGCCGATCCTGTGGCGGAATACGAGGAGCTGGACCGCCTCAGCGCATCGCTCTTCGCCGGGGCGCGGGAGATGGAGGCGGGCGTCCTGGAACTCCGGCGCGTGCGGGAGCAGATGGCCCTCCGCCTGGAGGCGGCCCGGGAGAACGGCGCCGGCCGGGTGGTGGAGGGCGGGGAGTCGCTCACAGAGCGCATGGAGGAGTGGGAGTCCCGCATCCTCCAGAAGTATCTGGAGACCGGCCAGAACAACTACATGTTCGAGGCCCGGCTCCTGGTGAAGTTCAAGGACCTCCTGGGCCGCATGTCAGGCGCCAATATCCCCGTGACCACGGGGGTGAGGGAGGTCACGGGGGACTACCTGGACGAGTGGGTGGGGCATCGGAACGATCTGGACAGGCTCCGGGAGGAGCTTCGGGCGTTCAACCAGGTGCTCCGGAGCGCCGGACTTCCGGAGCTCTATCTGGGGGCGCCGAGGCCCGTGATGTGAGGTGACCGTGATGTGAGGTGACTGTCCCTCACACGCGCAGCCCACTGAGATAGCGGTAGCTCGCCTCGATCGAGGCGAGGGAATCGTCGGGGGTGTCGTGCTCCACGAAGTAGTGGCGGATGCCGGCCTCTTCGTGGCGTCCGAGCACCTCCGCCCACTCGATCGCGCCCTGGCCGACGTCCACCATCTCGCCCTCCGGGGTGCGGCCCTTCACGTGTACCATCGGGACGCGTCCGGGCCAGCGCTCGAAGAAGGCGAGTGCGTCGCCTCCGCCGTGCGTGATCCAGAAGATGTCGAGCTCGATCCGCACGAGCTCGGGGTCGCTCTCCTCGCAGAAGACGTCGAAGGGCACGCGCCCTTCCATCTCGTGGAACTCGAAGTCGTGGTTGTGATACGCGAGGCCGAGCCCGGCGGCGCGCGCGGTCTCGCCGGCCCGGGTGAAGAGGTCGGCGGTGCGGCGCCAGGCGTCGAGGCTGCCGCGCATCGGCTCGGGGATCCACGCGACGACGAGGTGGTCGTGCCCGACCGCGTTCGCGGTTTCGAGGGTGGCCTCCCACTCGTCGGTGAGCGCCTCCACGGCGATGTGCGCCGCGGGCGCCCGGAGGCCCGTGTCGTCGAGCATCGCCCGGATCTCGCGCGGGGCGTGCCCGAAGTAGCCCGCGAACTCCACCTCCCGGTAGCCGATCCCGGCCACCCGCGCGAGGGTGCGGGCGACGTCGGCCTGCATCTGGTCGCGCACGGTGTAGAGCTGCACCCCGAGCGGACCGATCGGCTCGCCGGATCCCCCGCCTGACCGGGCACCCGACGCCTCGCCCGACGGCGCACCCGACGGCACCCGGCGTCCCGGCCGATCCTCGCCGGAGCACCCTGCCGTGCCCATCCCCGCGGCCCCCGCCCCCGCGGCCCCCGCCGCCAACACGCCGAGGCGCCGGAGCGCCTCTCTCCGCGTGATCACGATGCCTCGCCCCCCTCGAACGCCGCGTCGAATGCCGTGTCGCTCGCCGGAAAGTCGATCGCTCGCACGAAGTCGCACGCCTCCCTCGCGCCGTGCTCGCGGTCCATCCCCGCGTCCTCCCACTCCACCGAGAGCGGACCCGCGTAGCCGATGCGGTTGAGCGCGCGGATCACCTCCTCGAACGCCACGCGGCCCCGGCCGAGGGAGCGGAAGTCCCACTGGCGGTCGCGGTGTCCGAAGGGGAGGTGTCCGCCGAAGACGCCCGAGGGCCCGGGCTCGTCGGACCACCACGCGTCCTTCATGTGCACGTGGTGGATGCGCTCGGCGAAGCGCGCGATGAAGGCCACGTAGTCCACGCCCTGGTACGCCAGGTGGCTCGGGTCGTAGTTGAAGCCGAACGCCTCGTGCCGCTCCACCGCGTCGAGCGCGCGCTCGGCGGTGACGGTGTCGAAGGCGATCTCGGTGGGGTGCACCTCGAGCGCGAAGGTCACGCCCGCCTCGCCGAAGACATCGAGGATCGGGCGCCAGCGCGTGGCGAAGTCGCGGAAGCCCGCCTCGATCATCCCGGGCGGAATCGGTGGGAAGGCGTAGAGGAGCGGCCAGATCGACGAGCCGGTGAAGCCGTTCACGACCCCGACGCCGAGGTTGGCCGCGGCGCGCGCGGTCGCCTTCATCTCCTCGGCGGCGCGCTCCCGCACGCCCTCGGGGTCGCCGTCGCCCCAGACGTGCGCCGGGAGGATCGGGCGGTGCCGCGCATCGATCGCGTCGCACACCGCCTGGCCGACGAGGTGGTTGCTGATCGCGAAGAGATCCAGCCCGTGCGACTGAAGCAGCTCCCGCCGCGCCATCGCATAGTCGGGGTCCTCGGCCGCGCGCCGCACGTCGAGGTGGTCGCCCCAGCACGCCAGCTCGAGCCCGTCATACCCCCACGCGGCCGCCTTCTCGGCGAGCTCGGTGAGGGGGAGGTCGGCCCACTGTCCGGTGAAGAGGGTGACGGGGCGGCTCATGATATCGTCCTTTCCGGCGGAGCGGAGCGCCTCAACGGAGCGTAGCGCGCGTCGACCCATCGGCCGCTCTTCCCGCTCTCGACGGTCTTGAGGATGAAGTGCACGCCGCGCGCGCCCGCCTCGACGGTGGGGAAGTCGTCGTCGAACGGCCCGGCATCGCGGCGTCCGGCGCGAGCATTCAGCATGCGCGCCACATTCCGGTAGAGGTTCGCGAAGGCCTCGATGAAGCCCTCGGGGTGGCCGCCCGGGAGCCGCTGGTGGGCGCGTGCCCGCTCGGAGAGGTCGGGCGCGCCGTCGTGCACGATCGTCTCGTCGCCGTCCGGCGAGGTCAGCCGGAGGCGATCGGGACGCTCCTGGCACCAGTCGAGCCCGCCTTCGCTTCCGTAGACGCGCAGCCGGAGGTGGTTCCGTTCGCCGGTCGAGATCTGCGAGGCGAAGAGGAGCCCCCGCACGCCGCCCTCGTAGCGGAGGAGCACGGTGGCGTCGTCCTCGAGCGCGCGGCCCTCGACCACCGTGCCGAGGTCGGCGAAGAGCTCCTCCACCTCGAGCCCGGTCACGTAGTGGGCGAGGTGGTGCGCGTGCGAACCGATGTCGCCGATCGCGGACGAGAGCCCGGCTCGCGCGGGGTCGGTGCGCCATGCGGCCTGCTTCTGGCCCGTCTTCTCGAGGAGTGTGGCGAGCCACCCCTGGGAATACTCGACCACGACCTTGCGCACGACGCCGAGCGCTCCCCCGCGCACCCGCTCGCGCGCCTCCTTCACCATCGGGTAGCCGGTGTAGTTGTGGGTCACGCAGACGACGGCGTCGCGCTCGGCGGCGATCCGGCAGAGCGTCTCGGCGTCCTCGAGGGTGGTGGTGAGCGGCTTGTCGCAGACGACGTGAAATCCCCCTTCCAGAAAGGCTCGGGCGACGGGGAAGTGCAGATGGTTCGGGGTGACGATCGAGACCGCCTCGATCCGCTCGTCCTCGGGGAGCGCGGCCTCGCGGGCGGCCATCTCCTCGTACGATCCGTAGACGCGGTCCGCGTCGAGTCCCAGCTCCTCGCCCGTGGTGCGCGACTTCGCCGGGTCGGCGCTGAAGGCGCCCGCGACGAGCCGCCACTCCCCGTCCAGCGCGGCCGCCATCCGGTGGACGCCCCCGATGAAGGCGCCGGGACCGCCGCCGACCATCCCGTAGCGGAGCATCATGCGCTCCGGCCGATTCGTTCCACCCGGTAGCCGCCCCGCGCCTGATCCCGCGCGAAGAGCGTCCCGAAGATCAGGATGAGGACGCCCGAGAGGGGGACGACGTACCGGAAGGAGATGCGGCCGCCGTAGTTGTCGGCGGGCCCGAGGATCTGCGCCGCCCGCTCGGCGAGCGCCTCCGGGCCCCCCGCCGAGGTGATCGCGCGGAGCGCATTCGCGGTCTGGGGCGAAGGAAGGGCGCCGTCGGCCTCGAAGGCGTCGAGCGCCTCGCTCGCGGCGCGGGCCGCGGCGGCCCGGTCGGCGTCACCTCCGTCCGGGAGGAGCGCGGCGGCGTCGCGCATTACCGCGACCGTCTCGACCGCCGGCATCCGGTCGTTGGCGTGGTGATCGGCGACGCGCCCCATGAGCGGCGAGGTCACGAGCCCCACGGTGGCCATCCCGACCGTGCCCATGAGGCCGAGCCCGAGCGCGCCCGACCGGGGCACGCGTTCGGAGACCACGCCCAGCATCGTCGGCCAGAAGTAGCACACCCCGAGCGCGAAGACGGTGGCCGCCGCGAGCGTCGCCCACCCCGGTCCGCCCAGGCTCAACCCGAAGAGCCCGACGCCCGAGAGGAAGGCGGAGCCGAGGAGGAGCCCGGTCGGCGAGAGCCGCTTGACCGCCGGCCCCGCCCGGTAGCGCATCACCGCCATGAGCCCGTTGATCCAGACGAGCACGAGGATCCCCGGCATCCCGCCCGCCTCGAGGACCGCCGGGACCCAGCGGTTCGGGCCGAGCTCGAGCGAGGCGGTCATCGCCATCGCGAGCAGCATCACCCACATGAGCGGCGTCAGGAAGGTCGCGCGGAACATCTCGCCCACGCTCACCCCGTGCTGCACGCCCTCGGTCTCCGGGAAGCGCGCGTTGAGGAGGAGGTAGCCGTAGGCGAGGGTGGGCACGAGGATGAGCGCCAGCTTGAGCTGCCACGCCGTGACGCCGAGGGCGTCGAGCCCGAAGGCGGCGAGTCCGCCCAGGACGATCCCGCCCGGGAACCAGACGTGGAAGCGGTTGAGCCAGATCGTCTTCTCCTCCGGGTAGAGGGTGGCGACGAGGGGGTTGCACGCCGCCTCCACCAGGCCGTTGGCCATCGCGATGACGAGCGCGCCGGCAAAGAGCGACCAGAATCCGCCCGCCGCGACCATCGTGACGGTGCCGGCGACGTGCCCGATCCAGGCGAGGCGGAGGAGGACGCGCATCCCCAGCGTGTCACAGAGCGGCGCGAAGACGAGCTGGCTCACGGCGAAGCCCCAGAGCGCCGCGCCCCCGATCCACCCCACCTCCTCATTGGTCAGGACGAACTCGTTCTTGAGCGCGAGCATGATCGCCCCCACCGTCGCGAAGGCCACCGAGGTGGCGATGAGCGCGACGCAGCTCCCGACGAAGAGTCGGCGACGGTCGATCTCCCCCGATGCGCTCCCGCTCACCCGTCGAGCCCCAGGTGGCGGAGCGCTTCGGGCGGCGGCGGCCCCCACGACGCGAGCGGCACATTGCCGACGTAGCCGAGGTCGTCCATCCCTTCCCTGGTCGTATAGAAGGCGGTCGCGGTCAGGTCGCGGAGTTTGTCGAAGAAGCGCGCGGCGGCCTCGAAGCCGGGCTGGGCGTTGCGGGGCGAGGCGATGTCGTCGCAGATCGCGTGCTGCTCGTCGGTCGCGAGGTCGCGGAAGCGCCTCCCTTCACCGAAGCGCCGCGCCGACTCGCGGTCGAGCCAGACGAGCCCTCCGAGGACGAGCACCCGATCACGCTGCATTCCGTCGTACGGCGCGCTCACCCACTCGTCGATGAATTCGTGGGCGCCCACCGTGCTCGCCGCCGGGGAGTGCTCGTCGGCCGGGATGATCACGTCGCAGAGGACCGCGAGCGCGGCGAGTTCGTCTTCGCTCAGGGTACGTTCCCACGGCACGACGGGCGCGATGAGGTCGGGGTCGGTGGCGGTGCCCGCGGCCTTCGGATTCGTGGCGGGACCGCCCCGGGTCAGCGCCGTCGGGTCGAAGTCGGGTTCGTCCGGGTCGTCACACGAGGTAAAAACGGTGGGCGCCGCCGCCACGAGCGCCATCACCTTGAGCGCCATGCGACGGTCCATCCCCCGCCTGTCGTTCGCGGCCTCCGGCTCGTGCGCGGCGTCCCGTCCCTCGGGCATGCCCACCACCGGCAGTTCATTCCGCTCGCTCATGAGAAGCTCCCCCGTCTGAGTTCGTCGACGATGTAATCGGACGCCCGCCACGCGACCGCCATGATCGAGAGCGTCGGATTCTTGTCCGCATTCGAGACGAAGGCCCCGCCGTCGGTCACGAAGAGGTTGTCGACCTCCCACGACTGACAGAACTCGTTGAGCACCGAGGTGCGAGGGTTGTCCCCCATGATCACCCCGCCGACCTCGTGGATGATCTGACCCGGAGCCGCGATCGCCCGCGCCCCGTCGTCGTGCACCGTGCTCGTGACCGTGCCGCCCATCGACTCGATGATGTCGCGGAAGGTGTGCTGCATGTGGCGCGCCTGGTTCAGCTCGTGGTCCGACCACTTCCAGTGGAAGCGGAGGGTGGGGATGCCCCAGCGGTCGACCCCGTCGGGATCGATCTCGCAGTAGCAGTCCTCGTTTGGGATCATCTCGCCTCGTCCGCTGAAGGAGACGAACGACCCGTAGTAGCGCCGGGCCTCTTCCTTGAAGCGTCGTCCGTACGCGCCGCCGGTGAAGCGTTCGAGTCCGCCGAACTGTCCGGAGCCCGGCATCCGCTGCCCACCCCCGAACTCGATGTGGTACCCACGCGCGAAGTCGAGCTCGCCGCGCGCCTGTTCCTGATAGAGCCACCACGGCATGTAGAGGTGCATCGCGCTCGCCCCGTCCTGATTGTGGCGGGGCATATTCTCGAGCGCGGGGATCTGTCCGCCCACGCCGGCGCCCACCGTGTCCATCAGGTACTTCCCGACCAGACCGCTGCCGTTCGCGAGCCCGTCGGGGAAGAGCCCCGAGCGCGAGTTCAGGAGGATGCGCGCGGACTCGCACGCCGACGCCGCGACCACGACCACGCGGGCGCTCGCGTGCACGTCGGATCCGGTCTCCTTGTCGATGTAGTGCACCCCCGTGGCGCGCCCGCGGGCGTCGACCGTGACCTCGCGCACCATCGCATTCGTGCGGATCTCGAGGTTGCCGGTCGCGAGCGCCGGGGGGAGGAGGACGGTGGTCGACTGGAAGTTTGCCTTGATCGAGCAGCCGCGACCGCACGGCGTGGCCCAGAAGCACGCGGCGCGCGAGCGCATCGAGTCACGCGTCACGCGCTGCGCGAGGGGGTTGTTCGGAAAGAGCTTCGCGGGCCACTTCTCGTGGTCCTGCCGCTTGGAGAGGATCGCCAGGTGTGCCGGGACCACCGGGATGTCGAGCTGCTCGGTGCACGCCTTCTGCGTGAGGAGCTCGTAGGCGCGCGGGGCCGGCGGCGGAAGGAGGACGTCGGGAGAGGAGTTCGGCGTGTTCTCGAGCCCCTCATTCGAGCCGTAGACCCCGATCAGCGCCTCGGTCTTGTCGTAGTACGGAGCCAGATCTTCGTACGACATCGGCCAGTCGAAGCCCAGCCCGTCGCGCGAGCGGGGTTTGAAGTCGTACGGACCCATCCGGAGCGAGATGCGACCCCAGTGGTTGGTGCGCCCGCCGAGCATCCGCGCGCGCCACCAGCGAAAGTCGGTGTCTTCGTCGCTCGAGTAGGGCTCGCCCGGCACGCGCCATCCCCCGTCCACCGTGGCGTCGTAGAATCCGAACGGTTTGTCGGCGGTGCCTCCGCCCCGGAGCGGCGCGTCCTTCGGAAGCTGGAACATCGGCGTCTCGGTCACCGGGTCGTAGTCGCGGCCCGCCTCGAGCATCAGCACCTTCACCCCATGGACCGCGAGCACGAAGGCGCACATCCCGCCCGCCGCGCCCGAGCCCACCACGATGACGTCGTAGTCGTCCTGCCGTCGTGCGTTTCCCCGTGCCATCAGCCGATCTCCCGAATCTTGATGTTGCGGAACCAGATGCTTCCGCCGTGCTCCTGCAGTCCGATGTGGCCGCGCTCGGCCTGCCCGTACGCGGGCCAGTTGTTGAATTTCGAGTTCCGCACCCGTTCGACCCAGTCGGGGCTGTGCAGTTCGTAGTCGACGACGAGCGTGCCGTTCAGCCAGTGGCGGACGTGGTTGCCCTCGATGACGACCCGGGACTCATTCCATTCACCCGCCGGCCGCACCGCGCCTCTCGGCGCCGGGTAGAGTCCGAACGCCGATCCCGCGCTGGTAAGGGGGCTCTCACCGTCGGGGTGCCGCGCGTCGTCGAGGAGCTGCATCTCCGGGGCGCTCTGGTAGATCCAATCCTCGCCCTCGGCGGCCCGGTAGAAGACCCCGCTGTTGCCCCCCGGATCGAGCTTCCAGTCGATCGAGAGCTCGAAGTCGCTGAACTGCTCGATCGTGATGATGTCGGCGGCCTCGGAGACGCGGGCGAGGGTGCCGTCGACCACCGCCCACCCCTCCGGGATCGTCTCCATCCCGTAGCCGCGCCATCCCTCCAGCGTCTCTCCATCGAAGAGGAGCCTCCACCCCGCTTCGCGCTCGGCGGGTGTGAGGGTGTTGGGCGGGGCCGGCGAGTCGGCGGACCGATCGGGTCCGGCGGTTCGTTCGGACCCCGGCGCCTCACTCGGCGCGCCCTCGGCGTCACTCCCGCCGCAGGCGGTCGTGACCGCCAGAAGGAGGAGGGTGGCGAGGGCAGGGGAACGGCTGGAGCGGATCGTCATGCGCGACCTCCGGGTCGGGTGGGGAGACGGGGGTCGGGCGAATATGGGG
>JAVVEY010000219.1:0-1948 GCA_032250675.1 Longimicrobiales bacterium | reverse complement strand
CCCGAATCAAGGAGCAGGTCTCATGAGCGGTCCCATCGTCATCGCCCTCGACGGTTCGAAGTTCTCCGAAGCGGCGCTTCCGTGGGCGCTCGAGATGAGTCGCCGGGCCGGGGTCGGACTCGATATCGTCTCCGTCGCCGAACCGATTCCGACGCTGGAGTACACCGACTGGAACACCGAAGCGGAGCGGTGGACGCGTCAATACGTCGAGCACCTCGTGGAGGAGTACGCCGAGCGCGCCGGAGGCCCGGTCACGGGTCAGGGGATCGCCGGAATCGCGGTGGATCGGATCCTCACCCGGGCCGCGGATGTCGGAGCCTCGATGATCGTCGCCGCCACCCACGGTCGCGGGCCCCTCGCGCGCACCTGGCTCGGGAGCGTGGCCGACGGACTCCTGCGCACCGCGCCCGTGTCGGTGCTCCTCGTTCGCCCGGTCGAGGAGGATGAGGAGATCACGGCGCCGCCTCCCGAGGTTGACCACATCCTCACCGCGCTCGACGGATCCACCGACTCGGAAGCGGCGCTCGACGAGGCGCGTCGGTGGAGCCGTGCCTTCGACGCCACGCTGCACCTCGTGCAGGTCGTCACCTGGCCCCGCGAGATCGCGTCTCCGTACCTCCCGCAGACCGTCGCGCTGAACCGCTCGGCGATCGACGAGACGCGCCGTCAGGCCGAGGAGCACCTCGCCACCCTCGCCGCCCGACTCCGGGGCGAGGGGCTCGATATCGAAACGCATGTGGTCGAGGATGTGCACGGCTCGGGCGGGATCGGGCGCACCGCCGAGGAGATCGGGGCCGACCTCCTCGTCATGGCGACACACGGCCGCAGCGGGGTCCGCCGCGCTCTCCTCGGGAGCGTGACCGACAAGGTCGTGCGCTCGACCCACGCCCCGGTGCTCGTGACCCACATCCCGCACGAGTCGGAGTGAGGCGGGGCGGGGCGCGTCCGATCACCGGGGCGCCCGCTCGCGGGCCGCGGGGGCTCGTCCTTCCTCTTCGGGAGGGAGTTCGCGCGTGAGGATCACGAAGTCGCCCGCGCGCTCGTGCGCCGGGTCGAAGCGCCCGGGCTCCGCCGCCGTCCGTATCGCGACGATCCGCACGCGCGTCCCGGGGCGGTAGACGTCGAGCGCCTCGGGGATGCCGGTCCCTCGCTCCAGATGGAATCCTCCCGCGAGGTGGACGACGAGGGGCGCGCCATCCGCACGCTCCGCCAGCGCTCGCGCGATCGACTCCCCCATCGCCGCGTCCCAGAGCGTCTGCCCGGCGAGCGGGTCGCCCGAGATGTGCTGCGCGGCCGTCCCCATGAGCGCGTCCCACTCGGCGCGGTAGGCCTCGCTCGCCTCCGGCCAGGGGAGCGGGGGGAGGAAGCGCCTCGCCTCGGCCGAGAGCGCAGAGAGCGCCTCGCGCCCTTCGCGAGACGCGAGATTCACGTACCGCCGGGGCGCGTTCGCCGCCACCACGGGGATCCGCGTCTCCTTCGCGAGCTCGACGAGGGGCCGGTAGTCGCGCGCGTAGTTGTCCCACGGACGCGCGCTGCGCAGAAAATGCTCCTCGGAGATGAGGCCCGCGAGATACTCGTCGAGGACGACCTGGACGTCGCGCTCGAAGAACTCGAGCGAGAGCACGACCTCGCGGAACTCGCCGCGCACCGGGCCGCTCCCCTCCCGTGCCGGTGTCGCCGCGCCCCCCGCCATCGGGCCCCCTCCCCCGTGATCCACGAGGATTCGACGGAAGATCTCGAGCTGGACGCGATGGCCCACCCGATCATCGTGCTCCTCTCCGAGGAAGAGCACCTCGACCTCGTCGAGCGCGGAGACGAGATCGGTGAGCGCCGCGCGCGACCCATCGCCCCGGTAGACGACGTAGTCGGTGCCTTCCTCGAGTCGGGGGAGGGGCGCGGGGTGGGCGTCGGGCGCACGGTGGTCGACAGCTTCGACGAGCTCGACCGG
>JAVVEY010000090.1:0-11380 GCA_032250675.1 Longimicrobiales bacterium | reverse complement strand
GTACCGAATAAAGACCGAAAATCGAAGATACGCCGAATTCGGGACGATGCAATGGTGGGATGCGCCGAGCCTCGCGGGGGTTCAGATTGGCGATCCACCGTCCCTCCATCTTCCGGAAGAAGCATGCGCGCCTCTCTCCTTCACATCCTCCCGGCCCTCGCACTCGTGCTCGCGGCCGCCGCCCCCGTGGCGGAGCCCCTCGTCGCCCAGACGTCGAGCGCCGACTACACCGAGCCCCATCAGCGCGACGCCCTCGAGCTCTACCGTACCCTCATCGGCTTCCGGACGGCCGAGGGGCACGGGAGGGTCCCGGCGATGGCCGAATACCTCGCGGAGCACTTCCGCGCGGGTGGATTTCCCGAAGAGGACATCCACCTCCTTCCGCACCTCTCCGAGAGCGGGGAGGAGATCGCCGCGCTCGTGGTGCGCTGGCGCGGGGACGGATCGTCGGGCCGGGGCCCGATCCTCCTCGCCGCGCACATGGATGTGGTGGACGCCCTCCCCGAGGACTGGGCGCGCAACCCCTTCGAGCTGACCGAGGAAGACGGGACCTTCTTCGGGCGCGGTACCGACGACGACAAGATCGGCATCGCGCATCTGACCGCGACCTTTCTCCGACTGAAGGCCGAGGGGTTCACGCCCACCCGCGATCTCATCCTCGGATTCACCGGCGACGAGGAGACGGGGATGGTCACCACGCGCGCGCTGGTCGACGAGCACATCGACCTCACCCGGGCCGACTTCGCGCTCAACGCGGATGCCGGAGGGGGCGTGCTCTCCGAGGAGGACGGCTCGGTGCTCTACTACGAGATCCAGACCGCGGAAAAGACGTACGCGACCTTCGAGCTGACGACCACCAACCCCGGCGGGCACTCCTCACGGCCGCGCACGGACAACGCGATCTACGACCTGGCCGATGCGCTCAAGCGAATCCAGGCGTATCGCTTCCCGGTCCGGGTCAACGACGCGACCCGCAGCTACTTCGAGCGGGCGTCGCGCTTCGAGTCGGATGAGGTGGGCGCGGCGATGCGCGCGCTCGCCGCGGATCCGGACGACGCCGACGCCGCCGAGGTGCTCTGGCACGAGCCGGGCTTCGTCGGAACCACGCGCACCACCTGCGTCGCCACGATGCTGCGCGCCGGGCACGCCGAGAACGCGCTGCCGCAGTCGGCGACCGCCACGGTGAACTGCCGCCTCTTTCCGGGCGTCGCCGTGAATGAGGTCCAGGCGAGGTTGCGGGAGCTGGCGGGTGAGGGCGTCGACGTCGTGGTGCTCGGCGACCCCACGCCCAGCTCGGCCTCGCCGCTGCGCGACGATGTGATCGCCGCCGTCGAGGCGGGGCTGGACGCCGTCGCCCCCGGCACCCCGATCATCCCCCAGATGTCCTCGGGGGGGACGGATGGCATGCACTTCCGCGCCGCGGGGATCCCGACGTACGGGGTGACCGGCCTCTTCATGAAGGGAAGCGACAACTTCGCCCACGGCCTCGACGAACGCGTGCCCGTCGCCTCCTTCTTCGAGGGTCTAGAGTTCTGGAAGGCGGTGGTCCACGCGCTGGCGGGTCGGCCGGCGGCGTGACGCGGGTTCTCTACGAGCCACCCCCGAAACGAGAAAAGCCCCGCGCCGCCGGCGTGGCCGACGACGCGGGGCTCCGCGGGACGATCGTCAGTCCACGCTCAGGATTCGCGCGATCTCGCTCCGGATATCGCGAAGGTGGATCCGTGTCATCGCGTCGGCGGCGCGCGGGAGCGCCTGCTCGGCGAGGCGGTCGAGATCCTCGAGCTCGGCCCGCATCACGCCGCGCACGTCGGATACCCACGGCTCCGATGCGGGGTTGAACCGCCGGGTGAGCTCCTCCTCGGTCGGATGGAGCCGCCGGTCCACCGCGTTCAGGAAGGCGCGCTGGACATTCCGCCGGTAGACGTCGATCCGCACATTCGACTGGCTCAGCTCCCCCCAGACGCCTCCGCGGAGATCTGTCATGAGATCCGCCAGGGTGTAGGCCTCCGCGGGGGTGTCCGCGAGCGCCTCGAATTCGGCGAGTCGCTCGAGGCGCGCCTGGCTGAAGAGGCTCGTCAGGACCCGCGCCTGCTGGTCACGGAAACGCTCGACCACGCCATCGTTCTCGATGCGGCGGAGGATCTCGTCGTTCAGGAACATCTCGGGGATCACGAAGGCGGTCCGGTTGAGGAACTCGACCGCTTCGCGCTGCCGCGCCTTCTCGACCGGCTCGAAGCGGGGGCCGCGTCCGTACGTCTCCTGGGTGTACGCGCCACCCACGATCGCGGCCACATGGCCCATGTACCGGCCCCACTGGCCCACCGCCTGGGCGTAGAGCGTCTCGAGTTCGTCGTAGCTCTCTCCCGGGGTCTCCGCCACGGGGATCAGCATCTCCACGACGCGCTCCAGATTCCGCATCCCGAGGGTGTTTGCGCGCACCGCGTCCGCGTCGCCGACGGCCTCGGTCAGGTCCTCGGGGTCCTGGCTCGCGTCCGGCGTGGAGAAGCGGAGCCAGGGAAACTGGTCCTGCTCGCGCGCCCACTCGTCGAGCTGTGCCTTCTCGTCGTCGGGGGTGCGCGCCTCGGGGATCGGGGTGTAGCCCCACTTCACCGCGAAGTGGTCATACGGCCCCACATTCGGGATGAGGAGGTGCGGGGGGATGTTGTCTTCGGGCTGCGCGACGTAGTTGAATCGCGAGTAGTCCATGAGCGTCGCGACGTGCCCATTCATCCGCTCCAGGAAGTCGGCGTTGCGGATCGAGTCGACCGGGAACTGCGCCGAGGCCTTCATGTTGTGCGGAAATCCGATCGAGTGCCCGATCTCGTGCGTCACCACGTACTCCACGAGCCGTCCCATGAGGGAGTCCGGGAGAGGGAGCGACTGCGCCCGCTCGTCGAGGGGCGAGACCTGGATGAAGTACCAGTTCTTCAGGAGTTCCATGATGTTGTGGTACATATTGACCTCCCCCTTCAGGATCTCTCCCGTGCGGGGGTCCACGATCTGGCCGCCGGTGGCGTTCGCGACGGTGGAGGGGCGCCAGTAGATCGCGGAGTGACGCGCGTCGAAGAGCGAGAAATCGGGATCCTCCTCGGGGGTGGGCGCGACGCGCCCGAAGATCGCGTTGCTGAAGCCCGCGTCCTCGAAGGCAGGCTGCCACTTGTTCACCCCCTCGACGATCCACGGCTTCAGCCAGTCCGGGGTGGCCGGGTCGATCCAGTAGATGATCGGCTCAACCGGGTCCGAGATCTCGGCGTTGGGGTTCTGCTTCTCGAGGCGAAAGCGGTGGATGAAGCGCTTCTGCTCGGTGCGGTGCGCCTCGCTCGAGAGGTCGAAGGCGCGGCTCGAGATGAAGCCCACGCGCTCGTCGTGCCATCGGGGCATCATCGGGTCATCAGGGAGCTTCAGCATGCTGAAGTGCATCTTGACCGTCTGCGAGGTGGGGCCCTGCGGACCCCCGAAGCCCGGGAATCCGGGAGGCCCTCCGCCACCGCCGGGTCCCCCGGACGGCCGCGTCTGACCGGACTGCGTGACCTCGACATTGATGTTCTCGGGGAAGGCCCACGCCTGGTCGACCCAGCTCCGGCCCCGGTTGATGTTGTCGATCGGGTCGAGCTCGGGGATGTTCGAGAGGAAGAGGTCGCTCACATCGATCACCGCGGCGCTGTCGGCGCCGAACGCCTCGATGTTGAAGGTCGCGAGCACCGCGCCCTGCCGGAATCCGGAGACCTGGCGCCAGATCGCGTCGGTCGAGTCCGCCACGAGGTTGTGACGGCGGTCGCGGAGCACGATCCGGTTGCCCTGCCGCTCCCACTGCACGATGAGGCGTGCGCCGCCCCCGAAGAACCCGCCGGGGTCCTGGGTCGTGGACTCCACCGGCCGCCCGATGAGGAGCATCTCGGTGTAGAGCCCGGAGGTCGGGATCTCGAAGAGGAGCTTCTCGTCGATCCGGTGGACCGAGAAGAGTCCCTCCTGCGTCACCGCATCCTCGGTGATGACCTCCTCGTAGGGCTTCGGTCCGCTCGCCTCCTGGCCGCCCGGGCGCTGTCCGCCGCCGGGACGTGTCGGGGTCTGGGCGCCGGCTTCGGGGGTCGGGCCGGCGGAAGGCGCGGCGGTGGTGGCCGTACCACCGCAGCCGAGGAAGGCGAAGGCGCTGACGAGCGCGAGGGCCCGTAGTTCAACTCGAAGATTCATCTGTGCGGATCGGGGATGGATGGAGGACACGAGAAACCCGCGAACGCTACGCCGCGCCGCGCGATGGTGCAAGCCCGGAAGGGGGTCGGGGTGCGTGCGTCATGCGCTCTCGATCCACGCCTCACCCACTCACCTCACCCACTCACCGCAGCGGCGCCATCTCCCGATCGAGCCGTCGCCCGATCTCGCGCCGGAAGTCCTCCGGCACCCCGGCGTCGCGGGCATGACGGTCCCAGGAGGAGACCGCCTCCAGCACCTCGTCGACGATTTCGGCGGCGCTGCGGTCGAGGTCGAAGGCGTGCCCGACCCGGAGGAGGTGTTCCCGGGTGAGGTCGCGGAAGGCCCCGGCGATCGACATCTGGTGCTGCCGGGTCCAGGCGTCGTTCTCGGCGAAGCAGAGGTCGTAGGCCGGCGAGAGCCGCCACTCTCCCGCGTCGTCCATGAGGAAGGCGTGGTTCTTGAGGTGGTCGTCGTAGTTGACGGTGGCCACGGCGAAGACCATCCGGCGGAAGGCCTCCTCGATCGCGGGCTGCCCCATCCCCAGCGCCCGGATCACGTCGAAGTACTCTTCGTAGCCGAGCTGGTACTGATCGTTGTAGTCGAGATGCAGCATCCCGCCCAGGGTGTGCATGTGGGTCCGCTCGACGGGGTCGGCGCCGCTCCGGTCGAAGCGGCGGGTCATGAAGTGGGCGAGGTCGCCGTCGTGCAGAAGCCGGGTCTCGGAGATCCGGATCCCGGCCTCGACCGCCATCCGCGCGTAGGCGTACTCGAGCCGCCCCCAGGGGGAGGGCTCGAGGGTGAGGATGTTGTCGACGCCGCTGGACGAGCGGGTCACCCCGTCGAACTTGATGATCCAGTGTTCCTCGCCCGGCTCGGGGCGCGCATGGCCCGAGCGGATCCGGTCGGTGGAGGGGTCGAGGAGCACGACCGCCTTCGGGCGGGCGCCCCCCGCGGTCGCCCCGACCCGGATGATCTCGGCGACCGCCTCGCGGGTCTGCCCCGCGACCACCCGTCGGGCCTGGTCGACGAGGGTGCGCACCTCGATCGCCTCCTCGGCGCCGGGCGTGCGGGGCTCGGCCGGCTCGTAGCGGAGCGCGCCCGGCCCCCGGTCCCCCACGTAGAGGAGCTTCTGCACCGGGGTGACGGGGCGCCCGAGCCCCTCCCGCTCGAAGTGCGCCTGGATGAGCCGGGTGCCGAAGCGGTCGGGGAGGGAGTCGGCCAGGACCCCCGGGAGCCCCTCGAAGGTCGAGGTGCGCACCAGCTCCGGGAAGGCGCGCGGACCCGGCATCGAGAGGGGGAGCTCCAGCGGCGAGATCTCGGGCCCCGAGCGACGGAATGCATCGTCGTACTCGAAGATCCGCTCGCCCGCCTCCGACTCGGCGACGACCCCCACGAGCCGCGCCCCCAGGTGGACCCGCGCCAGCGCGAAGTCACGCATCGCCCGACTCGGGCTCGGCCTCACTCCGTCCGCTCGCCCGTTGCCGGGTCCGGCCCGCCCGCCGCGCCAGCTCGATCGGCGAGACGGTCGGCTCGGGGAGCACCGCGTCGAGCCCGCTCAGGTGATCGAGCGCGCGCAGTACGCGGATCAGATTCGTCAGGGTGGGGCTCTCGCCCGCCTCCATCCGCCGGAGGGTGGCTTCGCCGATGCCCGCCTCGGTCGCCAGCTCGGCCTGCGTCTGATTGCGATCCAGACGATGGCGCCGGATGCGATCACCCAGCTCCGCCAGGGTCGCGTCGGTGCGGGTGGTGGATCGGATCTTCATGCGAGCGCCCCATGTAACATACCACAATCGATCGTTAATGTGCTGTATCTCACAGCAATATATCATTTATGATCGAACACGCAAGGCCAATCGGACCGCTGCAGAGGCCTCGACGGTGGCGATCGATGGGGCGTGGGGGTGGGGCGTTGCAGCGCGGGGTGGCGCGTGGCGCCGTTACCGGTTCGCGGATCCGGCAGGACCGACGGCGTCCGTCAGGAATTCGACGATCTCTTCCTCGATTTTGCCGCGCGACGAGCACCGGACATCGTTGCTGCTGGTGCCCGAGATCGGGCGGCCGAAGGCGCCGACCGATGTGATGACGAGCGCGCCGTCCTCGCCATCCGCGAGCACCTGGGTGGTGACGCTCGCCGTGAGCTGGAAGTTGTCGGCCGAAGCCTGGCCGGTCACCGCGTGGCGGCCGCAGTCGAAGTACGAGGACGCACGGACACCTCCCAGTCGTCGACGGATGGAGAGCTGCCGGTTTCCGAGGACGTGCTCAGCCGCGTCGACATGCTGGATCTCGATCCCGAGCGCCGCGTACGCCCCGGGGAGCACCTCCCAGATGCGCTCCAGCGGCACGGCGAAGCGAGCGTCGATCGACTCGAGGGTGTTGTCGAGGAGGATCGCTCCGCCCCCCCCGAACGCCGTCTCCGACGCCTCGGTGGGCTGGGCCGCGCGCGCATCGCGCTCGCGGCTGGCCGACTGGGTGGCGCAGGCTGAGAGGAGGATCAGTCCGGCAAGTGTCGCGAGGTGTGCGCGTCGCATCAGCTGGGTCTCCGTATCAGTATTGAGCTCGACTCAAACAGCTATTCTGCATGATAACAACTCCGGAGCGTGCCGGCGAGTTTCAGCGCAGGACCGGTCAGCGCACCGTGACGTAGCGCTTGAGCCGTGCCAGCTCGTCGTCATCGACGTACTTCCCGATCTCCCGCTCGAACTGCGCGAGCGCCTGATAGGGACGGTACTCCTGGAACTCGCGGAGCATCCGGTCGCCCACCCCCGGGATCGAGCGGATCTCCTCCTCGGTGGCCGTGTTGAGGTCGATCGGCACGAAGACGTACTGCTCGAGGCGCGCGACTTCCGTGCCGTCGACGTACTTGCCGATCTCCCGTCGGAACTGCGCGAGCGCGATGTAGGGACGATACTCCTCGAACTCGTGCTGCATCCGCCCTCCGACCCCGGGGATGAGGAGCATCTCCGCTTCGGTCGAGTGGTTGAGGTCGAGGGGGAGCCAGAGGCGGGTGTAGATCGAGCCCATCGCGGCCGGGTCGAGGTGCTGCCGGAGGAGCGTATCGAGGTCGGCCACGCTCAGGTGCGGGCGCGCTGCGATGATCGCATCGGCGTCCGCGGCGTCGAGCTGGGGGAGCGCGGCGAGCTCCTCGGCCGAGGCGAGGTTGGGGTTGAGGAGGCCCTGGTTGCGGCCGACCTGAGCGTCGGCCGGGCGTGCGAGCGCGGCCGGGAGAGCGAAGGCGATCGGGAGGATGAGCGCCGCCATCCGTCCGAGGGTGGCGGTCGGGGTGGGGAATCGCGGGGTCGGTCTCTTCATGATTCTTCTTCCGTCGGGGTGTCGTGGGGAGAGTCCGGTGTGCCGAGCGTCGCGACGAGGCCGATCAGTCCGAGGAGCACCATCGTGCCCGGGGCGAGCGCGGGGGTGGCCCCCGTCATCGCTTCGCGGAAGAGCTCGAAGCCCTCCATCGAGGGACGGAGCTCGATCTCGAACTCCCGGTTGCCGCTGAAGTGGTACCACACTCCGAGTACACCGGAGGCGACAAATGTGCTCATGACGGCGAGCATCATGCGACCGGTGAGACGGCGCGGGCGGAGGAGGTGCCAGAGTACCGTGCCCGCGCCCATCGCGAGAGTCGCGATCGGGATCCACTGCCTCCGATCCTCGGTGTGTCCGAGGAGGAGGAGCTCGATGAGTACCCCCACGATCCCGAAGAGGAGGACGAGAAGGATGCGGGTGCGCAACGGTGCGGTGGAAGGAAGGGCGAGTTCGAGGACGACGACGGATCGATGATCGCGGGAGGAGCGGACGATCGATTTTCGACCGCCCGCGCGGCGAGCACAAGGGCGAGGGTGCGGGTTGCCGGGTACGTATTTCCGCGTATCCCGGATCGGGAATCCCCCCCCTGTCGGGCTGGCGCGGTAGCCGAGAGATTGTTCAGCCACCTCTTTCCTCCGACCCGGATCCGATGTCTTCCGACACCCCCGTCCTCTCCCACTACTCCACCTGGCGAATCGCCCCCTCCTTTCACGCGCTGCCCGAAGCCGAGCGCTGCGAGGCCGCCCGGCGCATCACGACCCGGCTCGGCGAGGCGGGCGAGCGCGTCGAGTGGTATCTGACCGGGGGGATCGACGCCGCGCGGGATCTCCTCGTGTGGACATCGGTCCGTGTCGAGAACGAGTCCGCCCCTCGCGACTTCTTCCTCGAGCTCGCGGCCGCACAGTCGGCGGTGCGCGATCTCCTGACTCCGGTCTCCGTCCTCTGGGGGATGACGCGCCCCTCGGAGTACTCGAAGGCGAGGTCGACGCAGGAGATCGACCCCTTCGCGGACGAACGCGCGCCCTACCTGATCGCCTATCCCTTCTCGAAGACGGCGGAGTGGTACCTCTTCGGGCGTGAAACGCGGCAGGGGATGATGAACGAGCACATCCGGCTCGGGAAGCAGTACCCCGAGATCAAGCAGCTCCTCCTCTACAGCGTCGGGCTGCAGGATCACGAGTTCGTCGTCGTCTACGAGGCGCACGATCTCGCCCTCTTCTCGAAGCTCGTCCACGAGCTCCGGAGCACCGAGGCGCGCCGTCATACCCTCCTCGACACCCCGATCCATACGGCGGTTCACGTCACCCCGGAACGGTGGGAAGAGGTCGTGGTGTGACCGCCGGTCGCGGAGAGCGCATCGGCGTCCTCATGATCAACTTCGGGGAACCGACCGACCTCTCCCTCCCCGCCATCGTCCCCTTTCTGGAGCGGATCTTCCTGCGCAACGCCGGTCTCGAGGAGAGGGGCGACGCCGGGCGCGCGCGTGCCCGTGAGCTCGCCGAAGCTCGCGCGCCCGCCCTCCTCGAGGAGTACCTCGAGATCGGTGGTTCACCGCTCAATCACCAGGCGGCGCAGCACGCCCGCGCGCTCCACGCCTCGCTCTCCGCCTCGGGGATCGACGCGGCGGTGGCGCAGGGATTCCAGTTCACGCGCCCCTTCATCCTCGACGCGCTCGCCGAACTCCGCGAGGCCGGCGTCGAGCATCTTGTGGCGCTCCCCATCTATCCCCTCTGCGGGTACTCGACCACGGTCGCCGCGCTCGACGATGTGCGAGAGGGGCTGGCCGCGCTCGGGTGGGGGGTCGAGTGGACCGCGATCAGCGGGTGGCACCACCACCCCGACTACATCGAACTCCGCGCGCGGGCGATTCGCCGATACTGCCACGCGCACGACCTCGATCCCACCGACGACGACACCCTCCTCTACTTCTCGGCGCACGGCACGCCGGTGAAGTACCTCGTGGAGGGCAGCCGCTACGATCGCTACGTGCACGAACACTGCGCGGCGGTGGCGGACGCCGTCGGCACCGATCGGTGGACGGTGGGCTTCCAGAACCATACGAACCGGCGCATCGCGTGGACGCGTCCGGACAATGAGGATCGTATCGCCGAACTCTCCGAACGACACCTCGTCGTCGACGCGATCAGCTTCATGCACGAGCAGTCCGAGACCCTCTCGGAGCTCGATGACGAGCTCAAGGCCTTCACCGAGGGGCTCGGGAAGCACTTCCACCGCGTGCCCGTCCCGCACGACGACCCCGCCTTCCCGGAGTTCCTGCGCACCGTGGTCGACGCCGCGCTCGATCGCCCGGGCACCGAAGGGTCGTTCCTCTCGCCGTGCCGCTGTCGCTCCGCCCGGGGCACCTTCTGCACGAATGGCGCACGGGATCTTCCCGCGAGTCCGTGGGGGGGCGACGCCTTCCGGGTCGCCGACGGGCAGGCGGGAGACGGGCGGGCAGGATGAGCCTTCGCCTCGCGCGGGGCTGGGCCGTGGTCGGGGTGGTCGCGCTCCTCCTCCGGTCGGCGATCTCGCTCGCCGGGACGGGATGGAGCACCACGGTGGCGAGGGGGCTGTCTCCGTGGGAGTGGGTGGGGCTCTGCGCCGTGGTCGGGCTCTTCGTCTGGGGCGAGGGGGTGCGCGCCCTGGCGCGCGTCTGGGTGCCTTTCGTGATGGGACGCGTCCGCGCGCTCGGCGCGCCGGGCACGTCACCTCGTTCCGAGCTCCGGTACGCCCTCGCCCCTCTCTGGGTGGTGGGGCTGGTGGCCTCCGAACGACGGATTCTGGCGCGCGCATGGACGGCGGTGACCGCGATCGTGATCGCGATCCTCCTCGTGCGGCGCACACCCGATCCGTGGCGCGGGATGATCCAGCTCGGGGTGTCGGGTGCGCTCCTGGTGGGCGCCGCAACGCTGGCGGTGTGCTATCTCCGGGAGTTCTCCCTCGCGCCGTCCCCTCGTCGCGCCGGCTGTCGTCTGAAGGGGTAGACGAGCGCGCACGGCAGCGGGCCCGACCTTGCTCCTCCGGCGCGCTTTTCGACACTTTCCGGTGTTCGCCGACCGGCACCCGATTCGGTCCGGCATCCCCTCGCACACCACCTCCGCCGATGGCCGACTACGAGCACGCCCGCATCCCCGAGACCGGGGACCCCATCGCCTTCGAGAAAGGCGAGATCCGTGTACCCGATCATCCGATCGTGCCCTTCATCGAGGGCGACGGAATCGGCCCCGACATCTGGCGGGCCACCCGGGCCGTCGTCGAGGCGGCGGTCGAGAAGGCGTACGGAGGCGACCGACGCATCGCCTGGATGGAGGTCTTCGCGGGGGAGAAGGCGCAGGAGAAGACGGGGGAGTGGCTCCCGCAGGAGACCTTCGACGCCCTCACCGAGTTCAAGGTCTCGATCAAGGGCCCGCTCACGACCCCGGTCGGCGGGGGGATCCGCTCGCTCAACGTCACGATCCGGCAGGTGCTCGACCTCTACTCGTGCATCCGCCCGGTGCGCTGGATCGCCGGCACGCCCTCGCCGATGAAGGAACCCGAGAAGCTCGACGTGGTGATCTTCCGCGAGAACACCGAGGACGTCTACGCCGGGATCGAGTGGGCCTCGGGCACTGCGGAGGCCGAGAAGCTGCGGAGCTTCCTCGTCGACGAGATGGGGGCGGAGATCCGCGAGGCGAGTGGGATCGGGATCAAGCCGATCTCGCCCTTCGGGACGAAGCGTCATGTGGCGGCCTCGATCCGCTACGCGATCGAGCGCGGGCGCGGCGCCGTCACCCTCGTGCACAAAGGCAACATCATGAAGTACACCGAGGGCGCCTTCCGCGACTGGGGCTACGAGGTCGTGAAGGAGCGCTTCGCCGCGGAGACGATCACCGAGGCGGAG
>JAVVEY010000089.1:0-11477 GCA_032250675.1 Longimicrobiales bacterium | reverse complement strand
ACTCCATCGAGTGTGCCCGCCCCCGCCGCCGCGGTGAGCGCGGCCATGCGGCGCAGGAAGTCGCGGCGATCCCAGCGGCGATCGGTGGGGGGAAGCTCGCTCACCGGCCCTCCCCCGGTCCCGTCGCACGGTGTGGGGCGGAGGCCGCCGGATAGATCGTCGGAGGCACCTCCTGCGGGTCGAGCGGGAAGTCCGCGATGGCCCCCGGAGTACTCCGCAGGAAGCGCCGCGCCGAGGCGAGGATGCGGGTGCGGTCCGCGGGCGCATCGGGGTCGCGTACGGGGAGCACGTCGAGATCGACGCCGAGGAGGCGCAGGCGGGTGAGGATATGCGTGTCGAGCTCTTCGTCGGTGAGCTCCTCGACGGCCTGCTGGGCGGTGAGACGGCGTGGCATGGGAGGGGGGATCGAGGTGCGGGATCACGATCTGGAAGGGCGCTCTCCCAATAGATGGGGAGACGACGAGACTCGGCAAGCCGCCCGGGCTCCGGGAACTCCGGGACCTCCGTGGGTTCCGGCCGGGCGATGCCCGCGCCGTTCACCCGTCGGCACCTCAGCGCCGCGCGCGCTCGACGGCTTCGAGTGCGACGACGGCGGCGGCGATCGGGGCGGTGCGCCCGTCGGCGAAGGTGAGGACGGCGCGCACGGAGTCCCCGACGGCGAGCGGGCGCACGAGACCCTCGAGCATGATGTGCATCCCGCCCGGAGCGAGCGCGACGACCGAGTCGGTCGGGAGGTCGAGCGCTTCGACGGGGGTCATGCGCATCATCGATCCCCCCGCGGACGAGGTGTGGAGACTCGCGCGGGCGGCGTCGGGCGACGACACCCCGGTCAGACGGAGGGGCGCGCCGCTCGCGCGAAGGTCGACGTAGAGCGCGGCGCGTTCCGGGAGGGGGGGAAGCCCCACGCGGGCGTCGCTCACCTCGATCGGACCGGCCGCGATCCATTCGGCCTCCGCCGGCCCGGGCCCTGCGCGCTCCGCTCCGCACGCGGTCGCGAGGGGGAGTCCCGCAGTCATCAGGACGACGCCGATCCGTGCGGTGCGCCCGTTCGACGCGCGCCCGTTCGACGCGCGGCCGTCCGGGGTGCGCCCCTCCGTCGGGATCGAGAGGCGTTCACGGGGACCGAGCGAGTCGGAGCGGATGTACGCGCGGAAGAATAGGATCGTGATCGCCGTCCAGATGATCGGCGCGCCCCCGACCTTCATCAGGAGCCCCGCGACGAGCTGGTCGTCCTGACTGCTGAGCGATCCGACGGGGGGCGCGAGCTCGTAGGTGGCGTAGAGGGGAAAGTCCGCGAAGGTGAGGTACGCGAAGACGCCGGTGTTCACGAGTGTGGCCGCGATCAGGTAGCCGATGCGCGCCCCGTCGGTGAGCCAGGCGCGCGTGGGCTCGGGCGCGACCACCGGCCACCAGAAGACGATCCCCGAGAGGAGCCAGAGGAGATCGAGGCCGAAGGAGCCGAGCTGCGTGGCCATCCAGGTATCGACGAGCCAGGGCCAGTGGGTCACCCCCATGATCGAGACGAAGAGGGAGATCGAGACGAGGGGGTGGGTGAGGGTCCACACAACCCCACCGAGCGGCCCGGACACGAGGGCGCGGAAGGCGCCCCTCGGGGTCCCGATCAGGAGGAGAGGCGGCGCGACGAGCGCGATCAGGAGGTACTGCACCATGTGGACGCTCGCGAGATACCCGGCGCCGAGCGCTCCGACGGGCCAGTCGAGCGCGATCCAGAGGGTGCCCACACCCGAGAGGTAGATCGCCGCGCGGCGACGTGTCTCTTCCGGTCCCGGCCATCGGGCGCGCATCCGCGCCCAGAGCACGACGAGCGCGAGACAGAAGGCCCACACCCCCGGATACGGCTGCCACCGCCACCGCCACGGCACCCCCTGTGCCGCGCACCACCACTGCACCATCTCAGCGCAGCTCCGCCGCGGAGTCGTCGCCGAGCGGCGGCCACTCGCCGCGCACCAGGCGCGGCAGGTCGGCGTGCCAGTCGCGCTGCCGGATCCCCCATGGATAGGCAGCCCGCGCGCGCCCCGCTTCGTCGAAGGCGATCACCTGTCCCGCGTGGGCGACGAAGTACTCGCCGTCCGCACCCTCCGGGTCGACGACCGAGCGCGGAATCCCGAGGGCATCCTCGAGCGCATTGACCTCGTCGCGCGTCGGGCGGAAGCCGTGGAATTTCACCTCGAAGCGCGGATCGAGCGCCCGAAGCCAGGCGTCGATCCGGGCGTGCGTGTCGCGCGCCGGGTCGGCCGTCACGAAGGCGACCTCGACCTCGCGGGAGATCTCAAGGGGCAGATCGCGGAGCACGGCGCCCAGATTGGCCAGGTGTACCGGACAGATATCGGGGCAGTAGGTGTACCCCACGAAGACGAGGTTGACCGCGCCGGTGAGGCGCTCCGGGAGGCTCGATCGGACCCCCGGATCGACCTCGATCTCGAGGTCGGGGAGCGTCACGGCGCCCGGGAGCCCGACTCCCGCGAAGGAGCCCGGATCGGGCGGCGCGGGCGGGCCGGAACACGCGGTCACGGCCGCGGCGAGGGCGAGCGCGACGAGGGCGCGGCGAGGGGCGGGGAGCGGTCGCGATCTCATCGTCGGAAGATACACGAAGAGCTCGGCTTCGTTGACTTCCGGGCGGGCACGATCGCAAGCTGCACCCGATCCCCGCCATCTCCTTCGCCTCTCCCGAAGCCCTGCATCCCATGCGCCCGATCTCCTCGTACTCCTCGCCGTGCGTGCGACTCACTCGCTCCCCCGCGCGTCGCCGCGCCGCTCTCCCGCTCGTTCTCGTCACCCTGACCGGTGCGGGATGCGGATCCACCGACGCCGACGCCGTGACGGTACGGACGCCGCACCTCACGACGATCGAGGTCGGCACCGACGCCCTCATCCAGGCGTTCGACGAGGGATCCGACGGCTCGATCTGGGCCGCGGCGCACGACGGGACGTGGCTGCGCTCGACCGACGACGGCGCCACGTGGGAGGTCGGCGTGGTCGAGGGGCACGAAGCGCGGGAGTTCCGGAATGTCGCCGCCTTCGACGCCTCGACGGCGGTGCTCATGACAGCCGGAAGGGGGAGCGAGTCGCGCATCTTCCGCACCGAGGACGGGGGCGCCACCTGGGACGAGACGTATGTGCTCGACGCGCCCGAGGGCTTCCTCTCGTGCCTGGCCTTCTTCGACGAAGACCACGGGATCGCCTTCGGCGACACCTTCGACGACGCGCTCCACATCCTGCGCACCGAGGACGGCGGGCGGAGGTGGACGCGCGTGCCGGGCGACGCGCTCCCCGCGCCGCTCCCGGGGGAGGGGGCCTTCGCGGCGAGCGGCACCTGCGCGGTGGCGGACGAGGGTGGCGAAGGGTGGGTCGCGACGGGCAACGCCGCGCCTTCGCGGCTTCTCACCACGCGCGATCGGGGGCTCACCTGGAGCGCGACCGAGCTGCCCCTCGACGCCGGAGCGAGCCGGGGCGCCGCGACGTTGGCGCTCGGCCCGGCGCGCGACACGGCCGCCGGCACGGAGGCGGCCGTCGTCCCGCGCCTCGCTCCCGCCTGGGTCATGGGAGGCACGATCGGGCGAGGAGCGCAGGGGGTGCGCGTCGCCCGGAGCGCCGCGGGTGGCTCGACGTGGATCCCCGCCGACCGCCTGAGCTTCGACGGGCCGGTGTACGGCTCCGCGGTGATTCCCGGGGCAGGGGGCTACACGAGCGACGGCCTGGCGGCGGCGGGCCCCGACGGGATCGCGCTCTCGCTCGACGGGGGAGCGCGCTGGCGAACGATCACCGACGAGACGTACTGGGCGGTGCACGCCACGACGCGAGGGACGTTCCTCGCCGGGGGTCCGAACGGCCGCCTCGCGCGCATCGAGATCGAGGCGCGCGAGGTCGCGCCGCAGGCGGGCGACCTCCTCGTCACCGGGGGGCGCCTCTTCGACGCAGCGGGCCCCGGAGCGATCGCGAACCCCGGGATCCTCGTGCGCGACGGCGAGATCGTGGCGATCGGGGTGGAGGGGCGCGCACCCGCGGGGGTCGAGACGCTCGAGCTCCCCGACGACGCGACGCTCCTCCCCGGCTTCTTCGACATGCACGCGCACTACGCCGTCGACCTCCTCGGGGACGCCCGCGTGGACGAGACGCGCGTCAACCCGGTGCTCTTCCTCGCCAACGGCGTGACCTCGACCTTCCCCGCGGGCGAGGTCGATCCGCCGGCGTTCGACGAGGCGATCGCGGCGATCGCGGCGGGCGAGCGCCCCGGCCCGCGCATCCACCGCTCGGGCGCCTACTTCGGCACCGCGCGCCCCGGGTGGAGGCACGACGCGATGACGCCCGACTCGATCCGCGCGGAGGTCGACTACTGGGCGGGACGCGGGGTGGCGGGGTTCAAGGCGAAGGGGATCCGCCCCGCGCAGCTCGAAGCGCTCGTCGAGCAGGCGCGCACGCACGGCCTGACCGTCACCGGTCACCTCGACTCCGGAGCGCGCGGCTCGGTGAACCCGCGCGCCGCGATCGAGATGGGGATCTCCCGCATCGAACACTTCCTCGGCGGCGACGCCCTCCCGTCCACGCGCTCCGCGTACGCGACGCTCGAGGATCTCGACGTCGAGGACCCCGAGACGCGCCGGCTCCTCCTCGAGCAGATCGAGCGCTTCCGCGCGAACCGCGTCTTCTTCGACGCGACGCTCACCGCGTACGAGTACTTCGGCCGGCAGGAGCCCGACGTCTTCGAGGACTTCGGCGACGCGCGTTCCTTCCTGACGCCCTACGCCGCCGAGGTGACCGCCGCGCGCCTCCCCCGCACCCCGATCGAGCAGTTCGCGAAGATCTACCGCGTGAAGCACGAGACGCTGAAGCTCTTCGTGGAGCACGGCGGCGCGCGCTGGCTGACGACCGGGACCGATCACCCGAGCTGGGGGCAGTTCCTCGCCGGCTTCTCGATCCACCGCGAGATGCACGCGATGGTGCGCGCCGGCGTCCCGAATGAGGTGGTGCTTCGGGCGGCCACGATCAACGGCGCCCGCGCGCTCGGGCTCGACGACCGCCTCGGCTCGATCCAGGTGGGGAAGCTCGCCGACTTCGTGGTGGTCCGGGGCGACCCCCTCACCGAGATCACCGCGACGCGCGATGTGCTGCACGTCGTGAAGGGGGGTGAGGTGTACGACCCCGAAGCGCTCAAGGCATCGGTGAAGGGCGCGCTGGGACCGGCGTCCGAGGAGGAAGCCGACTGGTGGCGGGGGAATGTGCGGCTGGGTCGGTAGCGTGGGCGCGGGCCGGGCGGCTCACTCCGCCGCGCCGCCCCCCTCTCCCAGCGCCAGGTCGCGGTAGACCACCCCCTCGCGCTCCACCTCGACCCCCCGCTCCACCCCGAGCGGCGCGTCGAAGACGGGCGCGTCGATGACGCAGGTGTGGAACTCCCCATTCTCGCCGCACGGATCGACCCCGGGGCTCAGCGCCGCGATCCGTTCCGGGTCCCAGCGCTCCCCCGCGAGTGAGCGATCCACGCGTCCGGGATCGAGCGCCGTGATCACCGCCTCGAGCCCGCCCGCGACCATCTCGTGCGCGAGCTCGGCCGTGTCGCGTCCCCAGAGCGGGAAGAGCGGCTCGATCCCGCTTCCCTCGAGGAGTCGCTCGCGGTAGTCCCGCACGTCCGAGAGGAAGAGGTCGCCGAACGCCATCCCCGTGACGCCGTCGCTGCGGGCGCGCGCGAGGGCGGGCGCCACCGCCGCCTCGTAGTCACGATTCGAGCACGGCCACGGGAGTTCGATGCGCTCCACCGGGAGCCCGGTCCGGCGGGCCTGCGCGTCGAGGAGCTCCAGGCGCGTGCCGTGGATGGCGACCCGACCGAAGTGGGGCGTGACGGTGGTGACGAGCCCCACCACCTCGACCCCCGGCGTCTTCCGGAGCGTGTACAGCGCCCACGCGCTGTCCTTCCCCGTGCTCCACCAGAGACGTACCCGGCGGGACGAGTGCGCCGGCTCCGTCGCGTGGTGCCCCGGCCCCGTCACGTCTCGCCGCGCGCCGGCCCCATCACCGCGCGTCGTGCGCCGACGCCCTCATCGGGCGATCCGGAGCGGGAGCGCGGTGGGGGTCATGAGCTTGTGGATCGGAACGATCGGCGGACCCGGATCCCCGCCGAAGCGGGTCCGGGGTGCCGCCTCACCGGTGATCACCTCGTGGAGCGGGAGGAGCGCGTCCATCGTGTTCCACTTGATGACGTTGTCCTCGGTCTCCGGCTCGAGCATGTGCGCCACGAGGCGGCCCCGCATCTGGCCCGTGCGCACGACGTAGGTGCCGGCCGGATACGTCTCTCCACTCAACTGCACCGGAGCGTCCGCCACATCGAGCTCCACCGAGGCGGCGTGGTCGTACTCGCTCTCGAAGCTCACGCCCTCGATCAGGTACGCCTCGGTGTCGAGGGTGGCGGGTCGCGTCAGCTGCTCCACGGTGATCCCGTTGCGCCGGAGCATCGCGACGGCGTCGATCGCCTGCCGCGGGAGGATGTAGGCGTAGGGGAGGTCGCGATATCCCCGCACGACCGCCTTCGTCAGGAGGCGATCGTTGGTGACGGTGATCACATCCTCGAAGGGATCGGCCTCGTCGCGCGGGCCGTCGTACTCCGGGTCGAGGATCTCGTAGGTGATCGTGCGGTCCTGCGGCTCGTAGTCGTTGTTCTCCACGAGGACCGGAATCCGGCCCTCGGCGCGCATCCCCGCCTGAATCGTCTCGACGCGGGCGGCGCGGACCATCGTGGTGAGCGCCTCGGCATTCTCCGCCGAGTGCGCCATGACCTCGATGTAGGCGAGCTTCCCGGCGTCAGCCGCCGCTGCCTGGTCCTCCTGCCATCCCGGCGACTCGAAGAGGATCCCTACCGTGTTCACCACGCCGTTGTAGTTGCGGCCGATGCGGACCTGCGATCCGCCGCCGCGCCACTCGGTCTCGTTGCCTCCGGTGTAGAACCACGACTTGTACCCCGCCGCCGTGACGCGCTCGTCGATCGCCGGAAAGATCCCGAAGTCACACCACTCGGTGAGCGCCGCCTCTGCCGCCGGGTGCGAAGTGCACTGGTAGGTGATGTGGTAGGGGAAGGATCCGCCGTTGTGGCCATCGACGAGGAGGTGCGGCGCCCACTCGTTGATCAGCAGGCCGTAGTTCGCCAGCGCCGCCTGTTCGCGCTTGACCCAGTCGCGGTTCATGTCGATCCCCCACGAATTGCCGCGCGTGGAGCGCGGCTCCGCCTCGAAGCCGTCCGGGTTGATCTGCGGCGCCATCACGAGGGTGACCTCCTCGAGGAGTCGATTCGGCTCGGTTCCCTCGGTCGCGAGTTCGCGCGCCAGGATCAGGAGGCTCTCGCGCAGCGTCCGTTCACCCCCGTGCACATTGGCGTTGAAGAAGAGGATCGGCTTGCCGAGCGACCACGCCTCCTGGGGCGTGCTCACGCGCGGCTTGCTGAAGACGAGATACGGGAGCTCGCGCCCCTCGAAGCTCTCGCCGTAGCTCGACAGATACATGACCGTCGTCTGCTCGGCGATGTCCTGGAGGTACTCCCACATCTCGAGGTGCGGCGTGTACTCGGTGCCGCCATTCCGCTCGAAGGAGGTCTGCGGAATCTGGGCGGTCAGGGGGGCGACGAGGACGCCCAGGAGAGCGACGGCAGCGAGGGTACGACGGATCACGATGGACTCCAACGGTTCACGGGAGGGGCGGTGGGGCAGCGGCAACTTCCCCGCCGCGGACCCGGCGTGCAAGGGGGCGGCGTTGCTCACCCCCGCAGCGTCTGACCGCCATCCACGACGAGGAGGTGGCCGGTGACGAACTCTGCCCGCGCGAGGAAGAGGACGGCGTCGGTGACATCGCGGGGTGAGCCCGCGCGCGCGAGCGGGACACGCGAGAGCTCCGCGTCGAGCTTCTCGTCGTCCATCTCGTCGGGCGGCAGCACGAGTCCGGGCGCGATCGCGTTGACCCGAACCTCGGGAGCGAGCGCGAGCGCCTGCGTTCGGGTCAGGTGGATGAGCGCGCCCTTCGAGACAGAGTGCGCGCCGTACCGCACCCGGGGGACGATCCCCATGTGGTCGGCGATATTCACGACGGCGCCGCTCGTTTCGCGAAGGAGGTCGGCGCACGCCCGCGTGAGGAGGTGAGGGCCGCGGGTGTTCACCGCGAGGACGGCGTCCCACCCCTCTGCGTCGGCTTCGAGGAGCGGCGTGGCATCGAAGCTCGCCGCGCTGTTCACGAGGAGGTCGAGGCGACCCGGCCCCGCCCGGACCGCCTCGGCGAGCGCCCCGGCGGTCGCGGGCTCGGCCAGATCCCCCTGGATCGTCCACGCCCGACGCCCCAGCGCCTCGACCTCCTCTGCCGTCTCGCGGGCGGGACCCTCCGAGGAGCGATAGTTGATCACGAGATCGTACCCCGCCTCGGCGAGGGCGAGGGTGATCGCTCGTCCGAGGCGCACGCCCCCTCCGGTGACGAGGGCGGCGGGGGAGGGCTCGGGTGGCGACGAGGAGGTCATCATCGGGAGTGGCTCGGGGTGGGCGGGATCGAGGTGGACAGGGTCGAGTTGGAAGCGCGCGCGGGGAGTCCGGGGCGGACGTGCCAGAAGAGGTAGTGCGCCAGCGCCGCACCCTCCACACCGTTCCAGATCGAGGTGATCCAGAGATAGAGAGGGCGATCGAGGATCCGTCCCCGCGGAAGGAACGCCTCGATCCACGGGTAGATCGGGCGTTGCCACCACTCGAGCGCCAGGAACCACCCCGGGTGGGTGAAGATCCATCCGGAGAGCTCGGCGAGGGTGATCGCGCTGATCGTACCGGTGAGCCCCACGAGCACGATCGCCAGAGGCCGCACCGGAATCCACCCCGCGCGAAGGATCGGGAGCGCGAGCGCGAAGGCCCAGACGTACCGAAGCGGGAGGGCGAGGAAGCGTGCGGGCGAGCCTCCGGAGAAGACCTCGAGGAAGAGGGGCACGAGGACGACCCCCGCCACGAGGCAGAGCGCCGCCCAGGCGCGCCAGACCCTCATCACTGCCAGACCTCGCTCCGGAAGAGCTCATCGGGCACCCACCACCCCGAGATCTCCGGATCGAACCCCTCGGAGCGCAAGGCGTCGATCGCCACCTTGGTGCAGTTCGAGTAGGGGGCTCGCCCGAGCGTCACCGCAGCAAAAACCCCGTCCCGCTGCTCCACCGCCGCATCCGAGAGTCGCCGCGCGACCTCCGGATCGTCGGTGGCACGCCGTATCACGACGCGGGGCCACTCGCGGAAGGCGGAGAGGGGCTGGAGATAGATCCCTCCGAAGATCCCCGAATCGAGGACCGCGATGCTCCCCGGCTCGACCCAGGTGGCGTCGTCGGGAGCACGCACCACCATGGCCACATGCGTCCACCGCCCCCACGGCGTCTTCCCCCGCGACATGAAGAGGACGTCACCGGGACGCGCGCGCTCCATCCACTCCGGATCGTGCTCCTCGGGAAGCGCGTCGTCGTCGCCGACCACGGCGCCCACGAAGAAGGTGTGGAAGGAGACCCAGAGCGAGTCGGGGAATTCGTCCGATGTCGGGATCGTGAGGCCCGCGGCGAAGAGGAGACAGACCCCCGCACCAACGACGCCCGAGAGGTGGGCCGCGAGGCGGACGACGCGCGCCGGGGGCCGCTCCCTCACCGTCCTGGTACCCACAAGCGTGCCACTGCGTGGTCCTCCTTCGAGTGGTTCGATCGGTGGAAACTTCCACGTAAACGTAGGCGTGCGGGCACGATGGTCACAGCTCGGTATCCGGCACGGGGTTGCCGGGGGGCGTCCGCGTCTCCGGCGCCTTCCCCAAGCAGACTTCGCGGACCGGCGCGAGCGCATGGGTGTCATCGTCGAGCGGGGCGGAGCTACCCGGAGCGGGAAGTCGCGGGAATCATCCTGGAGGCCGATGGTGTACATCGATTTACCACAGACGATCCGGAAGGAATGAAGTTCGACCGTTGTGATGTGACCTCTCCAGCCTTCGAAGGAGGAGCGTGATGCGCGTGTGGCGCGGTGCCGTCGCTTGTGTGGTCCTCGGCCTCTCGGCTGGTGTGGCCGACGCGCAGGAGCACGCCACACCGGGGCCGTGCCCTGCGGACGAGCCCTCCGTGCGACGGTTCGTGGACCATCTGCTGCACTCCGAGACGAAGCGCGGCGAACAGGAGGCGCTCGGCGTAACCCACGTCACCGGCGAGCCGCTCCGCCTGCTCGGAGACGAACCGGAGGACGTCCGTGTCTGCGCGTCGCTCTTCCGGGAGGTCCCGACGGCGTACCACGTTCGCGGGCCGAACGCACCCAACACGGTCGTCTTCTACCAGATCGGCGACCGTTACATCCTGGCCCTTACCTATACGAAGATCCCGGAACGAGGACCTCTCCCGTTGATGCCGGAACGGTACGCCAGCTACGACCTCGACCTGAACAAGGTCGGCGGAGTCGTGTACTGACCGAACCTGCGGAGGAGTGCGATGCGCGCCTGGCCGGTGTTCTTGCGTGCGTGTTCCTCCGGAGGTGACAGGAGATGAGCCGACGATCCGGTGCTCTCCGGCCCCGGACGTGTCTACGGTCCGCCGACCGGGAGGTGGCTCGATCGTTCCCGCAAGTTCGTAGGCGTTCGCGCTGTCGATCCGCTCCAGGACGACCGACGTCGTGCAGGGTACGAGGGTGTCGAGAGCGCGTCGTCGTCGCCCACCACCGCGCCCACGAAGAAGGTGTGGAAGGAGACCCAGAGCGAGTCGGGGAATTCGTCCGATGTCGGGATCGTGAGGCCCGCGGCGAAGAGGAGACAGACCCCCGCACCAACGACGCCCGAGAGGTGGGCCGCGAGGCGGACGACGCGCGCCGGGGGCCGCCCCCTCACCGTCCTGGTACCATTAGTGCTACCATTGCATGGTTCCACTTCGAGTCGTTAGATATGTGGCACCTTCAACGTAGGAGTGAACGCACGATGACCACAGTTCGGCATTCGGCATCCTCCCTCGAAACCCCGGACGCGCCGCGCAAGACGGGGTGGCAGGTCCGGTCGTCCGTCGCGAACGCGGTCAAGCTCGCGGTTGAAGAGGGCGCCGCGAAGAGTCAGAACGAGTTCGTCGAGCAGGCGCTGATCGACGCCCTGAGGGAGCTCCGGCGGCGTCGCGTCTACGCAGACTACGCCGCTGCCGCTGCGGACGAGGTTTTCACCAGAGAGATGGACGACGTGTCGACCCGCTTCGAGTCCACGACCGGCGATGGGCTCGCCGCTGGGGAGTAGGCGGCGTGGCCTGGCTCGGGCCGGTGGCACGATGGGAACTCTACTGGGTCGATCTCGAGCCCCGGGTCGGGAGCGAGCAGGGAGGCGAGCGGCGTCCCGCGCTCGTCGTCTCGAATGACGGCTTCAACCACCACTTCGACGTCGTGACGATCCTCCCGCTGACGAAGCGGGAGGGGAAGGAGCGGCGAATCTATGCGTTCGAGCTCCTCCTCGGGTCCGAGGAGGAG
>JAVVEY010000088.1:0-11520 GCA_032250675.1 Longimicrobiales bacterium | reverse complement strand
CGCACCACCCTCGAGGAGGAGAATCAACGGCTACGCGCCCTTCTGGGGCTGCGGGAACGGCTGCCTTCCGGGTGGCTCCCTGCCGAGGTCCTCCGCCCGGGCACCCAGGGCTCCGAGAGCATCTTCATCCTCGATCTGGACGAGGGTGATCGGATACGGGAGCGGGCCGCGGTTGTCACGCGCGAGGGTCTCGCCGGCGTCGTCCGGGAGCGTCGGGGTCGGCAGGCGGTGGGGATGGACTGGACGCACCCCGAATTTCGTGCGAGTGCGATGTCGGAGGATGGCCTCACCTTCGGGGTCGTCGAGAGTGTGCGGGGCGCATTCCGCGAAGAGGACCGACTCGTCCTGCGGGGGACGCCCTACAACACTCTCCTCGAACCCGGCACTCTGATCGTGACGAGCGGACTCGGCGCGGCCTTCCCGAGGGGGATTCCGATCGGCCGGATCGGGCCGGTGCGCGCCGCAGAGGGCGGCTGGCGACGAAGCTACTGGATGACCCCGGTCGTGGAACCCGGTGCGATCACACTCGTGCTGGTGGAGTCCGAGGCGACGGGCGGTCGGAACGAAACGCCGGGCGAGACGCCGGATGAGAGGGTCGCCGATACGGCCCCCCCCCTCGACTCGGCAGGGAACGGGGGGTCTCCCCCGAGCGAGGAAGATCGCCTTCGTGACGCGAGCGGAGGGTGGGAGGAAGAGACGCCATCGCGCGACGGGACGCCGCGTCGATGAGACCGTGGGTCGGCGTCGTTGCGATCACCCTCGTGGTCGCGCATCTCACCCTGCGGGTGGGATTCGGAATCGGGGCGACAGCCCCCGACCTGATGCTCCTCGCGATGCTGGTTGTCGCGCGGAGATTCCCGATCGGGACCGCCGCCGGCGTGGGGCTCCTCCTGGGTCTCATCGAAGACGCACTCGCGGTGCTCTCCTTCGGGGCCGGCGCCTTCACCTTCGCGCTGATCGGGGCCGTGGCGGCCGCGACGCGTGAACTCTTCGTGGGTGACTCTCCCTGGTTCGGCGTCAGCTACCTCTTTCTCGGCAAGCTCTCGCGTGACACACTGCACTGGGTCCTCATGGGGACGGACCTGCGCGAGCCCTTCCTGCGTACGGTAGTACTCGAGGGTGGACTTGCGGCACTCTATCTCGCGGTCGTGGGGACGCTCGTCGTCACCCTGACCGGGCTGCGCTGGGATGGCGCGGGAGCCTCACGACGATGAATCACCACCGAATGACACGATCCTGATGTGGAATCACCCGCACGCTCGCCGCGACCGTGCCCGGATCGCCGGCGCGACACTCGTCTTCGCGCTCGGGCTCCTGGGCGTCTCCTTCTTTCGTGTCCAGGTGCTCGCGTCGAGTGACTACGCGCTGACCGCCCGGAACAATCGTCTCCGGCAGATCGAACTCCCGGCGCCCCGTGGCACGATCTTCGACCGCAACGGACGGGTGGTCGTCGACAATGTGCCGGGGTACGCCGTCACGATCCTCCCGGGACCGAGGGACACGATCGCCGCCACCCTCGATCGCCTCGCCCCGATCCTCGGTCTCACTCCGAGACGTGTCGAGGAGTTGCGCAGCAGGATCGCCGGGAACCGCCACCTCGTGGTCGACGCCGATGTCGCCTTCGAGCGGGTGTCCCGGCTCGAGGAGCGCCGCCCCGACTTCCCGGGTGTCCACATCGAGACGCGCCCGCGGCGCCGCTACTTCGGCGGAGCGGCGGTGGGTCACATCGTGGGGTATCTCGGAGAGATCTCTCGCGAGCAGCTCTCGGACTCCCTCTTCCCCGGCTATCGGCAGGGAATGGTGATCGGGCAGGGGGGACTCGAGCGGGAGTATGAAGTCGAGTTGCAGGGGGAGACCGGCTATCGACTCGTCGAGGTCGACGCCCTGCGTCGGATCGTGGGGGATTTCGCCGGGCAGGAAGGGCTCGCCGCGCGCCCCGGTGAGGATCTTCATCTCTCCCTTGATCTCGGGCTCCAGGAGTTCATTCACGAGATCTTCCCCGCGGGGAAGACGGGCGCGGTCGTTGCCCTCGACCCTGCGGACGGCTCCGTGCTCGCGCTCTATTCCGCACCCTCGTACGACCCGAACCTCTTTCTCGGCGACCAGCGCAACGCTGCCTTCGCCGCGCTCATCGAAGATGAGGCACGGCCTCTCTTCAACCGGGCGATCCAGGGGACCTTCGCGCCGGCCTCGACCTGGAAGCTCGCCACCGCGGCGATGGCGATCGACCTCGGGCTCATCGATGCCGATACCCATATGGAGGAGCCGTGCCGGGGAGGGATGATGTTCGGAAATTCCTGGAAGGCGTGTCACAAGGTGGATGGGCATGGTGATGTCGATCTCACCGGCGCGATCGCGGGGTCGTGCAATGTCTACTTCTACCAGGTGGGAATGAAGATCGGGCTCACCCGCTATCTGGAACTCGCGAACGAGCTCGGATTCAACACGCCGTGCGGGATCGACCTCCCCGGAGAGCGCGCGAGCGTCTTCCCGCAGGGTCCCGAATACTGGGAGCGCGTCTTCGGCTATACCCCTCGCGACGGCGAGACGCTCAACCTCGCGATCGGTCAGGGACCGAACTCGCAGACGCCGCTCAAGATGGCGCAGTTCTACGTCGCGCTTGCGCGAGACGGGTCCGCGCCGGTGCCCCGGCTCGTTCCCGATCCGCCGGGAGACCGCACCGCCACACCCGGCGAGGCGTGGCGCCTCGAGATCAGCGAAGGGGCGCTTCATGCGATCCGCGACGGGATGCGTGCCGTGACCTCTCCGGGGGGGACGGCGTGGCTCTCGTCGCTCGAGCTCTGGGACCTCATCGGCAAGTCGGGATCGGGCCAGAACCCGCGCGGACTCACCGATGCGTGGTTTGCGGGGATGGCGGGACCGCACGGGGAGGATCCCGAGATCGTCATCATCGCGCTCGTCGAGGATGTGCCGGAAGGACAGGGGGGATCATCGATCTCCGGGCCGATCGTCGCGAAGGCGGCGGATTACTATCTCCGTTCGAAGCGCGGGATCGAGGTTCCGGAGGTCCAGACCTTGCGCGAGCATATCCAGACCGGTCCGTGGCCCGCGTGGGCGGCCCGGCCCCCGCCGAACTGAGGGGCGATGGGTAGGCTCTTCGCGCGGTGGGCGATCGATCCCCCCCTCGTCGGGACGGTGAGCCTCCTCACGCTCTTCGGGCTCGCCATGATCTTTTCGGCGGTCAATACGGTCGACCCCGATCCCTTCATCGCCGGGGTGTGGATGCGCCAGTCGATCTGGTTCGCACTCGCTCTCGTGGCCTTCTCCGTCGTCAGTCGTGTTCCGCAACGGTGGATGGAGTGGGTCGCGATGCCGGCCTGGGTCTTCGGACTCGTCCTCCTCGCGATCACCCTCGCCTTCGGTACGGGTGCCGGGACCGCAGCGGGAACGCGGAGCTGGCTCGCGATCGGCGGGTTTCGCTTCCAGCCCGCGGAGGCCGCCAAGATCGCGACGATCCTCGCCCTGGCTCAGTATCTCTCGGCTCGGGGTGAGGCCCCCGCGAACCTCCGCGATCTCCTCGTCCCCGGAATGATCGCGGGTGCGCCCCTCGCCCTCGTCCTCCTGCAACCCGACCTGGGCACGGCCCAGGCCTTCGTGGGGATCCTCTTCGCCGTGCTCTTCTGGGCCGGCACGCCGATCCCGATCCTCTTCCTCCTCGCGAGTCCCCTCCCCGCGCTCATCCTCGCCTTCGATGCGCGAATCTGGGCGGTCTACATCGTCTTCGTGGGCGTGGGCCTCTACCTCCTGCGCTACCGGCTCTTCTTCTACGAGTCGGTTGCGGTGATCGTCGCGAACTTCGCGGCGGGCACGATCGCCACCCCACTCTGGAACTCCCTGGCGTCATATCAGAAGAGTCGACTGCTCGTATTCCTCGATCCGCAGATCGATCCGCGCGGACAGGGGTGGAATGTCATCCAGTCGAAGGTCGCGATCGGGAGTGGGGGAGTGACCGGGATGGGGTACCTCGAAGGGACACAGAAACGCTTCAACTTCCTCCCCGAGCAGCACACCGACTTCATCTTCAGCGTCGTGGGTGAGGAGTTCGGCTTCATCGGCGTGGGGATCACTCTCCTCCTCTTCGGCTTCGTCCTCTGGCGTCTGGTCAGGCTGGCGGTCGACACGACCGATCCCTTTGCCGGTCTGGTGCTGCTCGGTATCTTCGGAGCCTGGTTCGTGCACATCGTCGTCAACATCGGGATGACGGTCGGGCTCGTTCCCGTCACCGGAATCCCGCTTCCCTTCGTGAGCTACGGAGGATCCTTCCTCCTGATGTCGTGGGTTGCACTCGCCATCGCGGTCCGGGTGGCCCACGACGAGGCTCGCTCGCGCATCTGACTCCGATCCGGAGGCCGAATGGCCTGGTTCAGAAAAGACAAGAAGCCGCTCAGAGCGGAGGACAAGAGGGATGTTCCGAGCGACGTCTTCGACAAGTGCGAGGGGTGCGGAGAGATCCTCTACACCGAGAGCGTCGCGCAGAATGCCAATGTGTGTCCCGACTGCGGGTTCCACTTCATGCTGCCGGTGGAGCGCTACCTCGAGCTTCTGCTCGACGAAGGAAGCTTCGAGGAGATGGATGCCCACCTCCGGAGCGCCGACCCCCTGGGGTTCGAAGATCTCAAGCGGTATCCCGACCGGATCGCCGCCGCCGAACGCAAGGTGGGAAGGAATGACGCCGTCGTCTCGGGGATCGGCAGTGTCGATGGGCTCCCCGTTGCCGTCGCCTTCATGGACTTCCGATTCATCGGGGGGTCGATGGGGTCGGTGGTGGGCGAGAAGATCGCCCGCGCGGGACGCAGGGCGCTGGCGGAGGAACGCCCGCTGATCGTGCTCAGTCAGTCCGGCGGTGCGAGGATGATGGAGGGGATCTACTCGCTCATGCAGATGGCCAAGACTTCTGCGGTCCTCGCGCGTCTGCACGAGGCCGCGATCCCCTTCGTCTCGATCCTCACCCATCCCACGACCGGGGGCGTCACCGCTTCGTATGCGATGCTCGGCGACGTCAATATCGCCGAACCCGGTGCGCTCATCGGCTTCGCCGGCCCGCGCGTGATCGAGGAGACGATCAAGCAGGCACTCCCGGAAGGGTTTCAGCGCTCCGACTTCCTCCTGAAACACGGGATGGTCGACCGGGTCGTGGACCGTCGGGAGCTCAAGGCAGAGCTCGCCACCCTCCTGCAACACATGGCAGGCGACTCGAAGGGTGCGTCGACGTGAGCGACGGCGTCACCTCGGCGGTCGTGCCGACGCGGCTCGACCGCCCGATTCACGACCCCCTCTTCGACCGCCTCTTCCCGCCCCTCCCGACGGGAGTGCACTGGGGCCTCGAGCGGGTCGACGCGGCGCTGGATGCGCTGGGACGCCCCGAGCGCTCGGCTCCGGTCGTGCACGTGGGAGGTACCAACGGCAAGGGCTCGGTCTGCTCCATCGTGGCGTCGATCCTCGGGGCTCAGGGGGTGCGCACGGGGCTCTACACCTCGCCGCATCTCGTCTCACTCACCGAACGCTTCCAGGTCGATGGCCGCGCCGTGGAGGAACGGATCCTGATCGAGATCGCGGACGAGATCCGGGATGTCGTGGTGACGTACGGGCTCACCTTCTTCGAGGCGATGACGGTGCTCGGATTCAGCCTCTTCCGTGCGCTCGATGTCGCCGCGCAGGTCGTGGAGGTCGGACTCGGCGGTCGCCTCGACGCCACGAACGTCGTCACGCCGGCGGTGTCGCTTCTGACGAATGTCGCCGACGATCACGCCGAATTCCTCGGGCACACGATCCGGGAGATCGCGGGCGAGAAGGGAGGGATCCTGAAGCCCGGCGTGCCTGCATGGACCACCGCGACCGATCCCGCTGCCCTCGAGGTCTTCCGCGCCGTCGCGGCGCGCACCGGCGCCCCTCTCGGGTGTCTCGATCCGCGCGAAGAGGTCCACGATTTCGAGATGGATGCGGCGCACGACGCATTCACCCTCCTCGGCACTCCGTGGGGCGATCTCGACCTCGAGACCCCCCTGATCGGAGCCCACCAGGCGGCGAATGTGCTCCTCGCGGTGTATGGGTGCGCCGAGTTGCCCGCTGGGCTCCGTCCCGAGGGCGATGCGGTGCGGCGCGGGGTCGCGCGCGCCCGGTGGCCGGGGCGGGATGACGTGGTGCGACGCGAGGATGGTACATGGCTCTTCGATGTGGCCCACAACGCCGCGGGGATCGAGTCGCTGGTGGGCGTGCTCGATCGCCTCGACCTCCCGAACCCTCGGGTGGCGCTCGTCGGTGTCCTCGGAGACAAGGACTGGCGGACGATGCTCCCGCCTCTCCTCTCGCGGGTGCACGCCACCGTCCTGACGCAGCCGCCGACCGCCCCCGAGGGGCGCTGCTGGGATCCGCACGAGGCGCTCGCCCAGGTGGGCGGGGGTGCGCGGGGGCACGCCGTGCATGTCGTCGAATCGTTCGAGACCGCGCTCGCCGAAGCACGAAGTGTTGCCGGGACGGGCACGGTGATCGTGACCGGCTCGTGTCACACCGTCGGCGATGCGATGCGCGCACTCGGTCGGGTTCCGTTCGCTTCCGACGCGGAATAGATTCGCCCATGTCCGCACCCGATTTTGCCCGCCTCCCCGGATTCCGGGACTTCGGTCCCGAGGATCTCGTGATCCGCAGCCACATCTTCGAGACGTGGCGCCGGATTTCGACGCGCCATGCCTTCCGCGAGTACGACGGACCTCCGCTGGAGTCCCTCGACCTCTACGTCGAGAAGAGCGGCGAGGAGATCGTGGGTCAGCTCTACAACTTCGTGGACAAGGGGGGACGTGAGGTGTCGCTCCGCCCGGAGATGACGCCGACCCTCGCCCGCATCCTCGGCGAGCGCTCCCGGGGGATGCCCAAGCCGATCCGCTGGTTCACGATTCCCCAGCTCTTCCGGTACGAGCGCCAGCAGCGGGGGCGTCTTCGCGAACACTTCCAGTGGAATGTGGATATCGTCGGCGAAGCGGACGAAGCGGCCGACGCCGAGGTCCTCGCGGTCGCCCTCGACGCCCTCCGTGCCTTCGGGCTGACGGCGCGCGACATCCGTGCCCGCGTATCCGATCGTCGACTCCTCGCTGCCCTCCTCACCGAGCTCGGGGTGAAGGAGGCCGAGCAGCCCGGCGCGTGGGCCGTCATCGACAAGCTCGAGCGCGAACCCCGGGACCGGAGTCGTGCGCGCCTCGTCGACGAGGTCGGGATCGCGGGCGAGATCGCGGATCGTGTGCTCGCGCTCTTCGACGCCCCGGAGCTCGCCGATCTGCGCGAGGCCTTCGGAGGGTGCGATCGCGTGGTCCCTCACCTGGAGCGGCTCGAGCGGTACATCTCCCGCCTCGAGGCGATGGGGTTCGCCGACTTCGTCGAGATCGATCTCACCATCGTCCGTGGACTCGCCTACTACACGGGGATCGTCTTCGAGATCTTCGACCGGGCCGGGGAGCTACGCGCGATCTGTGGGGGGGGACGCTACGACCGGCTGCTCGAACTCGTCGGAGGCGAGCCGCTCCCTGCCGTCGGATTCGGGATGGGGGATGTGGTCCTCGGCGAACTCCTCGATGAGCGCGGCCTCCGTCCGGACACCCGGCATGCGATCGACTACTTCATCGTGACGATCGGGGAGGAGACGTATGCGGAGGCGCTCGCTCTCGCGCAACGCCTCCGTGGGGCGGGGCACGCCGTGGCGTACTCGCTCCGTGCGGCGGCGGTGCGCAAGCAGTTCAAGGCCGCCGAGAACGAGGGCGCGCGGGAGGTGATCGTGCTCGGCCCCGACGAACTCGCCCGTGGGGTCGCGGTCGTACGCGAGATGGCGGGAGGAGGCGAACGCGAGGTCCCCGTCGACCGCCTCGGCGCATGAGCAACTCCCCGGAGGATCGCGAACGGCGTGAGGCCGAACTCACGCGGGAGGTGGCCGATCGGGCGATCCGCCGCCTCAACCTCCTCGAGCACCTCTTCCTGATGGTGGCCGCCGGAGCCGCGCTCGTTGCCGGACTCCTCGTCGCCTGGCTCCTCTCGCAGAGCCTCGGCTGGAACTTCCGCACGACCTGGGCGGTGAGCGCCCTCCTCCTCTTCATCCTTCCCGCCGGCGTCAGCGGGTGGCGGGTCCGGCGTGAGGAACGCGATTGGCTCCAGCGCCGTGCTGCCCGGGATCCCGCCGCCGCGGAGACGTCGAATCCCCGGCACGGGGCGGCCTCCGGGCGTGCTGACCACCACGGCGACCCACACGGCGGGGACTCACTCCGCTCTTCCGATTCCTCCACCTGACCCAGGACGATCCTCCGTCATGTCCGACGACCGATCCCTCACCTCGCAGTCCGACGATTTCTCCGCCTGGTACAACGAGGTGGTGCAGCGCGCCGAACTCGCGGAACACTCGCCCGTCCGGGGGAGCATGGTCATCCGTCCCTGGGGGTACGGAATCTGGGAACGGATGCAGCGTGCGCTCGATGACCGGCTGAAGGAGACCGGGCACGAGAACGCCTACTTCCCCCTCCTCATCCCGATGAGCTTCATCGAGAAGGAGAAGGCGCACGTCGCGGGGTTCCGGCCCGAGCTCGCGGTGGTGACCCACGCCGGCGGGAAGGAGCTCGAGGAACCCCTCGTGATTCGGCCGACTTCCGAGACGATGATCCTCGAGATGTATGCGCGGTGGGTCCAGTCGTACCGGGATCTGCCGATCCTGATGAACCAGTGGGCCAACGTCATGCGGTGGGAGATGCGGACCCGTCTCTTCCTCCGGACCTCGGAGTTCCTCTGGCAGGAGGGACACACGGCGCACGCCACCGAGGCGGAAGCGCGCGAGGAGACCCGCCTCATCCTGGACCTCTATCGCGCCTTCATGGAGGAGTGGATCTGCATGCCTCCGGTGATCGGACTCAAGACCGACGCGGAAAAGTTCGCCGGCGCCGTGCAGAGCTGGTCGTGCGAGGCGCTCATGAAGGACAACAAGGCGCTCCAGGCGGGGACCTCCCACTTCCTCGGCCAGAACTTCGCCCGAGCGGCCGGTCTCACCTTCCAGTCGGAGAGTGGCACCGAAGAGCATGCCTGGAGCACCTCGTGGGGCGTGTCGACGCGTCTCGTGGGTGGGATGGTGATGACGCACGGCGACGATCAGGGACTCGTCGTCCCGCCCCGGCTCGCGCCGATCCAGACGGTCATCGTGCCGATCTACCGGGACGACGCCGAGCGCACCGCCACCGTCACGAAGGCGCAGGAGGTGGCCGCGCGGCTCCGGGACGAGGGGGTGCGGGTGCGGGTGGACGACCGCGACTACCTGAACCCCGGGGCGAAGTACTATGAATGGGAGCGCAAGGGCGTGCCGCTGCGGATCGAGGTCGGTCCGAAGGACCTCGAGAAGGGCTCGCTCGCGGTCGCCCGTCGTGTCATCCCCGAAGGTGAGAAGCGCAAGCTCTTCCTCCCCGAAGAGGAGGTCCTCTCCACGCACGCGCAGCGCCTGGAAGGGGTGCAGGACCAGTTGCGGACCGCCGCCGTCGAGCGCCGGAACGCAAACTCCCATCGCGGCGTGACCGAATGGGGCGAGCTGCGTGAGATCCTCGAAGGGGAAGGCGGCTTCGTCTACACGGGGTGGAATGGAGATCCGGAGGTCGAGGCGCGCGCCAAGGAGGAGCTCCGGGCGACGATCCGGTGCCTCCCCACCGAGGAGTTCCGCTCGTCGACGCCACCCGCGCGTTGCATCTCCGGGGAGGGTGAGTCCCGGCACGAGGTGGTCTGGGCGCGCTCCTACTGAGAGGGACCGAAGGTGGAGGGAGGGGGAGGGCGATGCGTCATCCCCCGGGATCCGTCGCGCCTTCGACGTCGAGCGGGATCTCCTCGAGCCGTTCGGTGATCTCGTCCCAGACGCCGCGCATGAAGACGGCGTCATCCCCGTGGACCGAGGCGAACTCGATGAGCTCGGTCTCCGAGACTCCGACGGCCGCCAGGACGGAGTCCCGAAGGGGGGGGTCGACCGTGGCCAGCCCCGCGTTGAGTGCCGCCACGCGCAACCCCACGTACGCTTCGATGAAGCGGTCTCGCGAGATCGTCTCCGGCGTGGCTGGGCCGCTGCACGCGAGCGGCACGAGGAGGGTCACTCCGAGCACCAGAGAGCGCATCGACGCGTGAGAGGCAGGCATGGCGGATCTGGTCAAGTGAACCCTCGTGGCGTACGGGGTAGAAGGTATTCAATCTCGCCGAACCTCGCCGGTGAACCGAGCCGGACTCCCGGGGGCGCCTCCCTCTCCCGGGGTCCGGGTACAGCCGTCCACACTTTCCGATTCGTCCCGATGCCTCCGATCCGAAACCTCCTGCGAACCCTCCCTGCCGTCGCCCTCCTCGTCTCCGCGGCCTGCGCGATCAACCCCGCCACCGGGGAGAGGGAGCTCTCCTTCATCGGCGAGGGACGAGAGATCGAGATGGGACGGGAGTCGGACCCGCAGGTCGTCGCGCAATTCGGGATCTACCCGGATTCCTCGGTGCAGGAGTACGTTCGTGATCTCGGCATGCGTCTCGCCGCGACCTCCGAACGCCCTGATCTCCCCTGGACCTTCCGCGTTCTCGATGATCCCGCGATCAACGCCTTCGCCCTCCCGGGCGGCTTCATCTACGTGACGCGAGGGATCCTGGGGCACCTCGAAAACGAGGCGCAGCTCGCCGGGGTGCTCGGGCACGAGATCGGACATGTGACGGCGCGTCACAGCGTCAGCCAGATGAGCCGCGCTCAACTCACCGGCGGGCTCTTCACGGCGGCGATGGTCCTCTCTCCCGAGGCCCGCCAGTTCGGGGATCTCGCGAGCACCGGGATCAACCTCGCCTTTCTCAAGTTCGGGAGGGATGACGAGGACGAATCCGACCGGCTCGGCGTGCGGTACATGACGCGGCTCGGGTACGATCCGCGTGAACTGGCGGGCGTGATGGGGATGCTCGCACGGGCGAGTCAGCTCGCTTCGCAGGGAGGGCGTCTTCCGGAGTGGCAGTCCACCCACCCCGACCCGGAGAATCGCGTCGAATCGATCCTCTCACGGGTGGAGGCCGAAGGCCTCGCAACGGGCGAGATGACGGTGCGCGAAGCCGAGCTCAAGAGCGAGCTCGACGGACTCACCTACGGACCGAATCCACGGGAGGGGTTCACCGATGAGGGGGTCTTCCATCACGCCGATCTCGCCTTCCGCTTCGCCCCCCCGCCCGGATGGCAGGTGATCAATCAGAAGCAGGCCGTGATCGCCGTCTCGGCGCAGGAGGACGCGATCTTCGAACTCACGATCGTCGATTCGGATCCCACGATCGCCGCGCGGGAGTTCGCTTCGCAGAGTGAGGTGAATCCGTCCAGAATCGTGACGCGTGACATCAACGGACTTCCGGCGACGAGCTTCGAGTTCCGGGCGACGGCCCAGCAGGAGCGACTCGAGGGGCGGGTCGCCTTCATCCGGTACGGAGGGGCGACCTACCGACTCCTCGGATACGGAGTGGCGTCCCGGTGGTCGAACCACGACGCTGCGG
>JAVVEY010000087.1:0-11606 GCA_032250675.1 Longimicrobiales bacterium | reverse complement strand
CTCGGCCTCCTCCTCGGCTTCGACTGCCTCGACGCCTCCGGGCGCCCCGAGGCGGGCGGCGCGGTCGATCTCGCCGAACGACTCCTCCGCCGCGGGGTGCTCGTCCTCCCGGCCGGACCCACCGGCGCCGTCGTCGAGCTGACCCCGCCGGCCACGCTCACCGACGAGCAGATGACCTTCGCCGCCGGCGCGATCGATGACGCGCTCCGGGACGCGGGCCGATGAGCCGCCGCCTCGCGCTCGCCGCGGCAGCCGCGTCGACCCTCGCATTCACCCTGATCGCCGTCCTCGCGCTCCTCCGCGGTGGGACCCTCTCCTCTCCCGCTCCCGGCCCGGAGGAGCCCGGCCCGCGCCTCCCCGTCCTCCTCGTGCCGGGGTGGGCCGACGAGGGCGACCGGCTCGCCCCCCTCGCCCACCAGCTTCGCACACGGGGATGGGGAGACACCTCGGTGCACCTCCTCCGGTTCGACGATCCCGTCGACTCGAATATCCGGCACTCCCAGGAGATCCGGGAGGCGGTCGACACCCTGCGGCGGCGCACGGGCGCCGAGCGCGTCGACATCGTCGCGCACTCGATGGGGGGGCTCGCCGCGCGATGGTACCTCCAGCACGGAGGCGCGAGCGAGGTGCGCCGACTCGTCACCCTCGGGTCACCGCACCGCGGGACCCTCACCTCGCTGGCCGCCTGGGGGGACGGAGGGAAGGAGATGAAGCCCGAGAGCGACTTCCTCGCCGCCCTCGACCCCGGGCTTCCCGAGGGGATCGAAGGGCTCACGATCCGTACCGAACTCGAGACCCACATCATCCCTCCCGAGAGCGCCACCCTCCCCGGTGTCCCCGACACCGTGGTCTGCTGCGCGATGCACTGGACACTCCCCGCCGACGCGACGACGATCGAGATCATCCTCGACTTCCTCCTCCATGGCCGCGCCTCGTGACCCCTTCCCCGTGGAACGCCGTCCTCTTCGATCTGGACGGCACGATCGCCGACACGATTCCCCTCATCCTCGCGTGCTATCGGGAGATGATGCTCGAACACTTCGGGCACGAGGGAGACCCCGAGGCCTGGCTCCGGACGGTGGGTCGTCCCCTCCCCGTCACCCTGCGTGAGATCGCTTCGAGCGAGGCGCAGGCGCTCGCGCTCCGACGCACCTACAAGCGGGTCCAGGAGGGGTTGCACGACGAGATGGTGCGCTCCTTCGAGGGGATCCCCGAGATCGTTCACCGGGAGCTCGAGCGCGGCTCGTGTCAGGCGATCGTGACGAGCAAGGGAGCTCCGATGACGCGCCGCACCCTCGATGCGTGCGGGGTGGCCGACGCCTTCTCCGTCGTGATCACGGCGGACGACGTGCACCGCCCCAAGCCTCATGCGGAGCCGGTGCACCGCGCTCTCGACCGGCTCGGCGTCACCGCGTCGCGCCGCGTCGTCTTCATCGGCGACTCGGTGCACGACATCGAGGCGGGTCATGCCGCGGGAGTCACCACGATCGCCGTGACGTGGGGGGCGCTCGACAGGGAGGCGCTCGAGGCGGCGCGCCCGACACATCTGGTGGAGGCTCCCACCGAGTTGCAGACGATCCTGGAAGGCTCCTGATCCGGCGGACTACACGCCGTGCCGCAGCGCGGCAACAGCGGGCTCGGGGTACGCTCAGCGCGTCCGCGAGGCGTGGTCGATCCGGTCCGCCAGCTTCGTGTCGCGTTCGGTCAGCCCCCCGGCATCATGCGTCGTCAGCCCGACCGTGATCTTGTTGTACCGAATATCGATGTCGGGGTGGTGGTTCGCGTCGTCGGCGAGACTCGCCAGGCGGTTCACGAAGACGATCGCGTCTCGGAAGGTCGGGAAGGTCACCGTCTTGCGGATCGTGTCACCGTCGCGCTTCCACTCGGGGTGCGTCGCGAGCCAGTCGACGATCGATTCCTCATTGAGCTTGCGGGACATCGGCGGGGGGTGGGGTGGTGAGGAGGGGTACCGTAGCTGAACCCCGAACGCGCCCCGAGGATCCGCACAACGCGATCCCGGCTCGGGGGTTGACGGCCCGGGGCCAGCCGATAGCTTTTCGTTCCTCTCCTGACGCCGGGTTCCGCTCGCGGGATCGGGCTCCGGAAGAGCCAGAATGCCCCCATCGTCTAGTGGCCTAGGATATCGCGTTCTCAGCGCGGAGACCGGGGTTCGAGTCCCCGTGGGGGTATGCCACAGGAAGGGGTCGCTTAGCTCAGTTGGTAGAGCGCCACGTTCACATCGTGGATGTCACTGGTTCGAGTCCAGTAGCGACCATCCTCAGCCAGCCGGAGAATCGAGAAGTCTTTCGATGACCGAGATCCGGAAGGTCCACGATTCTCCCCGCGAGCTCCGCTTCGAGCCTCCCCAGGGGAGAATCCCATCTCCGACGTCATCTGCCGCGCGCAGATCCGCATCGATCGGTGCATCGAGATCACGACCGAGGTCGAGTTCGGGGACGGTGCCTCCTCGGCGGGGTAGCGTCGGGAACGCGATCCAGAGCACGCCGGCGACCATCGCGGTGAAGATCCAGAGCGTCAGGTAGCGGTTCAGGAGGCACAGGCGGCCGCCCATCGAGGGCTTCGTCGTCACGGTCATCGGTCCCTCTCTCCCCCCCCGTCATCGAACGGAATTCTTGCGCTCCTGTTATATGACATTTATTATACGGTCGTAATCAATATGTGATAGATTGACCTCGAGCCCCGAATTCCCATGGTGCTGGCGCGTCCGAAGGACCTGGTCTTCACCCTCTTCGGGGACTACCTCCTCCACCGTCCGGGGCCGGTCTGGGTGGGAAGCATCCTGGATCTCCTCGAACCGCTGGAGGTCTCGGCCACGTCGGCCCGGACGACGCTCTCCCGGATGTGCGCGGAGGGGTGGTTCACCACCTTCCGGGAGGGGAGGAAGAGCTTCTACGAGCTGACCACCCACGGCCGTCGCCTCCTGGAGGAGGGGGAGGAGCGAATCCACCACCCCCGGTGGGGGGACGCCGGGGACGGCCGGTGGCTTCTGGTGACGTACTCGATCCCCGAAGAAGAGCGATCGCTGAGGGACCGCTTTCGGGATCGTCTCCTCTGGCTGGGCTTCGGTTCGCTGGGAAACGGGCTCTGGATCTCTCCGCACCCGGTGGCCGACGAGGTGCGCCGGGAGGCCGAAGCGCTCGGACTCGCCGGGTACATGGAGGTCTTCCGGGCCGACCACCTCGGGGGCTCCGATCCCGCTACGCTCGTCTCCCGATGCTGGGACCTCGAGAGGATCAACGGCCGATACCAGGAGTTCATCAGCAGGCATATCTCCGGCTTCCAGGAGCTCCGGGCGGCGGCGGACCGCGGGGAGGACGGGGACGGCATCACCCCCGAAGACGCCTTCGTGCGCCGTTTTCGGCTGATCCACGAGTACCGGGAGTTCCCGCTCCTCGATCCATACCTCCCCGAGCGTCTCCTCCCCGAGGGGTGGGCCGGAGAGTGCGCTTCGGTCTTCTTCGAACGCTACTACGAGGCGTTGGCCGGGCGGGCGAATGCGTACGTGGATGAGCGAGTGGTGACGCCTGCCCTCACCCCCGCATCGAGGGCCGACCGATGACGCCCGCCGGGACGACGCGGGAGAGCGGATCGATCGTCGTGGAGCGGATCCGCGGTGTCCTCCGGATCGAGCTGAACCGCCCCCCCCTCAACGTCCTCGACATCGCGATGATGGAGGCGCTGGATCGGACCCTCGCCGCCGCCTCGGAGGACCCCGAGGTCCGGGTCGTCCTCCTCACGGGCCGCGGTCGGGCCTTCTGCGCCGGGGTCGACGTGGCCGATCACACCGAGGAGCGGGTGGAGCCGATGCTGCGGGCCTTCCACGGCGTCATCGAGCGCCTTCTCCACCTCGAGATCCCGGTGGTCGCGGCGGTGAACGGCGCCGCCCTGGGCGGCGGGTGCGAGCTGATGCTGGCCGCCGACATCGTGCTCGCCCGCGTCGACGCCGTACTCGGGCAGCCCGAGATCCGGCTGGGCCTCTTCCCCCCGGCCGCCGCGGTCCTCCTCCCCCGCCTCGTGGGGCGCCAGACCGCCCTCGACCTGCTGCTGAGCGGGCGGACGGTGAAGATGTCCGAGGCGCAGGGGCTGGGGCTCGTGGGACGGGTGTTCCCGGTCGACCGCTTCCGGGAGGAGGTCGACGCGTACGTCGAGGCGATGGCCGGCCTCAGCCGCCCGGTGCTTCGTCTGACCCGACGGACGGTCCGGGAGACCGAGGAGCTTCCCCTCACCGAAGCACTCCGGCGCGCGGAGTCGATCTACCGCGACGATCTGATGGAGCTCGACGACCCCCACGAAGGGCTCGCCGCCTTCCTCGAGAAGCGTCAACCGGTCTGGGCGCACCGATGAAGATGCCGACACCTCCGGCTCCATCCTCCGCGCTCGAAGACGACTTCGACCCTCTCCTCGAGCTGAACTTCGACGCGGGGCTGGAGCCCCTCATGCTCGAGCTCCGCGAGGTGGTGCAGGACCCCGACCTGCCCACCGTCCAGCGCTGGCGGGATCGGGGCGGCCGGGTGCTGGCCCACTTCCAGGTCTACTTCCCCGAGGAGCTCGCGCACGCGGCCGGGATGCTGCCGGTGAAGGTGCGGGGGAGCCGGATCGAACGACGCGAGGCCGACTCCCTCTTCGGGTCGGCGCTCTGCTCCATCCTGCGCAGCTCGCTCGAGCTCGCGCTCACCGACCGGCTCGTCCCGGATCTCTTCGTCACCCATCCGATCTGCGACGCCGCCCGGAATCTGGCGGGGATCTGGTCCCGCAACCTCGAGGCGCCCGCCGAGATCCTCTTCTTTCCGCAGAACCCGAACTCCCGTCACTCCCACACCTGGCTCACCGGAGAATATCGACGGATTCTCGGCCACATCGAGGAGGTGGCCGGGCGGCGGGTCGACGACGACGCCCTCCGCCACTCCATCCACCTCTTCAACGAGAACCGGCGCCTCCTGCGCGAGGTGTACGCCATCAAGCGCGAGACGCCGTGGCTCCTTCCGGTGGATGACGCCTACGTCCTGGTGGCCACCGCGGGACTCCTCCCCCGGGAGGAGCACAACGCCCTCCTCCGACGACTTCTCCCCCTGATCCGGAGGCGGGAGCGGAAGCCGAAAGACCGGATGCGGGTGGTCTTCGAGGGGGGCTTCTGCGAGCAGCCGCCCCTCGACCTCCTGGCGGCGATCGCCGAGTTCGTGGATGTCGTGGACGACGACCTCCTGATCGGGCTGCGGTGGATCCTGGAGGATGTGGATCCGGGGAGCGATCCGGTGGCGGGTCTGGCCGAGGCGTACCTGGAGCGCTCCTCGTACAGCCCGGTCCAGCACGACCTGCGCAAGCCGAAGGAGGAGATGCTCCTGGCCCGGATCGAGGCGTCGCGGGCGGAGGCGGCGATCGTGGCCGCCGCCAAGATGTGCGAGCCCGGGCTCGACGAGCAGGTGGCCTACGCCCAGGCGCTCGATCGGGCGGGCATCCCGTACTTCCTCTCCGAATTCGAGGAGGAGATGCAGGGCTACGACCACCTCCAGGTGCAGCTCGAGACCTTCGTGGAGAACATCCTCTTTCAGTAGGAGCACGGCACCATGGCGAAGACGGTCAGCGAAGACGAGCTCGTCGGTCGGGGCGCGCGGGAGGGCCGCCGACTCTTCGACGCGTGGTACGCGGAGCTCACCGACGCCGCGGAGCGGGGGGTGCCGGCGGCCTACGTCTTCGTCATGGGCAGCCTGGTCGAGCTGCTGCGGGTCTTCGATCTCCCGGTCGTCTTCCCGGAGATCAATTCGCTCCAGACGGCGGTGAGGAAGGTCTCGGACGGCTACCTCAGCGAGGCCGAGGACCACGGCTTCTCTCCCGATGTGTGCGGCTACGTGAAGGCCGACTACGCGCTCCAGCTTCGGGGGGGAGAACACCCCCGGGGGCGGATCCCCCCGCCGGCGATCGCCGTCCTCACCAACGCGTGCAATACCTACATCAAGTGGGCCGAGATCTGGGAACGTCTTCACGACATCCCCGTCGCCACCATCGATGTGCCGATGACGCGGGGCTCCACCCGCTATCCCCTGGTGAAGAGCTCGACGGCCGATGACGATCGGGACCGCCGGTACATCCGGGGACAGCTCGAGGAGCTCATCGAACTGCTCGAATCCGTCACGGGCCGCCCCTTCGACGAGGATCGACTCCGGGACACGCTGCGCTGGACGAACGAGATGGGGCACGCCTATCGCCGAGTGCTGGAACTGAACCGGAGCCGACCCGCCGTCTTCGACGCCGTCATGGAGGGGACGATCTTCCTCGGAGTGGCGAACGCCCACCGCGGTACCGAGGCGGGTGCGCGCTACTTCCAGGAGCTGGTCGAGGAGATGGAGCACCGCGTGGAGCGCGGGATCTCGGCGCTCGGAGAGGCCACGGAGGAGCGCTACCGTCTCGCCTTCGTCGGGGTCCCCTGCTACCCGATCTTCAGCGATTTTCAGCGCCTCTTCAGCGACTGGGGCGGTGTCTTCGTCGGCTCCTCGTACCTCTGGTTCGCCTCCGGAGGGTTGAATCTGGAGCACGAGTACGACCTCGAACACCCGCTGGACGCCCTCGCCGACGGGGTGCTGGCCGGCGTCCGCATGGCCACCGACAGCATGATCTTCCAGGACGACGCCCTCCTGCGCAGCATCGAGGAGTACGGGCTGGACGGGGTGGTCTACCACCCGGTCAAGAGCTGCCGGACCGTCTCGACCGGGCTCGCCTCGAGCCGGAAGCGGATCCTGGAGGAGAGCGACGCCCTCGCCCTCTACATCGAGTCGGACATGATGGACCCGCGGGTGGTCTCGGTGGCCCAGCTCAAGAACCGCATCGATGCCTTCTTCGAAGGTCTCGATTCCCGCAAGGTCCGACTCGACGCCGTCGAAGCGACGGTGGGAGGTGCGTCATGATCTGGGCCGGCGGAGTGGATGTCGGCTCGACCCAGACGAAGGCGGTGGTCATCAACGAGAGGCGGCGCATCGCGGGGCGGGCGCTGATCGCGACGGGGGGCGATGTGGTGGCGGCCGCGGAACGGGCCTTCGAACTGGCGCTGGAGGGGGCCGGGGTCCCCCGGTCACGCGTCGCCGGCGTCATCGGCACCGGGTACGGGCGCTACAAGGTCGAGTTCGGCGACACCCAGGTCACCGAGATCGCGTGTCACGCCCGGGGCGCCGCCGAGATGTTTCCGGGCACCCGGACCGTCCTGGACATGGGCGGACAGGACACGAAGGCGATCCGGGTCCGCGAAGACGGCGACGTCCTCGACTTCTGCATGAACGACAAGTGTTCGGCGGGGACGGGCCGCTTCCTCCAGTCGGCCGCGCGGGCGCTCGATCTCGAGCTCGACGACCTCGGCCCGACCGCTCTGCGCGGTCGGCGTCCGGTGGAGATCAGCACGACCTGCACCGTCTTCGCCGAGTCGGAGGTCCTCTCGTGGCTCGCCCGGGGACGAACGATCGAGGACATCCTCCTCGGCGTGCACCGGGCCATCGCCAAGCGCTCCTTCGCCCTTCTCCGGCGGGTCGGGATCGAGGATCAGATCACCTTCACCGGAGGCGTCGCCCGCAACGGAGCGATGGTGGCGGTCATGAACGAGGTGCTGGAGACCGAGGTCAATGTGAGCGAGGCGTCCCACTTCATGGGGGCGCTGGGTGCGGCCCTCTTCGCCCTGGAGCGCACCGGCGACGACACGGTTCAGGCCGTGGCGGCCGGGGAGGAGGAGGCATGAGCTGCACGGCGGGAATCGATATCGGATCGACCTGGACGAAGGCGGCGATCCTGGACGAGGAGGGGAGGACCCTGGGGGTCGCGATGCGTCCCACCGGGTTTCGCCTGGAGGACGCGGCCCGTGAGACGCTGGAGAGGGCGCTGGCACGCGCCGGGGTCCGACGCGGGGAGGTGGCGTATCTCGCCACCACCGGGTACGGGCGGAACCGGATCGGATTCCGGGACGTCCAGGCCACCGACCTGACGGCCCAGGCGTGGGGGAGCCGCGCCTTCTTCCCCGACACCCGCACGGTCCTGGATGTGGGCGGCCAGACGATGAAGGCGCTGAAGGTGGACGACGACGGCCGGGTCCGCTCCTTCCGCCTGAACGACAAGTGTGCCGCGGGCACCGGCGCCTTCCTCGAGAAGGCGGCCGGGTACCTCGGCTTCGCCCTGGAGGAGATCGGCCCCCTCGTGGAGACCTCCGACGCCCCGGTGTCGATCTCGGGGGTCTGCGCGGTCTTCGCCGAGTCCGAGGTCATCAACCATGTGACCAATGGGGAGACCCCGGCCGACATCATGCACGGGGCGATGCGGTCGCTGGTGGAGAAGTCGGTGCGCCTGATGAAGCGGGTCGGGATGGAGCCCGAATTCACCCTTGTGGGCGGAATCCTGCGCTTCCCCACGATGGTCCGGATCCTCCGGGAGGAGCTGGGGGACGGCGTGAACGTCCCCTCGGAGGAGTGGGTCCAGTTCACCGGAGCGATCGGGGCCGCGGTGCTGGCCCGCCGGCGCCTGGAGAAGCTGGAACGCCAGGGGTCGGCGGCATGATGACGGCCGGGGTGGGGGTGAGGGAAGATCGCGACCGCGAGCTCGCCCGCGACGGGTGGACCCGACGCTTCGTCGGCGGCCCTCCCCGCCTGCAGGAGATGGCCGACCTCTACCGGGAGCTCGGGCACGACGTCCTCCTCGACCCGATGAACCCCGGAGAGCTCGCCCGCGAGTGCGGCAAGTGCACCCTCGCCCTCGCCCTCTTTCGCGTGGTCTACACGAGGAGCGCGCCGTGAAAGCCGCGATATTCCACGGGTCCGGCCGACCTCTGACGGTGGAGGAGGTCCCGACTCCGACCCCCGGACCCGGCGAGATCCTGATCCGGGTCGCCGGGTGCGGCGTCTGCCACACCGACCTGCACTACCTCGACCACGGCACCCCCACCTTCAAGGATCCCCCCCTCATCCTGGGGCACGAGATCTCCGGCACGGTGGTCGAGGTGGGATCCGGGGTGGAGACGCCGCAGAAGGGCGACCGGGTCCTGGTGGCTGCGGTCCTCTCGTGCGGGGGGTGCACCGCCTGCCGCACCGGACGCGAGAACATCTGCGCCCACTCCACCATGATCGGCAACGCGGTGGATGGCGGCTACGCCGAATTCGTCTCGGTGCCGGCCCGGGATGTCTTCTCCCTCCCCGACGAGATCCCCCTGGTGGAGGGGTCGATCATCGCCGACGCCCTCACCACCCCCTACCACGCGGTGGTGAACCGGGGCCGGGTCCGCCCGGGGGATCGGGTGGTGGTGGTGGGGTGCGGCGGGATCGGCCTGAATGTGGTCCAGACCGCCGCGGCGCTGGGTGCGCGTGTGGTGGCGGTCGATCTGAATGAGGCGAAGCTCGCGTGGGCCCGGCGTCTGGGCGCGGAATCCACCGTGAATCCCCGCGACCACGACCGGCCCGATCGGGAGCTCCGGGAGCGGACCGGGGGCGGGGCCGAGGTCGCCTTCGAGGTGGTGGGCCGGCCCGAGACGCAGGAGCTCGCGCTGGGGAGCGTCGCGACCGGGGGGCGCCTCGTCCTCGTCGGGTACAGCCCCGACACGATGTCGCTCAACACCGGGCGGGTGATGTTCCGGGAGCTCGAGGTCGTGGGCTCCCTCGGGTGTCGCCCGGTGGACTATCCCCGCGTCATCGAGCTGGTGCGCCAGGGCCGGCTGCGCGTCGAGGAGCTCGTCACCCACCGATTCGAGCTGGAGGAGGTGGCCGCCGCCTTCGACACCCTCAGGGCCGGCGACGCCGTCCGCGCCGTGATCACACCGTGATCCCCCTCGCCGCAACTCCCGTCGCCACGACCCCCTTCGGCGTACTCCCCCTCGCCGTGATCCCCTTTGCTGAGCCAGGAGCGTTCCATGTCGGGTAACCCGCCGATCGTCGACACCCTCTTCCCCCTCCTCCTCCGCGAGTGGAAGGAGGGGTGGATGGACGCCACCAACTCTCCCGGCGAGCTCAAGTGCAAGGTGGAGCTCGCCTGGGGAGACGGATACGAGAGCGGCGAGGCGATGATCGCCGCGATGGACGCCGCCGGAGTGGACGCCGTGCTCGCCACCGACCTCCTCGCCTGGTCGTATACGCGACAGGCCCGATTCGCGCCCGACATGACCGACCGGATCGAGGAGCTCGGCGAGCAATTCCCCGGCCGCATTCATGGCCTGGCCGACTACGATCCCACCCAGATCCGCCGGAGCCTGGAGAAGGTGGAGCACGACGTCACCGAGCGGGGATTCAAGGGCGTCTACATCCACATCTACGGGTACGACATCCCGCTCGATCACCGGAAGATGTACCCCCTCTACGCCCTCTGCGAGAGCCTCGGCGTCCCGGTGTCGATGCAGGTGGGACACGTCCTCGAAGCGATGCCGAGCGAGCACGGGCGCCCCATCCAGCTCGACCGGATCGCCTGCGACTTCCCCGGGCTCACCCTCGTGGGCACCCACACCGGATGGCCCTGGGTGGAGGAGGCGCTCGCCGTCATCAGCAAGTGGCCCAACGTCTTCCTCTCCACCAGCGCCTGGCTTCCCGCCTACTTCAGCCCGGCGCTGGAGCGCTTTCTGCACTCGCGGGTGGGGAGCGAGAAGATCCTCTTCGGGTCCAACGGCCTGGACTGGACGCGCTACCTTGAGCAGTTCGACAAGCTCGGGCTGCGCGACGACACGGTGGAGCGGATCCTCGGAGGGAATGCGAAGCGGATCTTCGATCTGTAGCGCGCGATCTGCAGTGCGCGATCCCCCCTCCTCCTGATCGACCCCTACTCCGGGTCGATCAGGAGCACGACGTCGGCTCGATTGTCGCGATCCATATCGGTGAGCTCCGCCAGGGGTGAATCACCCACGCGGAGCTGCAGGATCGAGGGTCCGTCGTCCTGCCCAACCCACTGGCCCTCGATCTCGCCGTCGAGTCCGCGGTTGGAGGCCTCTCCGGTCAGCCTCCCGAGAATGACCTCGCCGAGGATGTCGGAGAGGGTGGGTCGCCGGAGGAGCGGCTCGGAGCGCGAGCGCGCACTCTCGCGGAAGACGACGTCGTCCCACTCCACGCGCGCCCACCCCTTGTCGGCGCACCACTCCATCCCGTGCACGGGGTGTCCGCGCCCATTCCGGCAGAAGGGGGGACCCTTGCCGCGCTTCCCGTCGGTGTTGCCGGCGAAGTCGGGGCCGCGTGGCATCCACCACGGGACCGACTCCGTCCGCTCCTCCTGCCCTCGCCCCCCCTGCGCGCGGCCCTGCTGCGCCGAGAGGGGAACGGCCAGAGTGAGCGCAGTGAGTGCGGTCAAAGTCATCGGGAGAAGTCGCATCGGAATCCTCCTGCAGGTGAGTCTCGGGGCCGCGCAGAGCCGCGCAGATCGCGGTACCGGCGGCCTCGCATGCAGGTAGAAAGATCGCACGGTCCATGCCGGTCCGCCAACCGCCTCGAGGGCGGGGCCTTCCGTGCGCCACGACCGGAGCACCCGGAAAGTACGGAGGCGTTGTCGAGTGCTCGCTCCGAGCCCGGGCGATGTGGGAGGACCGTCCCGCTCACCCCCCGCTCACCCACTGTCGAGCGCCTCCCGCGCCCGCGCCTCGATCTCCCAGG
>JAVVEY010000086.1:0-11631 GCA_032250675.1 Longimicrobiales bacterium | reverse complement strand
AGCTCTTGGAACGCCTCAGCGAGCGACGAACCAGCGAGCCACTCGACCACCGTATCTACGTCGCCGACGTTCTCGCTCACGATCGCCGAGGAGTCGCCGCTGAGAATCGCGATGCGGTGCTTGCAGTAGGTCCCGAACTGACCCGCTCGGCAGGTGCACGACGCTCGTAGCTCCGACCCATGTCGGTGGAACGTCACCGAGTAGGGCTCCGGAGTCGAACCCTGTACCGGGAACCGCACCTCATCGCCCAAAGATCGCTCCGTGGGCGAGGAGACGGAACTTGGGATTTCTGGCCCCCTTGGTCGGCGAGTACAGGGCATCCTTTACCAAGGCCTTGAGCGCATCGATGCTGAGAGCACGCCCGGGGAAGAAGGCCACATATACCGTCGGTGCCACCGAGTCCGCGTCATCGAGGCCTGCCTCGCCGGGCCAGAGAACGACCGGCCCTTCTCCAAGATGCTCGTCGAGTCGCGAGAGGACTGCACGATACTTCTCGCGAGATAAAGAACTGGCGGCGTCGTACGGCATCGCGAACACCGGACCGCTAAACCTCGATCCCTCAGCGAAATCCTCGACGGACTCAAGACGGGCAAGTACATCTCGCCACCCGGCTGGCACGTCTGGGTCAGGCGTGTCGGGGCTGAGAACCGAGAGATCACCGTGCCAAACGACGGTATAGAGGCGACCCTGGGTTGAGACGAGTTCGCTCTCGATCTGGTTGCCGTCCTCGAACACATCCACCCGAACCTCAGATTTCCAGTTCGAGTTGAAGATCGAGTCACCATCGATTGGGCTCGATGTCGTGAGCTTGTCAGGGTAGCGGACGCGGAGGTGATTCCGGATCGCTTTGCATGCCTCGCCCCAATCCGGCCCGTAGGCGTCACGGGTGTCGTAGAGGGTATCTCCTCGTTCGAACCGGCACTGGTCGACCGCGTCATGGAAAGCCCAAGGGACCGCCCACTCGAATCTGTCGAAGTAATCCATGCACACCTCCTGGCACCAACTACGGTCGGCCGAACACCACCGCCAATCTACGCACACATCCCACCAAAGCGCTCCTCGGGAACGGGAGCGGCGATGGTAGCCAACGTTTAGGGGTTGTCGACGCGGCGCGCAACGCGAGCCGTGTTCACCGGAGCGGACGTAGTCAGGGTAGCCGACAACTGATGGCATGGACTCCCCCCCTTCATCGGCACCATTGTGCCACGGAATGGACGGCCCTGAAGGCCAATCTACACTCGTGCGCGTGCCCTCGACGAGATCGAGGCGTTCCGAGAGAAGAGCCGCGAGACCACTGCACGCATCGAGCGACTGGAGAAGGAGTCCAGATCTACTGAACAGGCCTCACCGCCGGTCGCCCAGATACGCAAGGATCACCGGGTGAAGACGGGCGTTCTCCGGGAGGAAGATGTCCTCGATCGGGATGCGCAGCCAGTCGCGAGCGGCCGCGGCCGAAACAAGCGAACCCATCACCTCACGGTCGGAGTTCAGTCGTCCGAGCTCGTGGAGACCGGTGATCTCCCACGATGGGGAGTTCGCTCGCGCCCTCTGGACAAAGGGCTCGACAGCGAGACTCGCGCGGTCAGCTGGTCGCCCAGGCGTGTCGCGAATACGCGCTGATCCTCGGCCTCGGACGCCAGGTCCCGCGCGATCGCCTCGAGGGCCTCTGTCTCCGCGACACGTTCGTCTCTCGCAGTGCGCCAATCATCAGCAATCAGCGCGAGACCGATCGAGGCGAAGATCACCACGGCTTCGGCAATCAGCCTCGGAGCGAACTTCTTCAGTATGGGCTCCTTTCTCCATAGAGATCAGGTGTCCACCGTATGGGATCAACTTCACCCGTCACTCAATGGATCAGCATCGTACCGACCAGGCCCAGCAAAAACCCACATATGGCTCCTAGAGCCGGGAAGCTGTTGCTCTCGCTGTGTGCATGAGGCGCGATATCTTCGAAGATCAGATAGAGGATACCGCCACTGCAGAACAACAGGACTATCGCAAGTATAAATTCGCTTGACGAAAACCATACGAATCCCAGCCACGCCGCCAGGGGCCCCACCATTGAAACGGCGAGGAAGAGCATTAGCAAGCGGGATCGCGAGCTCATGTTTTCCTGCATTTCGATATAGGCGGCAAACCCTTCAGGCAGGTTTTGCAGCGCTATCAGACCAGCGAGAAGATAGACCATATTCGAGCCGCTTGCTGCCAGCGCGCCGAGTAGAATGGCCTCCGGGAAAAAGTCCAGCAGCATGCCCACGAACTGCGCCGCAGAATTGTGCGTACGTTCCGCCCAAGCACTGAACTGCCAGAATACGAGTCCTCCCGTTCCGAAGGCCAGGCCAACAAAAAGCACCGACAGATCTTCGATACCGCGTGGAATCAAGACGAGCGCTATCGCTGCCAACAACGCACCGCCTCCGAAATACGACACGAAACTGTCCAGCTTCATTCTCAGGCACGCACTCCTCAATTCAACATTTGAGGAGATCAAGGCCCCGGCCGGAATAGACAAACCGGCCATCCAGGCCAGCCCCAGGGTCCACGCCATAGACAGCGACGTCATTACTCCAACTCCTTCGTCATCCTGAGCACGAGACTGTCGTCCAACTTGAGTTCGGCACCCTCGGGCACGCTCCTCCCATCGACGACCACTCCAGCACCGTCCGGTACATAGCCGCGCTGCAAGTAGAGCCGCTGCGCGCTTCCGTATCCCGAATGAAGCCCTACGCCCAAGCCGACCACGGGACTCCTTTCTACGACCAAAGCTTCTGCGGCATCCATCTTCTGCTCTCGAAGATACCGGCTGAACTGAGCCGCTGGCTTGTTCCAGCCCATCTCAGCAAATGCTTCGGCAAAGGCGGTGGCATCCGCTTCTTCGAGAGCTCGCATTCCCAGGGGTGAGCCCAATCGCTCGTTCCTCCTTCGTACCATCCAATACTCATCTTGAACTGCTCTCCGGTGGTATCAGCTGGCTTTCTGATAACGTCCGATATCCGAACCCGAAGTTCGCGGTGCGGGGGCGTGGCCATTGACGTGACGATGGGAGGCACGGGGCGGCCACGCAAGCTGGACGCTACGACCTGCCCGCTACTCCAGGTTGTCCAGGGGGCTCCGGACGGCCTCGAAGGTGGACCGGGCCACGTGCGTGTAGCGCTCGGTCGTACGGGTGCTGGCATGGCCAAGCAGCTCCTGGATGATTCGCAAGTTCGTGCCGCCTTCGAGCAGGTGGGTCGCGAAGCTGTGTCGGAGGGTGTGCGGTGTGACGTGCTTCCGAATGCCGGCGATCCGGGCGGCGCGTACGACCATCTTCTGCACGGATCACGTGGTGAGGTGCCGGTCTCTCCTGGCGCCGGGAAACAGCCACCGATCGGTCTGGTACGCATCCTGGTAGAGGCGAAGCGCTTCCACGGCCCGGTCGGCCAGCAACGTGTAGCGATCCTTGGCTCCCTTCCCACGCCGGACCCTCAGAAGGCCTCGCTCGACATCGACATCTTCAGGTCGGAGGCGCACGAGTTCGCTGACCCGGAGTCCCGACGAGTAGAGGAGCAGCAGGAGCGCGCGATGCTTGAGGTTCCGCGGGATCGTCAGCAGCCGTGCGACTTCCGGCTGGGCGAGGACGGCGGGGAGCCGGGACTCCTGCTTCGGGCGGGGCTGTGCGGCTCGCGGTCATCCCTTGCCGCGGATCAGGCGACGTAGGCCGGCTGGATCTGGTGGAGCTCGGCTGCGTCATCGGAGTGGAGGGCGTCCCAGAGGTCCACGGCCTGCTGAAGGTTCAGCCAGAACTCAGGCTCGGTACTCGTGAACTTCGAGAACCGGAGGGCCGTATCGGGTGTGACCGAGCGCTTCCCGTTGACGATTTCGTTCATCCTCGGGTATGACATACGCAGGCGCTCGGCCGCCTCTCGCTGCGTGATTCCCAAGGGGACCAGGAAATCCTCCAGAAAGACCTCTCCCGGATGGGTCGGTCGCCGATGTGTCGGCAGGCGCATGGTGCCTCCAGGTCGTGGCGAACAAGCTCAGTGGTAGTCGACGATCTCTACGTCTTCAGGACCCGAGTCACTCCAACGAAAGCAGACTCGATATTGATCGTTGATCCGGATCGAATGCTGCCCAGCACGGTCCCCTCTCAGCTTCTCGAGTCTCAACCCGGGCAGCGAAAGGGAACGCAAGGATACGGCTGCGCCCAGCCGGTCCAACGCCTTTGCACCCTTGGCATGAAGCTCGGACGGCAGCGTCCTCCGGGCGACGCTGGAGTCCTTGCCATCGTACACATCTTCGGTGCCCTTGTCCTTGAACGAGACGATCATCGACGCTCGCTCCGTTCTCGCTATCTTAACACTTTACGTTAACCGTGAGTTCCATTCCGGAGCAGATCGGGATCGTGTGCATCGCCTGACGATGCGCCGTCCAGCCCTCGCCCAGGCTGACCTCAACTACGTCCGATCCGAGCTGGACCGTGACCCGGCATCGGGCTGCTCCACCGTCGTTCCCACGTCTGCGCTCCGTGGTCACGAGTGTACTGGCCCCCGCGGGGCGAGCCCATGGCGGGACGCGCTGTCATGCGCGGTGGAGGCGCGCGCCTACCCGACCCAATCCGCGGTCCGCAACGGGCTCCTGCGGCACATTACTGGACCGGGCGCGCTTCCCGCTACATCGCGAGGTGACGCTCGATCACTTCGCGGTTGCAGGTGATCTCGACGCGATTCACTTCGATCGATTCGCGGTTTCGCATGATCTCGACACGATTCAGATCAATCGATTCGCGATTGTGGGCGACCTCGGATCGCGTGCGCTCGATCGCTTCATGGTTCATGCGAACCCCCTCGGCGACGGCACGCAGATCGTCACGCAGTGATTCCTGACCGACTTCGACCTTCGTGAGTCGCCCCTCGACCCCCGTGAATCGCCCGTCGATCCCATCGAATTTCTTCGAGAGGAATCCGATTAGCTGCTGATACTCGGAAGGAGTCATCGAAGGAGGTGAGGGAGCGTTCGGGCAGCGCGCGTCGGCACGCCGAGGGTGCGGGTGGAACCGAAGGTATCGCTCTGCCCGGTGCGGGGCCATGCACGGATGGGCCCACCGCGGTGGTGCCTCGTCCCGATAAAACGGCGCGGTCCGCCGCCGCCCGCAGGCTCACCCCCGCGTCTCCACGATCTCGACCGCGTGCCCGGCCAGCTCGTCGATGTAGGTCGCGGCGGGCATCACCTCGTCGGGGGTGAGCACGCCCATGCGCTCCACGCGCCCATCCACCTGCATCAGCGCGGTGATGGCGAGCGAGTAGCCGGTGGTGCGCATCATCGCGGTCACGCAGTTCTCGGCGTCGTAGCGGTCGACGAGGTCGTACTGCACCCACGCGGGCTCCCCCTCGGCTTCGCCCTCGACGCGCACGCGCAGGGCGACGAGGTCGTCGCCGTCGGGGTTGCGGAGCTTCGGCGAGACGATGTCGATGAAGACGTCGCGCGGCACGACCTCGCAGCTCTGGTGCCAGATCGGCACGTCGGAGATGAGCCCGAGCTCGCGGATCGATTCCATGATCTGCGCGTGCCCGGGGTAGCGGAGCGTCTTGTACTCCATCGTGGGGATCACGCCCTGGTAGCGGTACGGCATGCTCGAGATCCCGCCGGCGGTGTGGAACGCCTCGAGCTCGCCGACGCCGTCAACCTCGAGCGACTCGATCTCCGAGAGCGCGGTCACCTCGGTCACCTCGCCGCCGCGCAGGATGATCGAGGTGGTGGTGTAGTAGTCGAGCACGCCCTGCATCGAGTAGACGATCTGGTAGTTCAGGGGGGGCCTGGGGTACTGCGGCAGCCCGCCCACCCAGATGCGCACCGAGGCGGCGCGATCGAGCGCGTCGATCCCGGCCTGCGCCAGGATATTGACCATCCCGGGCGCGAGCCCGCAGTCGGGGATCACCGACACGCCGGCGTGCTTGGCGTCCTGGTCGAGCGTCTTCTGCTGCTCGACGATCTCGGTGTTCCCCCCGAGGTCGCAGTAGTGCGCGCCGGACTCCACGGCGAGCCTCGCCATCGGAAAGCCGAAGAAGTACGGGAGTCCGCAGACGACGGCGTCGGCGCGCTCCATCAGCGGGCGCACCGTCGCGGGGTCATTCGCGTCGACGGCGGCCACCGAGAGCTTTCCGCCCAGATACGGCTTCAGGAAGGGGCGCACGTCGTCGACGAGGCAGTCGGCGAGGACGACCTCCTCGACGGCGTCGCGTCGCACGAGGTCGAAGGCCGCGGCAGAACCCTGGGCACCGGCCCCGAGAACGAGAAACTTCATCTGGTCATCCTTGTCGGCTGTGTGAACCGGCGCGCGCGCCGGTGTGGTGTGTGGTATGAACCGGCGCCGGGGCCGGAGAGGTTCAATCGTCGAGCAGCCCGAGCTGCCCGCCGGGGTCGGAGGGGGGGTCGGTGGGAGGAGAAGATTCCGGGGAAGACGACGCACCGCCGAGGTCTGCGGTCGTCGACTCCGCGGCATCCTCAAGGTCCGCCGGATCCGCGCTCGGCGCCGCCTTTGACGCCTCGGCGCGGGAGGCCGGCGGCGACTCGGCGCTGCGCGCGACCTCCACGACGCGATCCCCCTTCGGCACCCGCACGATCGCGCGTCCCGCCGCCCGCCGCCCGTGGAGCGGCACCTCGGCGACCGCCACCCCCGACACCTGGCCGGCCGCCGTCACCGCCATGACCCGATCGTCGCCGCCGACTTCGAGCGCCGCGACCAGCGGCGAGCCCTTCCCCTTCGACGGCGTGATCCGCGTGCCCTGGCCGCCCCGCTTCTGCAGCGGGAACTCCGAGACGCTCGTGCGCTTGCCGGTGCCGTCCTCGTGCACCATGAGCACGTCCGCCTCGCGCCGCACGAGGAGCATCCCGACGGCGGCGCCATCGCCCTTGAGCGCGATCGCCTTGACCCCTGTGGCGGTCCGGCCCTGCGTCGACGCCTCCGCCTCGGCGAAGCGGATCGCGAAGCCGGCGCGGCTGAAGACGATGACCTCCGATTCGCCGTCGGAGAGGCGCACGTCGAGGATCCGGTCTCCCTCGCGCGTGCCCGACGCGATCAGCCCGGTCGAACGCGGGTTCGAGAATTCGGCGAGCTCGGTGCGCTTGATGAGTCCCCGCTCGGAGAGGAAGACGAGCACCGCCCCCTCCTCGTCGAGCGACTCGACGGGGAGGACCGCCACGATCGGGTCGTCGCGGTCCGCCCCGGGTAGAAGCGCATAGAGGCTCTGGCCGCGCGAGGAGCGCCCGCTCTCGGGAAGGTCGATCACCGAGAGGTAGTGCGCCTGTCCCTGCTCGGTGAAGGCGAGGATCCACCCATTGGTTCGCGCCACGAAGATCCGCTCGATGAAGTCCTCCTCGTGCTTCTCCATCCCGGCGAGCGCCTTGCCGCTCTTCACGCGCCGCCGGTAGAGGTGCATCGGCATGCGCTTGGCGTAGCCCTCGTGCGTGACCGCCACGACCACATCCTCCTCGGCGATCTCCTCCTCGACCGCCTCGGCCTCCGTCTCCGTCTCCGAGACGATCGTCGTGCGGCGCTCGTCGCCGTACGTCTCGACCACCTCGTCGAGCTCCTCGAGGACGACGGCCATCTGGCGGTCGTCGCTCGCGAGGATCGCGCGCAGCTCGCCGATCGTCACCTCGAGTCGCTCGAGCCGCGCCTCGATCTCCTTCTTCTGGAGCCGCGTCAGACGCGCGAGCCGCATCTCGAGGATCGCGCCGGCCTGCACCTCGCTGAGCCCGAGCGCGTCCTGCAGCCGCGTCGACGCCTGGGCTCGATCGTCCGAGCCGCGGATGATCCGGATCACCTCGTCGATCGCGTCGAGTGCCGCGACGAGTCCCTCGGCGATGTGACGCTCCGCCTCGGCCTTCTCGAGGAGGTGCCGCGAGCGGCGCTGCACCACCTCGATGCGGTGGTCGCGCCAGAGCTCGAGGATCTCCTTGAGATTCATCGTCCGCGGCTGCCCGTGGTCGAGCGAGAGGAGGATCGCCCCGAAGGTGCTCTGCAGGTACGTCTTCGTGTGGAGCACCTGGAGCACACGCCCGGCGTCGCCGCCGCGCTTGAGTTCGATCACGATCCGCATCCCTTCGCGATCGGATTCGTCGCGCACATCGGCCACGTCGTCGAGCTGGCCCTTGCGCGCCACCGCCACGATCTGCTCGATGATCTTCCCCTTCGAGATCGCGTAGGGGAGCTCGGTCACGACGAGCTGCGACTTCCCCCCGCGCAGCGCCTCCTTGATGATCCGGGCGCGCATGACGACGCGCCCGCGCCCCGTGCGATACATCGCCTCGATCCCGTCGCGGCCGATCACGAAGCCGCCCGTCGGGAAGTCGGGGCCCGGCACGTGCCGCATGAGGTCGTCGATCGTGCACTCGGGGTCGTTGGCGAGCACACGGACGGCGGCGGCGATCTCGCGGAGGTTGTGCGGGGGGACATTCGTGCTCATCCCCACCGCGATCCCGCTCGACCCATTGATCAGGAGGTTGGGCGCGCGGGCGGGGAGCACCACGGGCTCCTCGAGGCGCCCGTCGAAGTTGGGCTGGAAGTCGACCGTTTCCTGCTCGATGTCGAGGAGGAGGTCGGTGGCGATCGGGGCGAGGCGCGCTTCGGTGTAGCGGTAGGCGGCCGCCGAATCGCCATCGATCGAGCCGAAGTTGCCCTGCCCGTCGACGAGGGGGTAGCGCAGCGAGAAGTCCTGCACCATCCGCACCATCGAGTCGTAGACGGCCGAGTCGCCGTGCGGATGGTACTTGCCGAGGACATCCCCGACGACGGTCGCCGACTTCTTGTACGCCGTATCGGGGGTGAGTCCGAGCTCGTGCATCGCGAAGAGGATGCGACGATGCACCGGCTTGAGGCCGTCACGCACATCGGGCAGCGCGCGCTGCACGATCACGCTCATCGAGTAGTCCAGGAAGGACTCCCGCATCTCATCAACGATGGGGCGCGAAACGATGCGCTCCCTCTGCTGAGCTGTCGCCATTCCTGCTCCTGCGGGGACTTCGGTGGGGAGGGTTCGCCTATCCTCTAGGAAACCGTCGACCCCCGCAAGCGGGGCACCTGCCCCCTACTGCCGCTCGAACGCCTCCTCGATGGCGGCGAGCACATTCTCTCGCACCGCATCGGGGCAGTCGTCGCTGGCGACGGCCTCACGCAGCCGTTCCCGGAAACGCTCCTCCAGGTGAAGCTGGGGATAGCAGGCCTTGCACACATCGAAGTGCGCCTTGACCTCGCCGGCCGTCAGATCGTCCAGCTCGCCGTCGAGGTACTCGTAGAGGAGACGGAGCGACTCCTCACACGACATCCCCGGGCGGAGCCCGTCACCGCCCCCGAAGAGCCGTCGAATCGTCTTCAGCATCATCCTTCTCCTCTCTCATTTGCGGTCGTGGGCCGGGGATCGAGATACCCCATCTCCACGGCATATTCATACAGCACTTTCTGCAACTGCCGGCGCCCACGGAAGAGCCGGCTCTTGACCGTCCCCACGGGCACCTCGGTGGCCTCGGCGATCTCGGCGTAGGGAAGCCCCTCGATATCCGACATCATGACGGCCGTCCGGTACTCCTCGGGCAGGTCGTCGATCGCGCGCAACACCTCTTCGTCCACGATCGAATCGAAGAAATCCCCTTCGGGGTCCTTCTGTGAAGTGGAAGTCCAGATCGGGTTCACGATGTTCCCACCGCTCGGCATCGCCTCGCGAGGCGCCTTCGTCTCGACCGTCGTCTGGTGGCGCTTGCTCCGCTCCACCATCCGGAGGAATACGTTCCGGCAGATGGTGAAGAGCCAGCTCTTCGCGCGAGTTCCCTCTTCGTACTGGTCCCAGGAATTCCAGGCCCGCATGAAGGTATCCTGCACCAGATCGTTCGCCTGGTCGGGATCGCCGGCGAGGCGCAGGGCGAAGCGGTAGACCGCGTCCATGTGCACGAGTGCTTCGGTCTCGAAAGCTGCCCTCTTCTCGTCCTCGTTCATCGTTCGATCGTCTCCAGGGCCATTCTGAACTCCTCGGCCATCGTCGGGTGACCATGGTCCAGCGCAACATCGATCCCACGCTCCCAGGCGGCGATCGCTTCCTCGACGCGTCCGAGCTCGACGAGAGCGGCGGCGAGGCGTCCCCACGCATTCCCCTCATCCTTGCCAACTTCGAGATACGCGCGCAGTTCGTCCACTCCTTCGGCGGTGCGCCCCGCCGAGAGGAGTTCGATGGCGAGCCCGAATCGGGCGCGCGGATCGTCCGGGCGGGCCTCGGCGAGGCGCCGCAGCGACGCGAGGCGGTCGCTCACGGCGCGCGTCGGATTCGGGGGGTCAATCCGGAAATTCGAAGGTCTCCGCAACGAGGTCGTCCGGCTGCGCGCCCGTCACCACCTCGATGAGCGCGACCATCTCGTCGCCGATCTCGCGGATGCGGTGCAGCACGCTGCGCGCGTGGGCGTACTCGAAGTAGGCCGCCACCGCCGGTTCGGCAGCGGGGTGCGAGAGATCGATCTCCTCGTGCATCCGGGCGAGGAGAGCATCGACGATGACGTCGAGCGCCGCGCGTGCCCGCCGCTGATCGGCGACGGTGTGCAGCGAGATCCCGCCATCGATCTGCCCGAGGAGCGTCTCGACACGGACGCGCACCTCGGGCGGCGCGGCCACGGCGGTCGACCGTCCTCCGATCTCGCGGTTGAGGACGACACGCGCACCCGCTCGAAGCGCCTGAAGCTCCTCGAAAGTGAAGGTGAAGATCATCGCCGTCCTCGTGGTTGATCTGCGGGGGTCTCTCCTCTTCGACCCCCGAAGAGGCGGGGGGTTCACGCCTGCGCAATTCGTGCCGCCTCCGAGAGACGCAGCGTCTGCGTCGTCAGGAGCTCTCCCCCGACGTGGACCTCGACCGAATAGACCCCCGCTTCGGGGAAGACGAAACCGTCGAGGTGCACGATCTGCGGGAGTCGGATCTGTGCATCGGGGCGTCCCCCTCCAAGCTGGATCTGCCCATCCATCCGTGCCACCTCATCGCCCCCGGGATCGAGGACGACGATCGCGACTTCGTGCGTGCCCGCCTCGTCGACCCCCGCACTGAAGCGCAGCACGAGGACCATCCGCTCGTGGCGCACCGGAAATTCGCGCGCCTGGATATGGTCGAAGACCCCGAGAATGTTGAGCTTGCCGGCGCCATCCACGGTGGCGGCGTCGGCGATGAGTGCGAGATCGATCTCCACCGCGTGTCAGTCCCTCTGCAGAAGCCATCGGCCGAGTACGAGTCCGGCCACACCATTGATGATGATGTGTCCGACCACGACGGGCCAGACCGAGCCGGTCGCGAGGACGGCCCACGCGAAGATGACGCCGATCACCGCGGTGCGGACGATCCCGAGCGGGCCCTGATAGGCGTGGAGGATGGCGAAGGCGAGCGAGCTCACGAGGACCGCGATCCACGCGGCGTCGAAAGTCGCGACGAGGAGGGAGAGGAGGAATCCCCGGTAGGCGAGTTCCTCGCCGGCCCCCGAGACGCACGAGGCGAAGGCGAAGGTGGAACGCTCCGCGGGCGTCGTCGGGATGAGCCGCTCGGCGAGGCGCGTCTCCCGCCACCCGAAGATCCCCGAGGCGAGGCGCGCGATCACGAGGACGGCCACCCCCGCAAGCCCCGTCCCCAC